>URQA01000057.1 GCA_900549885.1 uncultured Eubacteriales bacterium | reverse complement strand
GGGCGTCTTGGCGGTGGCGTCGGGGCCCAGGCCCAGGATGTGGTCCTTCCACTCGTCGAAGCGATGGCCGTGCTTGGCGATGTACTCCTTGTCATAGGTGCCCTCGGTGATCCACACATAGGCGATGGCTTCACACAGGGCCGCATCAGTGCCCATCCGGGGGGCGATCCACTTGTCCGCCTGCTTGACAGAGGAGAAGTTATTGAAGGGGTCGATGTAGATGAACTGCACCCCCGCCTCCTTCATCCACCAGCGCCACAGGGCGGACTCCTGGGCGGAGTAGCCGCCCCGGGTGGTGTCCGGGTCGTGGGACCACATGATCATGGTCTCGGTGTTCTTCATGGCGTCGTGGAGCATGTCGAAGGGCTCGGGCCCGCCCAGGCGCCAGTAGTAGCCGTAGGTGTGGGGGGTGCCCCAGTGGAAGCCCTCCCAGGAGTCTGGGTTGTCCATGATGCGGGTGTAGCCCAGCATGGAGAAAAAGCGCTTAAACAGGGAGATTTTGTAGCCGCACAGGCCCCAGGAGTGGTGGGAGCTGGTGATGGCGGTGACCGCCTCCTTGCCGTAGGTGCCCTGGATACGCTTGATCTCCCGGGCCACCAGGCCCAGCGCCTCGTCCCAGGAGGCCCGGCGGTAGCCGGACTTGCCCCGGTTCTCGGTGTTGCGGTTCTGGCCGTCGGGGGTCTCCACAAAGTCCTCCCGGATCATGGGGTACTTGATGCGGTCGTAGGAGTAGGTGCGGTCCTTTTCCGTGAAGCCCAGCAGGGACAGGGTGGTCTTGCGCTGGGGGGTGTACTCCTTGCCGTGAGCCTTGATGACCCAGCCGGGGGCGTCGTCGTCGGTGAGGACGATGGGCCGGACCCGGCGGATCCTGCCGGTGGCCAGGTCGGTGTGGATGGTCAGCGGTCCGCCCACACAGATGCTATGGGTGATTTTTTCCTTTGCCATTTCCGCTCCTCCTCACTGTACCTCGACCATGGCTTTGGCATAGTCGGAATTGGGGTCGATCTCCGTCATGGTGCCCACGTATTTGCCGTCCTTCCACTCGAAGGCCCGCAGATCGAACACTTCTACCACGGGGATCCACCAAATCTTGCCGTCAGGCCCCTGGTACTTGGCCCCGGCCCGGAACTGGTGCAGGATCATGGGGTGGCCGTCTTTGTCCTTGACGGCGCTCTGGTAATTCTGGTTTTCGTAGGAATTGACCAGGCCGTACTTCTCAAACCGGCGCAGGCCCACGCCCTTCCAGCTGCCGCTGTCCTCGATGCCCGTTTCGATGGCGGCGACGACACCCTTCGTGGGCATCCCGTACCCCTCGAAGCCCTCGTACCACACCCGGAAGGCGCAGGTGATCTGGCTGGGACAGGCCAGCACCAGTTCCTTTGCCCGGGCCGCGATCTCGGCGTCGGAGAGGGTCTGCATCCCCTGGGGGGTGCGGATCGTGTGATTCATCTCCATACCTCCTTATGTTGTTTGCTCACTGTCTGCCGGGACGATCCCGGCGGGAAAACCAAGGGCGGGGGCCCTTTGGCTGCCCCGGCCCGCTAGGCCATAAAATCATGATCCTCCGCCGGGAGCTGGCCGATCAGGTCCAAAAACTCGATGATACCCTGTTCGGCGGCCACCATCACCCCCATGGGGTGCATGTCCGGGCCGAACTGGATCTCAAAGAGCTGGTCAGCCAGATTGGCCAGATTTTTGATGACCGCCCGGTGCTCTTCGTCCATGGGGAAGGCCTTCTGCCGGCCCTCCTCCGCCCCCAGCGGGTGGATGAAGCAGCGGTACATCCCCTGGTAGACAAAGGCGTAGAGCACCTCGTTCTTGGACAGGATGCCCACCATATGGCCTGCCTCCAAGCAGGCCATCAGCTTTTCCCCATCCTTGGCCAGGGGGGCCAGGCTCACCTTGTCCTCCTGCTCCGGCGCGGTCCCGCCCGCAGGGTTTTGTTCTGCCAAATGCCGGCACCTCCTCCATCCGTCCGCCGCCGGGAACAGCCCCAAAACGGCTGATTTTACAGCTATATTTTAAACCTTGGAATGGTACCAAAGTCAATCGTTTTCCCCCGGAACAAATTGCATGGAATGGAAAGAAAACAGGGGCGGCCAGACCGAGATTGTTGTTTTGTTTGGTTTTGTTCGGTTTCAATTCAAAAGCAACGCCGGGTGACAGGCAAAGGGTTGTGACCAAACCTTGATTTTCTGTATCCCTTCGCCGGGGTTTTCCGGTACAATAGAGACAGAAGAAATCGGCCTATCATCCCGTGTTCGCACAAGGAGGCGCGGCATGTCCAACAAGTTTCAGCCAGAGTCCCAGGCCCTGGTCAGTTACAGCCTGATGGGTCCCGAGAGCGGGGGGCCCTGCCTGGTGGACTCCAACCAGAACCGTATCACCCGCATCCGACCCTATGCCTACGACAAGGCGTATACCGACGTCCACTGCAACCCCTGGAAGATCGAGGCCCGGGGCCAGACCTTCACCCCCCCGGACCGGGTGACCATCACCCCCCTGGGGCTGGGGTACAAGAGCCGGGTGTACTCCCCCAACCGGGTGAAGTACCCCCTCAAGCGGGTGGACTGGGACCCCAAGGGGGAGAGAAACCCCCAGAACCGGGGCAAGAGCAAGTATGTGCGCATCTCCTGGGACGAGGCCGCCCAGATCTGTGCCGATGAGCTCAAGCGGATGAAGGAAACCTACGGTCCGGAGGCGGTGCTGTGCGAGAGCGACATGCACGGCGAGGGCAAGCGGGTGGCCCCCAGCCACGGCTGTCCCAACCGGCTACTGGCCCTCATGGGGGGGTACACCCTCCAGATGCGCAACATGGACTCCTGGGAGGGGTGGTACTGGGGGGCCAAGCACGTGTGGGGGTGCGAGCCGGTGGGTGAGATGGCCCCCACCGCCAACCTCTACCCCGACATCGCCCAGCACAGCGACATGCTCCTGTTCTGGGGGTGCGACGCGGAGACCACCCCCCTGGGGGTGGTGTCCCATATGCCCTCCCGGCTGTGCTACTGGTTCACCGACTTGGGCATCGAGTGCGTATATATCTGCCCGGATCTGAATTACGCCGCCGCCGTCCACGCGGACAAGTGGATCCCCATCCTGCCCAACACCGACGCCGCCCTCCAGCTGGCCATCGCCTACATCTGGCTCACCGAGGGCACCTATGACAAGGACTATATCGCCACCCACAGCTACGGCTTCGACAAGTTCGCCGACTATGTGCTGGGCCGGGAGGACGGCGTGCCCAAGACCCCCCGGTGGGCCAGTGAGAAGTGCGGCGTCAAGCCCTGGACCATCAAGGCCCTGGCCCGCCACTGGGCGAAAAAGACCACCTCCATCCTCCACGGCAACGGCGGCTGCTACATCCGCGGCCCCTACGCCACCGAGCCCGCCCGGCTGGAGGTGATGCTGCTGGGGATGCAGGGGCTGGGCCGGCCCGGCGTCCACCAGGCCAAGATGATCGAGTGGAACATGTGGGCCCGGGACTTCCCGGTGCCCTATCAGGGGGACTTCGCCCCCAAGGTGCCCCAGATCTGCGACTGCCTGCGGGCGGTGGACGGGGACCTGCCCGACGACATCGACATGCGCCGGTACGACCTGAACGACTACCAGAAGGAAAAGGCGCCGGAGCTTCAGGAGCTCTTCCGCAAGCTGCCCGCCCCTAAGCAGTTCATCCCCCGGTGTCTGGTGCACAAGGCCATCGTAGACGGCCACGCGGAGTGGTACGGGCTGCACTGCTTCTCCTCCAGCCAGCAGCCGGACAAGAACAACTACCGCAAGCCCACCAACAAGTATCAGTTCGACAAGATCGTCTACCCCCGGCCGGGGCTGAGCCGGGTGCACATGATCTGGACCGACTCCCCCTGCAACGTCACCTGCTGGAACAACGGCAACCTGTTCACCGAGGCCTACCGGGACCCGTCCATCGAGACGGTGATCGCCCAGCACCCCTGGCTGGAGAACGACTGCTACTTCGCCGACCTGATCCTCCCCGTGGCCACCAAGCACGAGATGAGCGACCTGTGCAACGACCTCTCCTCCGGGGTGTACCAGTCGGTGTATCTCACCGACCCCTGCTGTCCCCCCATCGGGGAGTCCCTCACCGACTTCGACGTGTGCGTCAAGGTGGCGGAGAAGCTGGGGCCCGAGTACGTCCGGGCCTACACCGGCAACGGCCTGACCGAGGCCGACCGGGTGCGGTTCTTCTACGCCGCCTCCGGGTGCGAGGACTATATGAGCTGGGAGGAGTTCCAGCGGCGGAAGATCTTCGTGGTCCCCTGCAAGCCGGACGCCCAGGACATCCCCGCGGGCATGTATGAGTTCTACGCCGACCCCAAGGGCCACCCCCTCACCACCCCCACGGGGCTGCTGGAGTACTCGTCCACCGACATCGAGAAGCACATGCCCGACGACCCGGAGCGCCCCCCGGTGCCCCACTGGATCGAGAAGAGCGAGAGCCACGACGAGCGGCTCAGCTCTGACCGGGCCAAGACATACCCCCTGCTGTGTATGTCCAACCACGGCCGCTGGCGGATGCACGCCCAGTGCGACGACATCCTCTGGACCCGGGAGGTGGAGACCATGAAGATCCGGGGCTGGGACGGCTATCAGTACGAGCCGGTGTGGATCCACCCGGACACGGCGGCGCAGCGGGGCATCCAACACCACGACATCGTCAAGGTGTTCAACGAGCGGGGGATCGTACTGGGGGCGGCCTACGTCACCCAGCGGCTCATCCCCGGGGTGGTGTACGTGGACCACGGCGCCCGGCTGGACCCGATCATCCCCGGCTGGCTGGACCGGGGGGGCTGCATCAACTGCATCACCCCCACCTCCATGACCAGCAAGAACTCCACCGGCATGGCGGTGTCCGGCTTCCTGGTGGACTGCCAGAAGGTCACCGACGCGGAATACAAGGAGTGGTCCACCACCTACGCCCAGGCGTGGCACCGGCCCCTCCACCCGGACGCGGGGCTATGCCTGGCCGGTTGGCTGGCCGACCCGGCCCAGGACGAGGACCCCACCGACGGCGTGCGCTGCCTGAAGGACAAGGCCGGCGTCCCCCTGGGCAGCGTGGAGCCCCATTTGGTCCGCCCCTTCGCCCCCTGCCCGCCCATGCAGTTCGAGGGCCATCCCTGGCCGGAGCGGGCGTGAGCCCCGCATCACCCCAGATCAGAGGGAGGAAGTTCCATGTCCAAAGTCTTCGTCATCGACGTGGCCAAGTGCTCGGGCTGCTACAACTGCCAGCTGGCCTGCAAGGATGAGCACTGTGAGAACGACTGGCGGCCCTACGCCGCCCCCCAGCCCCCCACGGGCCAGTTCTGGTGCAAGGTCACCGACTACCCCCGGGGGACGATACCCAAAGTAAAGATACACTATATCCCTACTCTTTGTGATCACTGTCAGGACGCCCCCTGCATCGCCGCCGGCGGCGGCGCGGTGTACCGCCGGGAGGACGGCCTGGTGATCATCGACCCGGAGAAGGCCGCCGGCATGGCCGACCTCCCCGCCACCTGCCCCTACGGGGCCATCTTCTGGAACGAGGAGCTGTCCCTGCCCCAGAAGTGCACCGGCTGCGCCCATCTGCTGGACAACGGCGCCAAGGTCCCCCGGTGCGTGGAGGCCTGCCCCACCGACGCCCTCCGGTTCGGCGAGGAGGAGGAGCTGGCCGACCTGCTGAAGGATGCGGTGGTCCTCCACCCGGAGTACGGCACCTCCCCCCGGGTGTACTACCGGAACATCCCCGGCTGCTTCGTGGGCGGCCTGGTGTACGACCCGGAGGAGGAAGAGGTGGTCATCGGCGCCGCTGTCACCCTCACCCTGGCCGACGGGACGGTGTACGAGACGGTCAGCGACGACTTCGGCGACTTCTGGTTCAAGGACCTGCCGGAGACCACCGCCAGCGTCACCATCCGGGCGGATGGCTACCGGCCCAAGACCTTCGACGGCCTGGACACCGCCCAGTGCCCCAACCTAGGGGACGTGCCCCTGGACAAGGCATGACAGACCGCTGAAAAAGGCGGCGTTTTTCGTTTCGAAAAGCGCCGCCTTTTGGAATATCACATATCGTTTTCTGCCCGGTAGCGAACTGGTCATCCCCGCCTCCGCCGGAGGACGCAGCCGATACAGCTGACCAGGAACATCGCGATCCAAATGGCGATATAGTGGGGCCAGATCTCAAGGACAGGCATTACCAGCTGGAACAGAGGGGCCAAAAGGGTAGCTGTCAGCGTCAGGAAGGGGAGAAAATACATCTGGCAGGCAATGCCGAGGAAATTAGGCCAATACGCTCCCTGTCCCGGCACTTGGTACAGGCCCAGCCCCAGCATCACCAGCCCCACGGCGCACAGCAGGAACGCCTGCCACAGGGGCTTCTTCTCCGGAGATGACACCCGGTAGGCTAGGTATCCCCACAGGAACAGGAGGACCGCCTCCAGGATGGCCATGAGAAAGCTGTTGAGAGGAAGGGGCAGGAGCAGGATGTAGTTCAGCGCGTAGCCCGCCGCCAGCGGGATGAGGCCCAGCAGGAGAAGCTTGCAGGTCTTTGCCATGTGGGATACCTCCTTTTCGTGTTGGGATAGGTCAAGAAAAGTCTACCAGAAATAGCTGGGGGTGTCAACCTGAGCCAAAAGCGCCCGAACGGCCGTCGGCCGTTCGGGCGGTGGGAGCAAACCGGCTGTTACCCCTTGACCTGGGCGCGCAGGATGGGACGGAAGTAGGGGATGCGGGGCAGGGCATTGAGCAGCAGGGTGCCCAGCACATAACACACCACCGCTTCGCCGATGGCAAAGGTGAGGCAGTTCCAGGCCCAGTTTGCCCAGAATGCGCCGTTGACCGCCCCCACATAGGTCCAGGCCCAGATGGGCGGGAGGATGATCAGGTTCACCAGGATGGGGGGAAGGGCGGCCAGATACCACCGGGGCATTTTCATGGTCAGCCAGGCGGCGACGGCGGTGGCCAGGGTGCCGAACACGATGTCCAGCGGTCCCACCGGGGAGGCCAGGTTGACGATGAGGCAGCCTATGGCAAGACCCGGTGCGGCGGCAGGGAACAGGAAGGGCAGCACGGTGAGGGCCTCGGCAAAGCGGAACTGGACGGCGCCGAAGGTCAGACCGAAGATGTCCCCGAAATAGCCCAGCACGGCGTACAGGGCCGCCACGGCGGCGGCAAAGGTCAGGTCGCGGACGGTAAATTTGCGCATAAAAAAACCTCCAATTTTGATCTTTAGAGTGCCGGCGCAGGGCACAGCGGCGGGCGTTCCTACCGGACAGCGTCACGCCATAGCTGTCCGCGGCTGTCTGCCCGCCGGTTGGACCGGGTTGGAGCCCGGTCGGGAGGTATTATATCACGGCCCCTTAGGGTTGTAAACGACATTTTTCAGATGATATTCTTGCCACGGGATTTTCGGTGTGGGAAGCTGAGCCGAATGCCATCGGAGCGGCAGGCTTACACCCAGGGGGCAGCCCATTCTGATCACGGGAAAGGGCCTGGACAAACGTCCAGACCCTTCGCGTGCGTTATATCAGCCCAAGCCGTTCCAATGCCTTTGCGATGCCGTCCTGTTCTACCGGGGCGGTGACAAAGCTCACCCGGTCAAAGATCCTGGGGTCGCCGTTGCCCATGGCCACGCTCACTCCCGCCGTCTCCAGCATGGGCAGGTCGTTGGTGCTGTCCCCGATGGCCACGCAGTCCGCCCGGTCCATGCCGTGGCGCGCCATGAGCGCCTCCATGGCCTTTCCTTTGGAGCAGCCCCGGCTGACCAGCTCGATGAGGCAGCCCTCCCGAAGAATGAGGTCGAACCCCGGCTCCACCTCCCGCCGGAAGGCATCCAGGTCAAACCCAGGCCCAGTCCACACCACGAACTTGTCAAAGTCTGCCTCCGGTCCAGCAGGGTCCCCCTCTGTGTCAAGGCCCATGCGGTCGTAGTAAGCTTTTTCCGCCGCTACCTGGGGAGCCAGTGGACGGGTCAGGTCGAAGTAGACATGGTCCGCCCCCTCGTACATCACCTGGAGGCGGTAACGCCGGACCAGATCCACCGCCCACTGCTGGACATCCTTGGCCAGCCGCTGGCGGAAGAGAATCTCATCTCCCTCCCGGATGTACAGGCCGCAGCCACACACGAAGCCGTGAAAGCCCATAGCCTTCACACGGGGGTCTACCCCGCACCAAGGGCGGCCGCTGTTGACGTAAACCAGGTGGCCTGCCGCCCGGGCCAGCCGGATGGCCCGGCCTGCGCTGTCCGGGATGGTTCGGTCCCGGCTGTTCACCAGTGTGCCGTCAATATCGAAAAAGAGCATCCGCCGCATCCAATTGCCTCCGATTTCTGAAAATAGTCTGCTCCATTATACCCCGGTGAACCGGGCTTGGCAAGGTGTTGAACGTGTTTGACGGGACACAGAATTTTGACGCGGAGCATGCGCTTCTTTAACACAATCTTAAGGTAACCTTAAAAAAATTCCCCTTTTGTTCTAAAGAACCCTTCGCTATACTGAATACAGCTTACAAAGGAAAAGCATGATGCGGAGGAGGAGCGGTCATGGAGATCTTGATATTGACGGGAAAGTTTGGCATGGGCCACTGGTCGGCCGCCCTCTCTATCCAGGAACAGCTGGAGCGGGAAGGGCACCAGGCACAGGTGGTGGATTTCTTCGCCTATGCCCTGCCGGAGACGGCTCCGGCCCTTTACCGGGGCTTTAACCTTTTGGTGACCTATGGCGGCGGTATTTACAACCTATTCCACCGCATGAAGCGCAACGCAGAGGGGGAGGTCCCCCTAGCCAGCCAGTTTACCCGGCGTCTGGCCGGCCTGCTGGCCGTTACACGGCCCGACGTGGTGGTGTCCACCCATCCAGTGTGCTCCGGCGTGGTGGCCCGGTATAAGGCCGAGCGGACCAGCGCCCTGCCTCTGGTTACCTGCGTCACCGACATCACCAGCCATTCCGAGTGGATTCACCCTGGCACAGATCGCTATTTGGTGGCGGGAGAGGATGTCAAAACCGCCCTGGTGCGCAAAGGGGTGGATGCGGAGCGGGTGACGGTCACCGGGATCCCGGTGAGGGCGCAGTTCAGCTCCGAACTGCGCCGGATGGACGGTCCCCGCCAGCTGCTCATCATGGGCGGCGGCTTGGGCCTTATGCCGCGGAAGGATTCCTTTTATGAGGCGCTCAATGCCCTGCCCGGCGTTCATACCACCATTTTGACGGGGAAGAACCAGAAGCTCTATGACCGCCTGGCTGGGAAATACGAGAACATAGAGGTCGTAGCCTTTACCGACCGGGTTTACGAGTACATGGGCCGGGCTCACCTGATGCTGTCCAAGCCGGGGGGCATCACCACCTTTGAGGCCATCGCCGCCCAGCTGCCTATGCTGGCATGGGAGCCCTTTTTGGAACAGGAGCGGGAAAATGCCCGCTTCCTGGTGGCCCATGGCCTGGGCCGGGTGGTGCCCAAGGACGAGGAGGACTGCCTGGCGGCCATCCGCGCCTGTATCCATGACGACGTCCTGCTGGAGCGGATGAGCGCGGCTATGGGAGAGATGAACACGGCCCTGCGCCGTCAGGCCATCGGATTGGTGATCCGGCAGTTGGCCGGACAGGAGGTTTGCGCATGAGTATCAAGAAGAAGCGAAACCTGATTTGGGTGGCCGTAATGGGCGGCCTGCTGGCCTGGACGATTTATAACGTCCTCAGGGATCAGACGCCCGGCCAGCTTGTCCACGCCTTAGTCAGCGCGGATTGGCGTTTCCTGCTCATTGGCGTGGCGCTAATGGCGGCCTTTGTGGCTTTTGAGGCCCGTTCCAGCCACCTGATCCTCCGGGCGTTGGGCACGCCCCAGCCTTACCGCCGATGTTACCTCTATTCCAGCACCGGATTTTTCTTCAGCAATATTACCCCTTCCGCCACCGGCGGCCAGCCGGCCCAGATCTATTACATGAACCGGGACGGGGTGCCGGTGGCCCATGGGGCCATTGACATGCTGCTGGTCACCATCGGATACCACACCGCCATCATGATCTTCGGTGTGCTGTCCCTGGTTCTATGCCCCTATCTGCCCCGGATGCTGGGGGGAGAGGTGGGCTTCCTACTGGGGCTGGGCTTTTCCATCTTCTTCGCGCTCAATGTGGCCATGATCCTGTTCTTGTTCCTGCCCGGTCCCGCCCGGCGCATCTGCCGGTGGGCCATTGGAGTGGCTGTCCGGGCCAGACCCAGCCTGGACCGGGAGAAGTTGGAGAAAAAGCTGGAGGAGCAGCTGGACCAGTACGCCCAGGGGGCGCGGCTGATCCGCGCCACCCCCGGCCTGTTGCCCCAGGTGCTGCTGATGAGCATGGGCCAGCTGGCCTGCTCCTATGCGGTGCCCTATATTATCTATTTAGCGTTCCACCTGACCGGCAGTTCCTTCGTGGAGGTATTCGCCCTGCAGGTGCTGTGCAGCATTTCGGTGGGTTACCTGCCGCTGCCCGGGGCGGCCGGCGCAGCGGAGAACGTGTTCCTCCGGGGGTTCGCGGCGGTGTTCGGCGCGGGGCTGATCGCTCCGGCTATGATCCTCAGCCGGACGGTGAGCTGCTATCTGGTGCTCATCGTCACCGGCATTATCACCGCTCTGCTCCACTTCCGAGGACGGAAAAATGCGCCGGCGGATACCGCCCGGCAGTTGGAAAGCCAGGATCTGGCGGCTTAGACTTAAAAAGATTGTATCAAAAGAGGCCATCCCGTCTAAGGGATGGCCTCTTGAGAAATTTCTAGGGGATAGGGCTGCAGCTATCCGCGCGTCAAAGGGCGGAGTGGAGGTACGCCTCCTGCTCTGGGGTGAGACGGTCGATGGACAGGCCCAAAGCAGCCAGCTTGGCCCAGCCGATGGCGTCATCAATCTCGGCGGGGATATCGTAGAGCTTCTTTTCCAAGTTGTCTCGATGCTTCACCAGCCATTCGGCGGCCAGGGCCTGGACGGCGAAGGACATATCCATGATCTCCGCCGGGTGGCCGTTGCCCGCGGCTAGGTTGACCAGCCGCCCGTCGGCGATGACGTTGAGCACCCGCCCGTCGGCCAGGCGGTAGCCCATGATGTTCTCCCGCTGCTGGAATTTTTCAGACGCGTGCCCCTCCAGCCAGGCCACGTCCACCTCCACGTTGAAGTGGCCGGCATTGCACAGGATGGCGTTGTCCTTCATCCGGGCGAAGTGGTCGCCGGTGATGACGTCCCGGCAGCCGGTGGAGGTGACGAACAGGTCGCCGATTTTGGCTGCATCCTCCATTTTCATTACCCGGAAGCCGTTCATGGTGGCGTCCAGGGCCTTGAAGGGGTCGATCTCCGTGACGATGACCTCCGCCCCCATCCCCTTGGCCCGCAGGGCGATGCCGGAGCCGCACCAGCCGTACCCGGCCACCACCACCGTTTTGCCCGCCACGATGAGGTTGGTGGTGTGCATGATACCGTCCCACACCGACTGTCCGGTGCCGTACTTGTTGTCGTAGTAGTGCTTGGCCTTGGCGTCGTTCACCGCCATCATGGGGAAAGGCATGGTACCCGCCTGCTCCCGGGCCCGGAGACGGAGGATGCCGGTAGTGGTCTCTTCACAGCCGCCGATGACGCAGTCGGCGTACTCTTTGCACCGCCCAGTGAGCAGCCCCACCAGGTCGCCGCCGTCGTCGATGACGATGTGGGGGTGGCACTTGAGCGTTTCGCATAAAAGGTCCTCGTATTGCTCCGGGGTGACGCCGTGGAGGCCGAAGGTTTCCACGCCCCGCTGGGCCACGGCGGCGGCCACGTCGTCCTGGGTGGAGAGGGGGTTGCACCCGGTGAGGTACACCTTGGCTCCCCCCTCCTGGAGCACCAGGGCCAGGTTAGCGGTCTTGGCCTCCAGGTGGACGGAAACCGCCGCCCGCAGGCCGGAAAAGGGCTTTTCCCGGGCGAAACGCGCCTCGATTTGGGACAGGGCGGGCATGAACGAGCGCACCCAGTCGATTTTCCGCTGGCCGGAGGGGGCCAGAGACATATCCTTCACGATGCTCATAGGGGACCTCCTGAAGTAGTTTTTCGATATTCTATCACACAAAGAGGGGCAGGGCAAGAAGGTAGTGCTTACCGTTCCAGCAATTCCTCCAGGCTCTGGACGTACCGGGTGCTTACCGACTTCAGTTCATCCTGGCGGTTGGCGTAGAAGGGGTCGAACACCCCCACTGTGGTCATTCCGGCACGCCGGGCGGTGGCGCAGTTGGAGGGGCTGTCGTCCAGCAGGACGCACTGCTCTGGGGGAACCCCCAGCAGCTGGCCCAGGCGGACAAAACAGGCTGGGTCGTGCTTTTCCAGGCCCAGCTCCTCAGCGTAGACCACATGGGAGAAATAGTGCGTCAGCGCAAACCGCTCCAGCACCATCCGGCACAGGGCGGGGCGGCAGGCGGTGAACAGGGCCATGGTCTGGTGATAGGCCCGGTACTGCTCCAGCAGCGCCCGGGCGCCGGGCTTGAGAGCCACTGTCTCCCGGTAGTGGACGGCAGCCAGGGCCTCCCACTCAGCCATGATGTCCGCCGGGCTGTCAGACAAGCGGTAGTACTCCTTGGTGTAGGCCGCCGCCACCGGGAAAATGGAGCGGGCCACCACCGCCTCGTACTCCGCCGTGGGCGCCAGACCACGCCGGGCGAGAAATTCCACGTCCACCTCCATCCACAGACCGTTGGAGTCGATGAGGGTGCCGTCCAGATCAAAAATGTACAAATTATCACATCCCTTGTAAGGTACCACCAGCATACCAGCAAACACGGCGGAGCACAAGCCTTGAATACATCGGCGCGCTGTGCTATAATAAAAGCACCAAAAGGGCCGCTTTTCAGCGGCCCTATGCCATATCTGGAGAAAAGGGGAGACGGAGATGCTAGAATGCAGGCCCATGACGGACCGAGAGCGGGAGGAATACCTCACCTGGCTGCGGAGCTGGCTGGCCCAGACCCGGGAGGAGCCGCCGGAGGAGATGGCAGACTTCTTCTCCCGCCGAGTGGACATCTATGAGGACAGACACCTGGGCCGCTGGGGGGAGGAGTACGCCCACATCGCCGATTGCTTTGACGAGAAATTAGAGCGGCTGCTGGACATCGGCTGCGGCACCGGGCTGGAATTGGCCTCTCTCTACCGCCGGTTCCCCGCCCTCCAGGTGACGGGCATCGACCTGTCAGAGACCATGCTGGGCCAGCTGCGGGCCTCCTACCCGGACCGGGACCTCCGGCTCATCCAGGCCGACTACACCGCCTGGGACCTGGGCGAGCGGGAGTATGACGGGGTGCTGTCCTTCGAGACCCTCCACCACCTGCTGCCGGAGGAAAAGGAGAAGCTCTATGTCAAGATGTTCCGAGCCCTGCGGCCTGGCGGCTGCTATGTGGAGTGCGACTACATGGCCTGCTGCCAGGAGGAGCAGGACCTATGTTGGAACCACTATCAGTATCGGCGGGCCAAATACGGAGTGCGACCCGGTCGGCTGGTCCACATCGACATTCCCCTGACACTGGACCGCCAGGTAGAGTTGCTGGACCGGGCGGGCTTTGTGAACATCCAAGTACTCCACCAGCGGGAGTGCACCGTGATCCTGAAGGCGTACCGGCCAGGGTGACGTATTGCATTGTGGCTGATTTTCTGTTATGATAAAACGTATCTTGTGACCGTGCCCCAAGGAGGGGGCACGGTCACAAATGTGATGAGAATGATCCGGAGTTGAGCATAGCATGAGCGAAGCCCTGTTGAAAAAAGCGGCTAGGCCGCTGATCGTGGCGGCCACCCTCATCTGGGGGTCCACCTTTTTTATCATGAAGGATACCCTGGACGACGTGGACCTGATGTTCCTGCTGGCCTTCCGGTTCACCTTTGCGGCAGTTCTGTTGGCGCTGGTGTTCTGGCGGCGGTGGAAGGGGATTGACCCCTCCTACTGGTGGCGGGGCGGCCTGATGGGGGTGTTCCTCTTTGCCGCCTACGCGGTGCAGAATTACGGCCTGATGGATACTACGCCGGGGAAAAATGCTTTTTTTACTGCGGTATACTGCGTCATCGTGCCTTTTCTCTACTGGGCGGTGGACCGGGCGAGGCCGGACCGCTTCAATGTGTTGGCCGCGGCGCTGTGCGTGGCGGGCATCGGCTTTGTGTCCTGGGACGGAGGGCTGGCCTTTACCATGGGGGATGCGCTGACGCTGTGCGGCGGCTTTCTCTTTGCCTGCCACATTGTGGCGGTGTCCAAGTTTTCCCAGGGCCGGGATATCTTCATCCTCACGGCGATCCAGTTCGCCTCCACCGCCTTGTGTTGCTGGGTGGGGACCCTGTTCACCGGGGGGATTCCCAGCGGAGAGCTGCCTGCCCGGGCCTGGTGGGTCCTGCTGTACCTGGCGGTGGCGGGCACTACGCTGGCCCTGTTGTTCCAGAACGTGGGGCAGAAGTACACCGACCCCTCCTCGGCGGCGGTTCTGCTGGCGCTGGAGGCCCCCTTCGGGGTGGCGTTCTCCGTACTTTTCGCCGAGGAAGCCCCCACTCCCTTCATGTACCTCGGCTTTGCCCTTATTTTCGTGGCGGTGGTGTGCTCGGAGACAAAGTTTGACTTCCTGCGGCGGGCCCGCACCCCGGCGGAGA
>URQA01000056.1 GCA_900549885.1 uncultured Eubacteriales bacterium | reverse complement strand
GGCGGGAGCACATCTCAGGCAGCATGGAGGCGGTGCGGATAAGCTGGTAAGCCCCCTCATAGTCCTTCTTCTGGACCCGGCCGATAAACTCGGTGACCGGGACCCCGGCCGGGCATTTCTTGGTGCACCAGTGGGTGGGGCACTGGAAGCAGCGTCTGGCCTCATTTTCGGTCTGCTCCTCGGTATAGGTGAACTCCACCTCCTGGAAGGTGGACAGGCGCGCTTCCATAGGCAGGCGCTGGCTGGGGGTGCGCTCCGGGGACATGTTGGGGTCGGTCACAGGCACGAATACCGAATTGTCAGGTAAAAACATCTTCCATTCCTCCTTTTCCAGCTCACTGGCCCTTGCGGTCCAGATAGTCCACGGCGTTTCCGCCGGAGGTGTAGGCGGAGGCCACCGCCCAGGTCAGCTCCGAGATCACCGCGAGCTTGCCCTTGCGGTGCATGGCGGAGGTGGCGTCGCCCACGCCGTACAGGCCGGGGATAGGAGTGCCATCGTTGCGCAGCACCCGGCACTGGCCGTCTACCATCAGGCCGCCCATAGCCGCCTCGGAGAAGCGCTGGCCGTAGATGGCGTAGTAGGGGCCGTGGTCGGAGATGGGCACCAGGTGCTCGGCGGCCTTGCCGAAGTCCTCGTCCACGCCCTTGGCGCAGAACTCATTGTACCGCTTGACCGTATCCGTCAGAGCCTGGGCGGGCATGCCGCACAGCGCGGCAAGTTCTTCCAAGGTGTCGGCCTTTTTTACCGGAGTGTCCAGCTTGGATTCTTCCTCCAGGTCGGCTTCCCAGGTCTCAAACTGCCAGCGGCGCTTGGCCATGGCGGGATTGTTCAGGAATTTGTCTGCAATGGCCGCCCAGTTGTCCCGGCTGCCGATGGCCCAGGAGATTTCCTTGGGCTGTCGGCTGATGTAGGGGGTCATGCCGTGTAGGTGGAGGGCCTCGTCCACCCAGCGCTGGCCGTTGAGGTTGACCTGAATGGCCTCCGGCTCCAGGGCCATGTCGGCCAGAACGTTGTTGAAGGGATGGTGCTTGGGTCCGAAGCAGGAGACAAACATCCGCTGCGGGTCTGGTTCCACCCCTAGTTCCCGGAGCATATCGATGCCGTCGCCGGTGTCTGTGGGGACGGAGAAACGGTGGATGGGTGTCTCCCCCTCA
Source organism: uncultured Eubacteriales bacterium (assembly GCA_900549885.1). GTDB lineage: Bacteria > Bacillota > Clostridia > Oscillospirales > Oscillospiraceae > Enterenecus. Next base: position 13,720 of record URQA01000056.1, on the reverse strand, counting down.
AAGAACCACGGGGCAAACTCCCGGAGCTTCTCATCGCTCTTGCCGAAGCCGCCGGTGGCCAGGATGACCACGGGGGCGTTGACCTGGGTCTGCCCGCCGGGATCGTCGGCGATGACCCCGGTAATGGCGCCGTTGTCGTCGGTGAGCAGGTGGCGGGCGGCGTGCTCGGTGAGGATCTCCACGTCTAGATGGAGCTTTTCGATGACCTCCAGCATAGTGTACTTGACGTAGGTGCCTCCCCAGCCGGGGCCGATGGCGTCATCCCGGCAGTTGAGGTTGTCCCGGATGCGGTTGGGGAAGTCCAGCAGGCCGGGGCCGTAGATAGGGCCGTGGGCATCCGCATCCCCTAGGTTGACGAGGTGATACACCTGTTCGCAGGTGCCAAACTGGCACAGCCAGTCGAAGAAGTCACCGCAGCCGTAGACGGCGGTGCGTAGCACCTCCTCGTCCAGTTCCCCGTCGGTTACCTTCTTGTAGTGCTCGATAGCCTGTTCCCGGCAGTCGGGCATGCCGGCCTTCTCGTGCCACTTGGTATAGACCGGGAAATAGGCGTGGGCGTAATCGGTGTTGCCGCCTAAGCGGCTGGATTTCTCCAGGACTACCACCTTTTTCCCCGCCATGGCTGCCCGGACGGCGGCCACCAGGCCGCTGCCGGCGCCGCACACCACCACGTCGGCCTGCTTGACCACCAGGTCGTGGGCTGGGGGCTGGGCGTTGTCCTCCGTGTTGATGATGGAGGCGGTATGACACACCCGGGCGCACAGGCCGCACTCCACGCACTTGTCCGGGTCGATTTCATATTTGCAGCCCACATAATCAATGGCCTGCATGGGACATTCTGTGGCGCAGTTGTGGCAGCAGACACAGTTTTTTGTGATTTGATACATCCTGTTCCGTTCCTCCCTTTGAATGATTTTGAACCGCTGGAACCGAATTTGAAGCGGAAGCTTCTCAAGATAAATATCATTATAACAGAAACGCTTCCGGATTGATTTGTGCGCCAAGGTTAGATTTGAGGCAGCTTTTGTGTTCTTAGAACAAAGGACTGGAACAGCCGTTGCCGCAAAGCGAAATAGGAACCGGCATTCAGACCAAAGGAGAGGGTGGAATAAGGGGTGCGGTTTGGACAGCATGGCAAAAAAGAAGGGACACGGAGTAGGAAAACGATGTGCTCCGAGCACAAGAAATGGGAATATTTTACCGCCTGTGCACAAAGACTTTGGAAAACGCGGATGCTATAATTTGTTTGTGTTGAGAGGAGGAAGCCCTTTTCCGTTCTTTGGGGGAGCATTATGGAAGGGCCATTCCAAGCTCTTTTCTCCTGGGTTGGAAGAGAAAAACGATTCCTCTGTGGGAAAAGAAGTAATAAGGAGGTATTTGTTTGTTTACCAATGTGTGGATCTCCGCGATCTTCGTCGTCCTGGCCATCGTGGTGTTCATTGTCCTGTGTATGAAGAACGTCCATACCGGCGTGGCCGCCATTGTAGCCGCCATCATCGCCGCGTTCGGCTCCACTGAGTCCATGGCGGTGTCCATGTTCACGACCTTTACCGGCGGCGTGGGCAGCTTGGTCTCCCTGATGTTCGCAGTATTTACCGCATCCGGCCTATTTGCTTATCTCATGGATTCCACCGGGTGTGCCATGTCGGTGGGTAAAACCATGGTCAAGTGGCTGGGTGTAGACCGGGCCTACCTGGCCATCACCCTCACCACTGTCATCCTGCTGGTGGCCGGCGTTGGCACCTATATGCAGGTGATCGTGGTACTGGCAATCCCCCTGATGAAGGCGGCCAACCTGCCCCGTAAGGTGGGCATGATTGCCGCCCTGGGCATTGCTCCTGCCATTTCCTTCTGTATGCCGGTGGCAAACGTGCCCGGATCTCTGCCCAACCAGTTCCTGAACACCACCATCTATGACGCGCCTGTGCTGTCCGTAGCCACTGGCGCGGTGGGCATTGTGCTGTTCTTTATCTGGATTACCCATATGGTGCGCAAGGCCCGCAAGAATGACGATGGATTTGACGGCGCGGAGGACACCGGCGCAGTGGATACGGATACCTCCGGATTGCCCTCCTTCGCCACCTCTCTGATCCCTCTGCTGGCCGTGATTGCGGCCGCCATCTTCATGGCCGCTTTCAAGGTGAAGGTGGACGGCGTGCCCGTGGCCTATTTTGAGCAGGTCCTAGGGATCAGCGCCAACGCCCAGGTGGCCATCGCCCAGCTGTTTGGCTGTCTGGTGCTGGTCATCCTCCAGTTCACCCGCTGCAAGAGCATCGGCTTTGCCAAGATCATCTCCCGGGGCGCGCCCTCCATGTGGGGCTTCCTGGTGCTGGCCGGCTGTGTATACGGCTTCGGCCAGGTGGTGTCCAAGAGCGCGGCCATCCAGCCTGTTCAGGAGTGGGTGCTGGGTCTATCTCTCAATCCCTACATCACCGCCATGATCTCCGTGGCTATCATTGCCGGACTGTGTGCTGACGGCATTGCCGCCATGATGGTGTGGCTGCCCATGTTCGGCCAGCCGTATCTGGATATGGGGGTCAACGCCGGTGCGCTGCGCCGTCTGCTGCTGTGTACCACACAGACCTTTGACTCCCTGCCCCACGCCCAGTCCACGGCCATTACGCTGGGAGTGTTCGGCTTGACCCACAAGAAGGCATACTGGGATATGTTTGTCACCACGGTCATTTTCCCGGTTATCTTCTCTGTGTTCTGCTGCATCTGCTGTATCATCTTCTACTAAAGAAGGTCAGCGGCAGTGCTCCCCCAAACACGAAAGCGGAAGGGCCGCCGTCTGTGGCGGCCCTTCCGCTTTTCCGGTGGAAAAAGACGGCGGGCTGTGATATGATGCACCAAAAGCCGTTGCCGCCACCCCAGACCATGAGATCATCCAGGAGGTATTCCTATGAAGAATCAATCCAAACTGGTCCGCGCCTTTTACATCGTGCTGGTCCCCGTGGTGCTGGTGGTTATCCTGCTCAATTCCGGGGTGCTGCAAAAATGGCTCACTGCGGTGACTGTGGACGGCGAGCCGTACAGCGCAGTCCGGTATGATTACTATTATTACAGCGTCTATTTGGATTTTCTGGACAGCGACTACGAAGCGGCGGGTTTCGATCCCGCCGTCTCCGCCGGGAGTCAGATATATGACGGCGACGAAACCTGGCGGGAGCACTTCTGCCAGCAGGCGGAAGAGCGCCTGGCACTGACGGCCTATTATAATGGACAGGCCCAGGCGGCGGGGTACACGTTCTCCCAAGAGGAACTGGCGCCGGTGGAGGAGAAGCTCCAGCAGATTAAGGAAGAGTCCGCGCGCCTGGGAATTCAGGAAGGCAACTACTATCCCGCTTATTATGGCACCGGAATGGACCGGGACGCCTTTGTGCGGGAGCTGACGCTGGAGGTACAGGCCCAGGCATACCGCCAGCATCTGAGCGAAGAGCTTCAGGTGTCCGGCCAGGAAATTGAGCAGTGGTTGGAGAAAAATCCGGTGCAGGACTATCCGATGGCGGACTTATGGCTCGTAGAACTGGACGCGGTTCCGGCCCGCTCGGATGGAGCCGTGGGCCAACGACAGCTGGACGACCTGGAGGCCCGCCTAGGCCGCTTGGAGGCGCGGATGGAGCAGGGCCGGGAGGGGATAGAGGAGCTGTGTCTCAAGTTTTCTGATGTGGTCTGGGGGGACACCGGGCTGGTGACGGGGGCGGTCAAAGAGGATCTGCCTGAGACGGTGGCCCGGTGGTGCTTCGCAGAGGGACGCACCGGCGGTGCGTCGGCCTCCCTGATGGACAGGGAGGCCGGGAAGGCCTATCTGGTGGTGCTTACCGGCCTGAGCGGATCAGCTGCGGAGCAGGCCGCCCGGCAGTCGATCCGGGAGCAGCGTATGGAAGCGCTGGAAGCCCAGGCGTTGAAACAGACCCGGGTAGAGCGCAGCACTTTGGGAATGCAGCTGGCTGCCAGCTGAGAGGGAGGAGAGCAGAGCGTGAAAAACCGGGAGAAAAAAGCTGCCACAGCGGAGAAAAGGCGGCAGCGAATGGTGCTTATCCTCTGTGTGGCGATTTTGGCGCTGGCTATTGTGGCAGTCAATGTGCGCACGGTGGTCTATGGGTATTATGATAGCTTTGTGCGCCGGGGCGTGGATGTGGACACGGCCGCCAGCCATCTCCAGGCGCTGGCCCAGCCGGTGGGGGATGCTCAGTTGGAAGAGCTCCAAGCCGAATGGGACAGCTGGCGGTACAGCCGCCTTCGGGAATCGGTGACGACCGAGGCCCAGGACGGAACAGAGCTGCGCGGATACCTATACGATGAGGGCAGCGACGTGACGGCGATTTATCTTCCCCGCTTTCACGGCACCGGGCTGGACGACTTTTTGATGGGGCCCTGGCTCAACGCCGAGACGGGGTGCAACATCCTCATGCTGGATCCGCGCGCCCACGGAGAGAGCGGGGGAGACTATTTCAGCTATGGCTGGAAGGAGTCGGAGGACCTGGCGTGCTGGCTTGACTGGGCGGATGAGACCCTGGGAGAACAGACCTTCCTGCTGTGCGGGGAGGGGTGCGGCGCCAACACGATTTTGTTTGCCGCCGCCTTCGGGAACCTGGACGGCAGGGTGGCTTACGCTGTGGCAGAGAGCCCCTACGCCTCATTCCGGGCAGAAGCCGGCCATATCCTGTGGGCCAGTTTCCGGCTCCCGTCCTTCCCATTCCTGAATTTGATGGAGTGGAAGCTGAATCGGGACAAGTTAGACTTTACCAGCGGGGAACTGGAGCTGTCTGTGGCCCTGTCTGGGCAAGCGTGCTCCCTGCCGGTATTGTTCCTGACCTCAGCGGAGGACGGCTACGTTCCGCCGGAGCAGACCCAGGCGGCCTATGACTGCTACCCCGGCCCCAAGGAACAGATTCGAGGAGGGGCAGGACACGGTACAGTGGTCCCTGCCTGCCAGGAAGAGCTTCAAAACCTGCTGTCCCAGTGGAACCAGAGGTATGGGAGAGACGGAGCGTGAGCCAGGTTGTCTGGCGGCAGGGGTATTTAAACGGATAGGGAATTTGTCTGGTGCGCTGCGGAGAAACAGAACGCAAATCTTGTCTTTTTATCTTGAGACCAGTAAAATAGAGAGGAAAGGGGGGAGACCTATGCCAGAGCGGGAATGGATCGGGAAATTGTGCCAGCTCACCCACGCGTCGTCCCTTCAGCAGATTTGTGACCTCGCCTATGAGATTATGGGAAATCCGGTATTCATCAGCGACATGGCCCACACAATTCTGGCCTATACCAAATGTGTGGAAGTGGACGATGAGAGCTGGCAACGACACATCGTCCGGGCGGACCTGGAGCGCAATACCATCATCCAGAGCCGGGAGGTGAGCACCGTCCATGAGGCTTCGGCCGAGACCAAGATGCCGGTAGTGGTCACAGACGGACAGGTGCCCTATCCCCGACTGATCAAGGCGCTGGTGTCCGAGGGGCAGCCGGTGGGCGTTATGGTGCTCACAGCCTATTTGCGCCCCTTGGAGCAGGAGGATATCCAGCTCATGGAGCTGATCTCATCCTTTGCGGAGACCAGGCTGAACAGGGACCGTTACCACGTTACGACGGATGGAAACGCGGTGGAGAACTACTTCATCCAGCTTCTGGAGGGGGCGCAATACAGCAGGGAGCAGGTGGACAAGCGGCTGAATGTTCTGGGCTTTTCTCTGCGGGAGTGCGCCTATGTACTGTGTATTTGTCCGGCCCAGGCCACGGAGCGGGCGGGGGAAAGCCTGAGGCCCATGCTGGAGGAATTCAAGCGACTGCCGTTTTCCCGTACTTTTTTGTATAACTCCGCCTTGGTATGCGTGTACAGCTGCGGACAGGATATCTCCAACTGGGAGACCCAGGCCCCCAAGCTGACGGAGCTGCTGCGGCGTTGGGAGCTGGTGGCGGGGGTGAGCCGGAGGCTGAACAGCCTGGAGCGGCTCCGGGACTACTACAGGCAGGCTCAGAGCACCTTAGAGCTGGGGTGCCGCCTGCAGAGAAAGTTTTTATACTGCCGGTACGACGACCTATCCTCCTTCCAGCTGTTCCAATGTGTGCCGGTAGAGCGGCTGATGCGGTATTGCCATCAGAACATCCAAGAGTTGGGGGACTATGATCGGCTGCATCACACTGAGCTGTGCGCAACGCTTCAGGTTTATTTGGAGCAGACCAAGAGCTTGGTGCGCACTGCTGAAATCCTGTTTATCCACCGCAATACCGTGCGCTACCGGATCAATAAATGTATGGAACTTCTTGGCTCTGACCTGGAGGATGGAAACGAGATTTTTGCCTTTATCTTGTCCCTGCGGATGTTGGAGTACCGGCGCAAGCTGCTAGATCCGGCGGACCAGAGCTCGCCGGTTCCGGCTCTGTTCCCGGAGGAAGGCGGTTTCGCGGCTGGAGAAGGCTGTCCTAAGGCCCCGTATGGGAGAGAATAGCTCCTTCCGGCAGCGAAGGTCAAACGAGCTCAACAGCCCCTCCCCACAACCTTGTGGGGAGGGGCTGTTGTCGGTCTTGCGCCATGGAACGGACCTTGTGTCAGAAGGTCAGCCGGCGAGCTTGGCGGTGACAATGTCCATTAGATGATTGACACAGTCGATGATACCATAGCCGGAGGTGGTCCAGAAGCTGGAATCCAGATAGATGATATCACCGTTGCCGATGGCAGGAATGGCATTCCAGTAAGCGGGATTAGAGGCAAATACGCCTTCCATCATGGCCTGCTGGTCGGCGGAGTTATTTAGCCCGACGCTGAGGACCAGGTCGGGATTATAGTCCAGCGCCTGTTCCATATCCAGCATGACGGTGGCGGAGTCGCTGTTTTCATAGACATTGGTCAGGCCGATCATATCCGCCATGGCTCCCAGGGTGCCGTCCCTGGTCTGTATCATATGCATATTGGCGGAGCCGGACTGGAGCACCATGACCGTGACCCCTTCCAGGGAGGGAGCAGTCTCCGAAATCCGGGCTTCCAGGGCGTCAAAGGATTCCATCATCTCTTCCGCCAGAGCTGTGGAGGCATCGTCGACGCTGAAGGCATCAGCGATGGTTTGAGTTTGTTCCTTGACCTGCTGATAACCTACGGCGGGGCCGGAATAGACGTAGTATACAGGGATTCCCAGGCCTTCCAATGTAGCGCCGTGGCTGTCCACCACAGAATAGGGAGCTATGACCAAGTCTGGTTCCAGAGAGACCACGGTCTCGATATCAAAATCTTCACTGACCACAGAGCCTAGAAAAGCGGCGTCCAAATCGTCCGGATAGGGGACAACCACGCTCTCCGGCACGGCGATCAGGGGCACTTCCATCTGAAGCAGGGCAAGCACCGGGGCGGTAGACATGCAGGCGACCTTTTGGGGCACATAGTCCAGAACAAGCGGCTCATGAAAGCCGAGGGTCTGCATCTCATAGGGATAGGCGAAGGTAAAGGCAGTGCTGTCGGCCGGCTGCTGGGATGGGTCAGAAGAAATCGGGGCCGGGGAAGCGTCGGAGACAGAAGGGGGGGCGGCGGGCTGTCCGCAGGAGATGAGCGTGAAGGCCAGCAGGATTCCAAGGGGCAAGGTGAAAATTGCTTTTATGTGCATGGGGATAGATCCTTTCTTCTTTGAGATAACATTAAGTTAGCAGAAGGTAACCTTGAGAAATCATACCATAAAACCGTCACATTGTCTTTTAAAACCATCGTCAACAGTTTGGGTTTCATCGGGACAATCGGCTCCTGCACAGGATTCACCTGCGCCGGAGCCGATTGTCTGTCGCTGGATTCAAGCGGTTTGGTTAGACTGCCTCTTGGCGCGGTACTGCCGGGGAGACATCCCAGACCACTTCGTAAAGACGGTGGAAAAATAAGCCGGGGTGGAGAAGCCGCAGGACAAGGCCACGTCCTGGATTGTTGCCTGGGTACACAGCAACAGCTGTTTCGCCCGCTCTAGCCGCCGCTGCTTCACATAATTGGAAAAAGAGGTGCCAGTACACTTGGTAAACAGTTCAGACAGGTGGCTGGTGCTGATATGGATTTGTTGTGCTACTTGGCTCAGACGTAGGGGCTCGGCCAGGTTTTCTTCAATGTACTCCTTAGCCCGCATCACATGACAGCTGTATCCGTCAGGAGACTGGAACTGCTGGCAGTAATTGCGGATCATCTGCCGGGCAGCGGAAAAGAATTCTTCCTTGCTGCGGCAGGCGTGGCTCAGGCAGAGGTTTTGGAAGCAGCATTTGTGCAATGAGAGATCCTGGGCGTAGAGAAGATAATTGTAGATGCTGCGGTTCATAGAGGTGAGGAAGATTCGCATAGCCTCCACTGGACAGCTGCCTTGGGCGAACAAGAAACTGGATTGACGCTCCAGCGTATCGTCGGCAGCGGCGAGGTCTTGATGCAGGACTGCGTAGCACAGTTCTTTGAAGTTGTAAAATCCTTCCGCTTGATATAGTTGGTTCATATCCGATCCTTCCGTCGTGATTGAAAAAACAACCGAATAATTTGAAAGACTTTGCAGGAACATCGTGTTATACTGCAATAGTTAGCTAAAGGTAACTGATGGATATTTTACACCTTCATGGTTCAAAAGTAAAGACCTATGAGGCAAAAATGCAGCAATGGGATTGGCTGTGCAGAAAGGACGGACGTATACTTGGAAACCAAAATGATTCGGAAGATCGCCATATACGGCAAAGGAGGAATTGGGAAATCCACCACCACATCCAACCTCTCCGCCGCCCTGGCGGGGAAGGGATACCGGGTGATGCAGATTGGCTGCGACCCTAAGGCGGACTCCACAAAGAACTTAATGGAGGGCAAGCGCATCCCCACCGTATTGGAGCAGATCAAGGCCAAAGGCGACGCCCTGGCGCTGGAGGACATTGTGTTTCACGGCTTCGGCGGCGTGCTGTGCGTGGAGTCCGGCGGACCGACACCAGGCGTGGGGTGCGCCGGGCGGGGGATTATCTCTGCCTTTGAAAAGCTGGAAAGCCTGCGTGCTTTTGAGGTGTACCAGCCTGACATCGTCATTTACGACGTGCTGGGTGACGTGGTATGCGGCGGGTTTGCCATGCCGATCCGGGGCGGCTATGCCCGGGAGGTGTACATCGTGTCCTCTGGCGAGATGATGAGCCTGTATGCGGCCAACAATATTGCCGCAGCTATCCGGGGCTTTGGCAAGCGCGGCTATGCCAAGCTGAGGGGGCTGATCCTCAACGCCAAAAACATCGAAAATGAGGAGAGTATCGTCCGGGAGGCATTGAAGGAGATCGGCACCGGGTTGGTGCAGTATATCCCCCGGTCCCAGGACATTCAGACGGCCGAAGCCGGCGGCGGGACTGTGTTCCAGGTGCTGGATGCCTCACCTATGTGTGGGGTGTATAACGAGTTGGCAGACAAGATTCTGACCGCCAGCGGAGCGGACGAGCAGAGTGCCGCCTCCTGAACGCTGTGAGTGACGCCGCAGCGCGAGCGGCGTGATTCAACCATATATTGAGAACCAGAAGAAAGGAAATGACTATGAAACTCAAGAAAATGCTCGCTTTGTTCCTGGCACTGACCATGTCCATGGCCTTGGCTGCCTGCTCCCCCGCGGAGGAGGATACCCAGCCGCCTTCCGCGGAGCCCTCTGACGCCGCCTCTACGGAACCCAGCGGGGAGCAAAATCAGAGTGCGCAGCCTGAGGCGGAGGGGCTTACCCTGACCTATCCCGCATCCATGGCAGACCGGGGCTATGAGACGCTGGAGCTGGATTATGTGCCGGAACGCATTGCCTGCATGGTCACAGCGCCGGTCTTTACCCTGTACGAGATGGGCGTACCCGTGATCGCTGCGCCTACTTCCACAGCCACCGCCTATCCCGATGATTTTGACGCCACGCTGCTGGGTTCGGTAGCTCACGAGGACTTCGACATTGAGGCGGTGGTGTCTCTGGACCCTGATCTGGTGATCATGAGCGCCAGCTACCAGGATTCCCATGGGGCTACGCTGGAAGGCTTGGATATTCCCGTTTACTACATGTCCGCCGGCCACACCGTGTCCTATGATTCTGTGAAGGAAGAGGCCCAGTGTCTCATCAACGCATTCTCTCTGGATGAGGAGTCTGCCGCCAAGGGTGAGGCTATCATGCAGCGGTTCGCGGATTTGGAGGCCCGGCTGGAGGAAGTCAGACCGCTTTATGAGGGCAAGACCGTCATGGTACTCCAATCCGGCAGCACCACGATGCACTACATTCAGACTGCCAAAGGCACCTTGGCTTCCATGGCGGATATGATGGGCTTTACCAATGTGTACGAAAATAGCGAGGCGTCTATGGTTCAGCTGGATCTGGAGCAGGCGCTGAGCTATCAGCCGGATCTGTTGCTGTGCGTCGGCGCGGCGGCCACCGCCGAGGAGCACCAGGAGCTGATGGAAAGCGCATATGCAGAGAACCCCGACTACTGGAACAGCATAGACGCCGTTAAAAACGGCCAAGTCATCTATCTGCCCATCAACTACATCTCCACCTCCGGCATCCTGGTAGTAGATGAGATCGACAGCCTGATTGATATTATCGCCGACCACTACGCCGCCCAGGAGTGATGCGGAAAGAGACAACAGACGCATGAAAGTAAAAACGCACAAGAAAAATCAAGGGAGCGTCCGGCTGTTGAAGGTCAGCATGGTATGGGCCGTGCTGCTGATTCTGATGGCGGTGTTTGTGGTAGTAGCAGTAGCCATCGGCAGCGCGGGTTATTCCTTTACCTCTATCGTGCAGACTCTGTACCGGGCGGTTACCGGCCAGGGTCTCACGGAAGAGGAGAGCACGATCTTGGTGGTGGTGCTCAGCCTGCGTCTGCCCCGGGTGCTCTTGGCTCTTCTGGTGGGGGCGGCGCTGTCTGCGGCGGGTGCGTTGCTCCAGGCGGTGATGCGCAACCCCCTGGCTGATCCGGGAACCATCGGCGTGTCCGCCGGCGCGGGCACTGCCGCCATCACCGTCCTGCTCATCTTCCCCAACCTGACGCTGTCCCTGCCCCTGTTCGCCTTCGGCGGCGCGGCCCTGGCCTGTGTGCTCATTTACGCCCTGGCCTGGAAGGGCGGAGTGGACCCGGTGCGGATCATTTTGTCCGGCGTGGCCATCAACTCGGTGCTGGGGGGCTATAACTCTCTGCTCCAGCTGATGAACAGCGATAATCTGTCGGGGGTGCTTGCCTTTATGAACGGCAGCCTGTCCGGCATGTCCTGGGTTCATGTGCGCACGGCGGTGATCTATACGGCGGTGGGGCTGCTGCTGGCCCTGCTGTGTATCCGACACGCCAACGCCCTCCAGCTGGGGGACGAGATGGCCAAGAACCTGGGCATCCGGGTCAACGCAAGCCGGATCTGCTTATCCGCCGTCTCCGCCTTTCTGGCGGCAGCTACGGTGTCCGTGGTAGGGATGATCGGGTTTGTGGGCCTGGTGGTACCCCATATCGCCCGGATGCTGGTGGGCTCGGATTATAAGGTGATGCTGCCCACCAGCATTCTGCTGGGCGCGGTGACCCTGCTGTTTGCCGACACCATCGGCCGCACCATCGTGCCGGGCATGGAGATCCCGGTGGGCGTAGTCATGGCGGTGTCCGGCGGCCCCTTTTTCCTGTATATGCTCAGAAAGCGAGGCAAGTTCAATGGAAGTTAACGCCACTGGTCTCCAGATCGGATATGGGGACTATATCGTGGTGGAGGATTTTGACATCCTCCTGAGCAAACATCACATTACCAGCATCATTGGGCCCAACGGTTCAGGAAAGTCCACGGTGCTCAAGGCGCTCACCCGGCTGCTGCGCTACCAGAAGGGGGCGGTATGCCTGGACGGGAAGGATTTGCAGGACTTTGGCCCCAAGGAGCTGGCCCGGCGCATCGGCGTACTGCCCCAGATGCACTCCGCCCCGGCAGACTTCCGGGTGAAAGAACTGGTGGGCTATGGCCGCATGCCCCACCAGGGCTTTTTTGCCCGGATGAACGGGGAGGACGAGCAGATCGTGGACGAGGCCATGAAAGCCACCGGCACCTACCATCTCCGGGACAAATCCATCCATGAGATCTCGGGAGGAGAGACCCAGCGCGTGTGGATCGCCACGGTGCTCACCCAGCAACCGGAGATTTTGTTCCTGGATGAGCCCACCACCTATCTGGATATCTCCCACCAGATGGAGACCATGCAGATGGTCAAGCGCCTCAACCGGGAGACGGGAGTGGGGGTGGTCATGGTGCTCCACGACCTGTCCCACGCCCTGGAGGTGAGCGACTGGATTGTGGTCATCAAGGACGGAAAGAAATACAGCGAAGGCCCTCCGGCAGAGGTAATCACCAGCAAAATGCTGTGGGAGGTGTACCACGTGCGGGCGGATATTCTCCAGGTGAACGGCCGGGGAAAACCGCTGATTGCCTTCGCAGAGCTGACATAAAGGCAGGCGGACGAATATACCGCCTGTGCAACAGGAGGAATCAAATGAACGGACAAGAATTGCTCTCTCGGATGAAACGGCTGGGAGAGGTGGACAGCGTCAAACAGGTCACGCAGCTGACCACCGCCATGTTTCCCGGCCCTCACTGTCCCCTGATGGGGGCCATGATGGCGGTGCGGGGGATCCGGGACGGGGTGATGCTGGTAGTGGGCACCGACGAGTGTACCTACTATACCAAAAACACCACCATTGGAAACAGCGCCTTCGGAGGGCTGGACGGAAGGTGCCTGTCGGTGGTGCTGGACCAGCATGATGTGACCTTTGGCTGTAGGGAAACCTTGTACGACGCCGTTGAAGAACTCATGGCGGAATACCATCCCAAAGCGGTCTTTGTGGTGACCACCTGTGTGGTAGAGGTCATCGGGGACGATGTGGATTCCATGGCGGAAGAGCTGTCGGAGCGGTACGGGGTGCCGGTGCTGCCTGTGCATACCGAGCACTTCAAGACGGAAAATCACCTGCCCGGCGTACGGGATACCATCACGGCCTGCTTTGAGCTGATGGAGAAGCAGCCGTTGGGGAACGCGGTGAATATCATCGGACAGCGCCTGGGAGATTTTCGGGAGACGGAGCTATACCGGGTGCTCTCCGACGCCGGCGTACCTATGGGGATGATGCTGCCCAGCGGGACTGTTGTGGAGGAGATCCGGCAGGCCCCTGCCGCCCGAGTAAACGTAGTGGTCAATCCCATTGGGCTTCCCCTGGCGGAGAAGATGAAGCGGGCCTTCGGTACACCCTATGTGCTCTTTGACAAATATATCGACCCGGAGCAGATTTACCGGCTTTACCAGGATCTGTTTGCCTATCTGGGCCTGCCGGTGCCCGATGAGGTGGAAAATCTGTACCAGCAGGCGATCCAGGCCGTAGCCCAGGCGGAGGGGCAGCTGGAGGGGCTGACCTATATCTATGGAAACACCCCCATAGAGTGCTTTGCCTTCAATGCCTTTATGGTGGGGCTGGGGATGAGACCGCTGCTCATCCAGACCAGCCAGCTGCCGGAGCGAGACGACCCGGACCGACAGAGAATTTTGGAGCGGTGCGACCCTTACGTCACCAAGACAGCCAATATTGCCCCTCTGCAATACATTTACGACGTACTCCGGCCAAACCTCTACCTGGGACATGAGTTCGCCGCAAGGCTGCGGGAGAAAGGCATCGAGATGGTCCACTCTGACCGGCTTTCGTCCATGCTGGGGCTGGAGGTCACCCTCGCCGGCGTGACGGAGCTGCTGCGGGCGGGGCGGGC
>URQA01000055.1 GCA_900549885.1 uncultured Eubacteriales bacterium | reverse complement strand
CAACTGGTGGTGCGTGCTGTATCCCTCCCTGTGCGTGGTGGACGAGGCGGCGTATTATGCCGGGGAAGATGTGCCCATCGAGTTCTATTCCAGCGTGGGGCGCTTCCTGCTGGAATACACATGAAAATGGTCCCTGTCCGCAGGAGAGCGGGAGGGCACAGCGGGATCAAGGAGAAAAGATCGAGGGCCGCCCCGGCAGGGGCGGCCCTCTCGTTTCTGGGGTAAAACTTCTGCAAGGAGCGCATCTGGGAGCTCAGGGCGGCGAGGATGCTCTGGTCACAGCAGCACCACGCCGGCCTGCTCACAGGCCCGGACGGTGTCGGGGTCCCACAGGGAACTCTGCACCTCACCGATGTGGGCCTTGCCCAGCAGCAGCATGGACACCCGGGACTGGCCGATGCCGCCGCCCATGGTCAGGGGCAGCTGGCCCTCCAGGAGCATCTTATGGAAGGGGAGCTCCCGGCGGTCGTCGCAGCCGGCCAGGGTGAGCTGGCGGTCCAGGGACTCGGGGCTGACCCGGATGCCCATGGAGGACAGCTCCAGCGCGTGTCCCAGCACGCTGTTCCATACCAGCAGGTCCCCGTTCAACTCCCAGTCGTCATAGTCCGGGGCACGGCCGTCGTGGGGCTTTCCCGATTTGAGGGCGCCGCCGATGCCCATGACAAACGAGGTGGGATGGTCCTTCACCCAAGCGTCTTCCCGCTCTTTTGGTGTCAGGCCGGGCCAATGGTCCTCCAGCTCCTGCGTAGTGACAAAGGCCACCTCCCGATCCACCGGAGGCAGCGCCGTAAGAGCGGGGAACACCGCCCTCAGGGTGGCCTGGGTGTCCGCTAGAGCGCCCACAATGGTAGCCACGGTCTGCTGCAAATAATCCACGTTCCGGTCCCGGGGGGCGATGACCTTCTCCCAGTCCCACTGGTCCACATAGACCGAGTGAATGTTGTCCAGCTCTTCGTCCCGGCGGATGGCATTCATATCCGTATACAGCCCCTCCCCCACGGAAAACTGATAGCGATACAGGGCCATACGCTTCCACTTGGCCAGGGAGTGTACTACCTGAGCGTCCCTCCCGGTGTGGGGGATATCGAAGGACACTGGCCGCTCCACCCCGTTCAGATCGTCGTTCAGGCCGGTGGACGCCTCTACAAACAAGGGGGCAGATACCCGGCGCAAGTGGAGCGCCCCGCCCAGATTGTCCTCAAACAGGCGCTTGAGCAAGCCAATGGCCTTTTGTGTATCGTACAGGTTCAGACAGGGGGCATACCCCCGGGGAATGACGGTATGTAGCATGGTAACGCTCCTTTACCTTACTAAATTTTTTTCATTATACGATATCACGGGAAAAAATGCAAATTGAATTGTCTTTGTTCCCATATAATGCTATAATGTATCCAAAGATTCTGGTAAGATAGGAGAGATTTTGTGGACAAGGCCCATTCCCCTGTTTCCGGCAAGGGACCGCGGTCAGCTGCCTCTCTCCGCTGGTACGCTGGACTAGCCTCCCTCAATCGCTGCAGACGATTCCGCCGCTAAACCGCAACATCATGATGTTTAAAGGAGACGATTTTCCATGGTTGCCAATTTCGAAGAAAAGCTTGCCGAATACGCTCATCTGCTGGTGGAGGTAGGCATGAACCTCCAGCCTGGCCAGACTCCCCGCATCTCCGCCCCAGTGGAGTGCGCGCCCCTGGCCCGGCTTTGTGCAGCCGCCGCCCTGGACCGCGGCGCTCGGGATGTCGTGCTGGACTGGTCGGACGATTTTGTCACCCGCCAGCGGTATCTCAAGGCCGACGGGACGGTGTTTTCTGAATTTCCCGACTATCAGAAGGCGAAATTCGACTGGCTGCTGGACCACGGGTCCCCTGCCCTGTCTATCATCGGCTCTGACCCCGAGATGCTCAAGGGGGTGGATCCCGCCCGTATCCAGGCCTGGCAGCGGACCAGCGCCCAGCCCACCAAACCCTATTTTGATGCCATGTCCGCCAGCCGCTTCCAGTGGACCATTGGCGCCCATCCCACCCGCGCCTGGGCGGAGAAGGTGTTCCCGGACATGAAAGGGGATGAGGCCATCGACGCACTGTGGGACGCCATCTTCTCCGTGTGCCGCATCACTGGGGATGGCAAGGGGGTGGAGCGGTGGAGGGTCCACGTAGAGGACACCGCCCGGCGCTCCAAAGTCCTGAACGATTATCACTTCAAATCCCTGCACTACACCAATTCCCTAGGCACCGACCTGACCCTCACTCTGCCGGAGCGTCACGTCTGGATGGGCGGCAGCGAAAAGACTCCTTCCGGGGTGGAGTTTGTGGCCAACATCCCCACAGAAGAAATCTTCACCGCCCCCCGGTGGGATGGGGTGGACGGCCGGGTGTATGCCGCCCTGCCCCTGGCCCTGGACGGCAACCTGGTGCGGGACTTTTACCTGGACTTTCAGAATGGAAAGATCGTAAACGTCCATGCCGAGGAGGGGGAGGATGTGCTGAAACACTCCATCGCCATGGATGAAGGCTCTTCCTATCTGGGGGAGGTGGCCCTGGTGCCTTACGACTCCCCTATCCGCAACACAGGCAATTTGTTCTACAACACCCTGTTTGACGAGAACGCCTCCTGCCACCTAGCCTTCGGCTCCGCCTACCCCACATGCGTCCAGGGGGGTGAGGACATGGACGAGACGGCTCAGAAGGCCGCGGGTCTGAACCAGTCGTCCAACCATGTGGACTTCATGGTGGGCACCGCCGATCTGTCCATTGTGGGCACCACCCACGAGGGGAAGAAGGTCCCCGTGTTTGTGGAGGGCAACTTTGCTTTCTGAGCAAATACAGAGAGCAACCGCGCAGGGGGCGCTAAGCCATAGCGAGGACGCGCACAGGCCAGCCCGAAACAGGCGAAACGATTCAGCTCTGGTTCCGCTTGATGGTGAAATCTGTGCCTGCCCCCTTGCCTTTTTTCTCCCCCAGCGCCCCCTCCTCGCTAGGCTTCGGTTGGGACCCCATTTAAGCGCCGAACCACAACCACACCCCAGCCCTAAAAACAGAAAGGACTTTTCTATGGACTACAATGAGCTGCTTGCCACCTGGCCTCAGGATGCCAGCGGTCAGCCAGAGAAAGCCGTCTTACTGAAAACAGAGGCCGATTTCCCGGCTTTTGGCGGGTTATGCCTGTCCATGCTGGATAGCTTCGGCATTCCCTATCTCACCGATCGCCCCGGCGTGGGTGAGGTCGCCAATATCCAGGGTGGATTCTCCCCGGAGGGCGTCAGGATCTATGTTCCGCTTTCCCGCTTTGCTGAGGCAAAAGAATTGTTCAACGCACCGGCTGTGCTGGCCGGAGAAGATTTTGAGGAGGAAACGCAATGACTTATCAGGAAACCTATAAAAAATGGCTCAATTCCCCTGCCCTTTCTCCGGAGGAAAAGGCGGAATTGGCCGCCATTGCCGGTGACGATAAGGAGATCGAGTCCCGCTTTTTTTCCCAGCTGGACTTTGGCACCGCTGGCCTGCGGGGCACTATGGGGGTGGGCCTGTATCGGATGAACGTTCATGTCATCCGTCACGCCACCCAGGCCTTCGCCCAGGTTATCCTGGAAGAAGGAGCCCAAGCCGCCGCCAAAGGGGTTGCCATCTGCTTTGACTGCCGGAACAACTCAGACACCTTTGCAAAAGAGGCCGCGTGCGTTATGGCAGCCAACGGGATCCCCGTCCGGCTGTTCGACGCCCTGCGTCCCACTCCCGAGCTGTCCTTCGCCATTCGGGAGTATGGCTGTACCGCGGGTATCAACATCACCGCCAGCCACAATCCCAAGGAGTACAACGGCTACAAGGTCTACTGGTCCGACGGCGCTCAACTGCCCCCCCGCCACGCCGACCAGGTGGCCAAAAAGATGCGGGAGCTGGACGTGTTCGACAGCGTCAGGACCATGGATTATGACCAGGCGCTGGCGGTTGGCCTCATCACTCTCATGGGGGGTGAGACGGACGAGAAATTCCTGGCCAACGTCATGGAGCAGGTCAACGATAAGGCGGCGGTTGATGCGGTGGCCGACACCTTCAAGATGGTGTACACCCCCTTCCATGGCACCGGCTATAAGCTCATTCCCGAAGCCCTTCGCCGCCTGGGGATGAAGCATGTAATCTGCGTGCCCCAGCAGATGGTCATTGACGGCAACTTCCCCACTGTGGCCTCCCCCAATCCGGAGAACCCCGAGGGCTTCGCCCTGGCCGTGGAGCTGGCCAAGGAAAACGGCGCGGACTTCATCCTGGGCTCTGATCCGGACGCCGACCGGGTGGGCATCATGGTGAACACCGGCAACGGCGAGTTCAAGGTGCTCACCGGCAATCAGACCGGCGTGCTGCTGCTGGACTACCTCATTGGGGCCAAGAAGCGCACTGGCAAGATGCCCGTAGACCCCGTGGCCCTGAAGACCATCGTCACCACCGAGATGGCCCGGAAGGTGGCCGAGGTCAACGGTCTGAAGTGCTATGATACCTTTACCGGCTTCAAGTTCCTGGCCGAGAAGAAAGACCAGCTGGAGAGCTCCGGCCAAGGCAACGTTATCTTTTCCTATGAGGAGTCCTACGGCTACATGCTGGGCAGCTTTGTCCGGGATAAGGATGCGGTGACCGCCGCCGTAGCTCTCACCGAGATGGCCGCCTGGTACGCCGGCCAGGGCAAGACCCTGTACGACGCCATGCTGGGGCTGTACGAGAAGTACGGTTACTACGGTGAGCGCACCATGAACCTGGTGATGCCGGGCCTGGACGGCCTGCGGAAAATGGCCGACCTGATGGCGGGCCTCCGGGCCAATCCTCCCAGGGAGGTGGGCGGTACTGCTGTCACTCAGTGGAAGGACTACCAAGACGGCAGTGTGGTGAACGTCCAGACCGGCGCCAAGTCTGCCATGGAGCTGTCCGGCTCCAACGTGTTGCGCTACGAGCTGGCTGACGGCACCTCCGTCATCGTCCGGCCCTCCGGCACCGAGCCCAAGGTCAAGGTATACATTCTGGCCCAGGGCAGGGATCAGGTTGACTGCGCGGACAAAGTGGCGCGCTATGCGGCTTGGGCGGAGAGCCTGAACCACTGACGGCAAGTGTAATGTCCGGCTTTTCCGTTGGAAAAGCCGGACATTTTCTCTTGACAGAACCGCCTTGCCCATGGTATGGTATCCCTCCATCCTGATTTGGAAAGGAGGGCGTTTTTATGCCCATTGATATCCGCGCCTGGCTGGATCAGGCGCAGGCTAGCCTCCAGGCCGCCTTCGGCCCCCGGCTGTTGTTTCTGGGCCTCCAGGGCAGCTATGGCCGGGGCGAGGCCCAGGAGGGCAGCGACATCGACCTGGTGGTTATTCTAGATGAAGCCGCGCCGGAGGACTGGCGGATCTACCGCGGCCTGCTGTCCGCCCTGCCCTACTCCGAGTTGGCCTGCGGTTTCTTCTCCGGCGCGGCCCAGCTGGCTCATTGGGACCGGGCCGATTTGTTCCAGTTCGTCCATGATACCACCCCTATCCTAGGCGACCTGAACGCCCTCGTCCCGCTTATCGGCCGGGCGGACGTGGAGCGCGCCCTGCGCCGGACGGCCTGCGATGTGTACCACATCACCGGCCATAACCTGCTCCACGGCCGGAGCGTGGAGGTGCTCTCCGCCCAGTTCAAATCCGCCGCATTTGCCCTCCGGGCTTCCCACTACTTATCGGCTGGGATCTTCCTGCGCTCCACGGAGGATCTGGCCGCCGCTCTGACTCCCTGCCACCGGGCGATCTTAGAGGGCCGGGCGGGATTAACGGCGGCGAATCTGGAGGGCCGCTCCCAGCTTCTGCTGGCCTGGGCCTCCTCTGTGCTGGAGGAATTGTCATGAAGATCGCCGTCCTGGGATACAGCGGCGCAGGCAAGTCCACCCTGGCCCGCGCCCTGTCCTCAGCGCTGACCCTTCCCTGTCTGCATCTAGATCAGGTCCACTGGCTGCCTGGCTGGACCGAGCGGGCCCAGGAGGAAAGCCGCCAGATCGTTGAGGAGTTTCTGGAACAAAATACCTCCTGGATCATCGACGGCAATTATAGCGGCCTGTGCCTGGAAGAGCGTTTGGAGCAGGCGGACCATATCGCCTTTCTCAACTTTCCTCGCCTGCGCTGCCTGTGGCGGGCCTGGCGGCGAAGCGCCCTTTACCGGGGCCGCACTCGGGAGGACATGGCGGAGGACTGCACTGAGAAGCTGGATCTGGAATTTGTCCTTTGGATCCTTAGGGACGGCAGAGCCCCTGCCCGGCGCTCTCGCTTCCGCGCCCTCCTCCGCTGTTATCCAGACAAGGTTGTGGTGTGCAAAAACAATCGGGATGTGTCCCGTTTTATCTCTTCCGTCACTCAGTAGCCGAAAATCATCCGCACCGCCCAGCTGGCAGCCAGAAAGCCCACCAAGTCTCCGCACAAAGCGGCGGGGATAGCATAGCGGGTCTTGGCAATCTTGGCTGCGCCGAAGTAGACGGCCACGGTGTAAAAGGTTGTCTCAGTGGAGCCTAGCATCACTGCCGCCGTCCGCCCCACCAGGGAGTCTGGGCCGTAGGTCTCGATGAGCTCCGCCCCTACTCCCAGAGCCGCCGACCCGCTCACTGGACGCACCAGCAGCAAGCCGATGGTCTCCACCGGGATGCCCACGGCGGACAGCAGGGGTTCCAGCGCTTGACCCAGCAGTTCCAGCGCCCCGGAGGCCCGGAGCATATACACCGCTGACAGCAGGGCCACCAGCGGCGGGACGATGCCCACCGTCACCTTCAGCCCTTCCCCTGCGCCGGACACCAGTGCTCCCCACAGGTCCACCCGCCGAACAGTTCCCCACAGGGCCACAGCCAGCATCAAAAAAGGCACCAGCATGGCATAGAACAGCTCCATATCTCCTCTCACCTCCACACCTTAGACAGTGCCTTGGCCGCCAGCAGTCCCGCTGTCAACGAGGCTGCCGACGCCAGCCACACCGCTGGAAGGATGTCAAAGGGAGCGGCACTGCCCGCTGCGGAGCGTATACTGGCCACCGTGGTAGGCAGCAGCTGGATAGAGGCGGTGTTGCACACCACCAGCATGCACAGGCTGTCCGACGCCACCCCTGGAGATCTCTCCGCCATCCGCCGGGCAGCCTCCAGTCCCAGGGGAGTGGCCGCATTGCCCAGCCCCAGCAGGTTGGCGGATACGTTGGCAGACACCGAGTCCATCACCGGACCGTTTTGGGCGAAATCCGGGTACAGCCGTCGTAACACGGGACGCAGCAATCGTGACAGCCCGGCGGCTAGGCCAGAGCGGCGCATGATCTCCATTACTCCCAGCCACAAACACAGCGCCCCCGCCATAGAGATGCACAGTTCCACCCCTGCTGCCGCTCCTTCCAGGGCCGCCGAGGCCACCGCCTCCCCATTTCCCAACGCCAGTCCGCATACCACTGACGCGGCCACCATCACCGTCCAAATCACCGACATGGCCACTGACCACGCCCCCTTTCTCTTGTCCATTTATACGCGCTGGCCACGTCGGCCATGCCCAGCCTACACATATCTTTCATTTTATGACAAAAATGTAAACCTTGCGTCTTTCTCCCCCATAATTCCTGTTTTCTCATTGACAAAACTATACAATGTGTTATAATCATTATGCTCTTAGACATTGATAGAGGACAAATTTGATAGGAGGACACATAGCATGAAATCAACTGGAATCGTGAGACGAGTAGACGAATTAGGGCGCATCGTTTTACCCATCGAACTGCGCCGAACGTTGGATATCACCGAGCGTGATTCTCTGGAAATTTACGTAGACGGCTCATCTATTATCCTGAAAAAGTACCAGCCCGCCTGCATTTTCTGCGATGATGCCAAGGACGTGGTCTCCTATAAAGGAAAAAACATCTGTGCCAAATGCCTTAAAGAGCTTAAGGAGCGCGCCTGATTTTTTCGCCTGTTAAAATGCACGCAGGCCGTCGGCAATAGCCGACGGCCTGCGTTTTATTTTGCAGTATTTCCCTCGCTTTATCAACTTCTTCATATATACTTTTTGTAATAAATCTTTCCAATTTCTATTCTATTTTCCCAATGACAAGTCATACAGTGCTCGCTTTTTCAGTCCGAACTCCACCGCAGCCTGCGCGGCCGCATCCTTGAGGGACCACCCCTCTCCCCTCAGCTGTTCCACCCGTTTCAGCGCCTGCTGGGGATCCCCCGCCTGGGCTGCTGGAGTGGGCGCTCCATCCACCACCAGCACAAACTCCCCCCGGGGGGGAGTCTGGACGAAATAATCCGTTGCCTCTCCCAGCGTAGTGCGCAGGACTTGTTCGTGGAGCTTGGTCAGCTCCCGGCACACAGCCACCCGCCGGTCCGGGCCGAAGGTGTCCCGCAGATCGTCCAGGGTGGCGGTCAGCTTGTGGGGCGCCTCATAGAATACCATGGTCCGCTCCTCGTTTCCCAGCTCTTCCAGCCTGGCCCGGCGGTTTTTTCGATTCATAGGCAGAAATCCCTCAAAAATGAACCGTCCCGTGGGTAGTCCAGATACAGACAAAGCAGTGATTAAGGCGCAGGGGCCGGGGATGGCCTCCACCTGTACCTGAGACTGCGCGCACAGAGCTACCAGTTCTTCCCCCGGATCAGAGATGGCAGGAGTACCTGCATCGGTGACCAAGGCGCAACTCTCCCCGGCCAGTAACCGCTTCAGGAGGATTGGCCCCACCGTATCTTTGTTGTGTCGGTGATAGGTGACCATAGGCTTTTTTATCCCTAGGTGGTTGAGCAGCTTTACCGTCACTCTGGTGTCCTCAGCGGCGATGAAGTCCACCGCTTCCAAGGTGTCCGCCGCCCGCGGGGAGATATCGCCCAAATTGCCGATGGGGGTTGGCACCAGATAGAGGGTTCCCGCCATATTCCTTCCTCCTTATCAAAAAGGCACAGGCCAGGCCTGTGCCTTTCGTTCTTCATAGCACGATGAGCCCATAGGTCCAGCTCAACCGGTCCAGCTCTTTTCGGTCCAGATCCCCTGTGCCGTCGTAAAAGGCCCGGCCCTGATAGACCCGCAATGCCTGCTCCAGCAGCTCAGGCACGTCAGACCATAGGCACAGGGCCTTGCCGATGGCATACTGATGCTGGGCAAAGATGTCCACATCGTCCTGCTCCGTGACTACGATCTTTACCGCCCCTACCGGGGCATCCTCAGCGGCAATGATGTCCTCCAGCAGGTTAGGCCCGCACTCCAACCCCTCCCCAACATCCACAGTCCGGGTAACAAAGCAGGGACGGGTCCCGGTGGCACAAGGGATCACATCTGGGTCTCTTGTGCAGGGCTGATAAGGATATACCTCAATCTTCCCCTCATAGGCCCAGAACAGCGGGACACTGGCATAGGGCGCCAGCCGCGCCAGCTGCGACCGGGCTACTTCTTCCCGACAGTTCAGGCCAAAAGCAGCGCATCCCATTCCCTCACAGACAAATAGGGCCGCCAGCACGTCCACCCGTGTGACGGACTCTCCGTCCTCGTCACAAGCCCAAGAAACCCACACCGGAAAGCAATTTCTCTCCCGGGCGGCCAGAATGGCGGCCCGGCACTCAGCCATAGTGGTCATGCAGTTGACATGGACCGGCCCCTCCCCTGGCCGCAGCCTTGTGGAGTAGGCGGACACTAGTTCGGAAAAGGATGCATCTCCTGCCGGGGCCACGTCACGCCCCATGGGACCTAAAGTCTGCTGAAATAACGGCGCCACGTCGTCCATGAAATGGTTCTCCCGCTTTCTGTTTACAAAATTCAAGATAGTATACCAGCTTTTGCGGCAAAAAGCAATGCCCTCTTGACAATTCCACCCCCCCACTGTATCCTTTATAGCGAAAATGTCAGTCCGGTATCCACTTGCGCTAGGACAAAGAATACAGGAGGCCCTTTTTATGACGTTAGATATAATGCTCTCCGCTTTTCCCGCGGCCCTGCCCCAGTCCGGCACCGCCGCAGTGATTCTCACAGTGGTCTCCATTCTGCTCAATCTGGCGGTATGCTTTTTCGGCTTCCGGCTGTTTAAAGTGCTCGTAACCATTTTAGGCTTCCTAGGCGGGGTCTGCCTAGGGTTGGCTGCCATGTTCCAAGTTGACTGGCCCGTCTGGAGCAAAGTGCTGCTGGCGTTGCTGCCGGGCATCCTTCTGGCCGTGCTGGCCCTCAAGATCTACAAAGTGGGTGTGTTCCTTTTCTGCGGTCTGCTCCCCGGGGTGTTGCTCACTGTCACTTTGGGCACTTGGATAGGACTCATAGCTTTTCTGGTATTTGGTGTGCTGGGGGTGCTGCTCACCCGATTTTACATCATTGCGGTGACCTCCGTCAGTTCTGGCCTCCTAGTAGGCCAACAGCTATTGGCCCTCATCTCCCTAAGCAATGCTGTCGCCGCCGCCGTAGTGGGGCTGGTGCTGGCTGTGCTTGGCTTTGTCTTTCAGTGGAAAACCACCAAAAAGGTCGATCCCCAGACAGGCGCGCCCAGCTGCTGACCCCTTCCCATCAGGAACCCCCGCCCTGCCATCGGCAGGGCGGGGGCTTTCTCATGTCCCAGCAGCTCACAGCTACTTACATCTTTTCCGGCGCAGACACACCCAGCAGCCCCAGGCCGTTAGCCAGCACTTGGCGGGTGGTATCCGCCAGCTTCAGCCGGGCTGCCTGGAGGCAGGGGTCGTCCACCATGCACCGACAGGCATTGTAGAACCGATGGAAGTCCCCGGCCAAGCCGGTAAGGTAGCGGTTGATCCGGCTGGGGTCATAGGTTCGGGCCGCCTGATGGACCTCCTCGGGGTACTGGGCCAGGGCTTTCACCAGGGCCTGCTCCTCCGGCTCGGCCAGCAGGGACGCATCTGCCTGGCCAGCGGGGCACACCGCTACCCCGGCCTCTCCCATCCGCGCCACAAGGGAGCAAATCCGGGCATGGGCGTACTGGACATAGTACACCGGGTTATCCGAATCCTGGCGCACCGCCAGGTCCAGGTCGAAGTCCAGCGGGCTGGTGGACACCCGGTTGTTGAAGTAGTACCGGGCAGCGTCCACGCTGATCTCGTCCAGCAGGTCGTGCAGGGCGATGGCCTTGCCAGTGCGCTTACTCATCCGCACGGGCTTGCCGTCTTGGAGCAGGTTAACCAACTGCATAAGCACAATGACCAGCCGGTGGGATCCGTCCAGCCCCAGCCCATCCAGGGCAGCCTGGAGCCGGGCCACGTGGCCGTGGTGGTCGGCGCCCCACACGTTGATGACCTTGTCAAAGCCCCGCTTTTCGAATTTGTTGCGGTGGTAGGCAATGTCGGCAGCAAAATAGGTGTAGAAGCCATTGGCCCGGCGCAGTACGTCGTCCTTCAAATCCAGCTTGTCTACCTGCTCCTGGCTCTTACCCTCGGCCAAGTATTTCCGCTTGAGCAGTTCGGTGGTGTTCAGCCACAAGGCGCCGTCCTTCTCATAAGTCCAGCCCTTCTGGGCCAGCAGATCCACTGTCTCGGCCACATAGCCCGAGTTATGCAGCTCAGATTCAAAAAACCATTGGTCGTACTCGATGCCATATTTGCGCAGGTCGTCCTTCATTTTAGGAATGTTCACCGCCAGACCGAACTGGGCCATGGCGTCCAGCCGCTCCTGCTCAGGCAAGTCCTTCCAGCTGTCTCCGTGCTGGTCGTAGATGGCCTGGGCCAGCTCCCGGATGTCATCCCCCTGATAGCCGTTCTCCGGGAATGGGAAAGCATCCTCTCCCACAATCAGCTGCATATACCGGGCATTGATGGATTGGGCAAACTTGGCGATCTGGTTACCTGCGTCGTTGACGTAGAATTCCTTCCAGGTGTCATAGCCATCCCGCCGGAGGACGTTGGCCAGCGTATCCCCCAGCACGCCGCCCCGGGCGTTGCCCATATGCATGGGTCCAGTGGGGTTTGCGGAGACGAACTCCACCATTACCTTCTCGCCCCGGCCCTCGCCGGAGCCGCCGTACCCCTTGGGGTCGGACTCCACTGCGGCAAGCACCGCGCCATACCATCTGGGAGCGTAAAAAAAGTTCAAAAACCCTGGTCCGGCGATTTCCGCCCGCTGGAAGTAGCTGTCTGTCAGCTCCAGGTGGTCTAGGATGGCTTGGGCGATCGCCCTGGGGGACATTTTCAGCGCCTTGGCCCCCGCCATGGCAAAGGATGAGGCGAAGTCGCCGTTCTTGCTATCCTTGGGTACCTCTACAGTGCCGATGATGGT
This sequence comes from uncultured Eubacteriales bacterium, assembly GCA_900549885.1. Lineage (GTDB taxonomy): Bacteria > Bacillota > Clostridia > Oscillospirales > Oscillospiraceae > Enterenecus. Next base: position 2,705 of record URQA01000055.1, on the reverse strand, counting down.
CTGCCCGCCAGGAAGGCCCCCATCGGCAACTGCCCGCTCATAGGCCTGCTGGGTTAACTGGGCCACCTGCTCCCGGGCGGCCTGGATGAGATTGTGTGTCATATGGTCAAAGCTCCTTCTCACTCAGGCCGTTCTCACTGGGGAAGGCCCGGTTTTTTCTTCACGTTAAGCTGAAACAGGCTCTTGCCCGCCAGCAGGTTATCAATCTCGATGGCATAGTCGATCTCCAAATCTCCTCCCGCCTCATCCACGGTATTTTTCAGCCGTCGGGTTTCGATCCCTACCGCCAACGCTCCATAGGGGGTTTCGTACATGGACAGATGCTTGCGTCCCACCTCAAAGATCATCTGGGAGTTGACGCTGCCCTGTCGCAGCAAAGTTACCCGAGGGCCTTCGATGCGCAGTTTGGTGGTAGTCCCCTCCAGTCCGGTGAGTTCTGTCTCCTGATAAGCAATGGTATAGCCCTCCTGTTCCCGCCGGAGAGTGCCTGCGGTGACCAATTCCGTAACATCGGGATCCTGCCCCTCGTAGAGCTGGCTGCCCTTAATGGAAATAATTACATTTTCTTCCATATTAAACCTCACTAATATTGTGTGATGTCTATTTTCTCCACATGGCCGGCCATATCCTCTCCCAAGAACACGGAGGCCAGGTCAGCAAAGTCCTCGGTGCTGTCGCTGACAAAATATCGATGGCTGCCCGCTTCAGCCCGGTCAGTACGTAAGCCGTCCCGGTCCAGCCGGGCGGCTACATAGTGGGCGCATTGCTCCCCTACATCCACCAGAGACACCTGGGGCCCCATACAGGCGCCGATAACCTGCCGAAGCAGGGGGTAATGGGTACAGCCCAGAATGAGAGTGTCCACCCCCGCCCCTTTCATGGGCGCCAGATACTCTGCAGCCACTGTCTCGATCACCGGATCGCCGGGGCGGAATCGCCCGTTCTCCACCAACGGGACGAACAGCGGGCATGCCTCCGAGCACACCTGGAGTTCTGACCGTAGACGTGCCAATGCCCGTTCATATGCACCGGATCGGATGGTAGCCTTAGTGCCGATCAGTCCTACCGGGCCATCTTTCGCCAGCCTGGCTGCGGCGCGTACCGCCGGTCCCACCACGCCAAACACCGGAATGTCGTTTTCCCTGCGCAGCACGTCCAAGGCGATGGTAGATACAGTGCCGCAGGCAATCACAATAGCCTTGGGGTCAAAAGAGCGCAGAAATCGCACATCCTGCCTAGCATATGTGGTGATGGTGTCCTGGGACCGTCCCCCATAGGGCACCCGTCCGGTATCTCCGAAGTAGATGAGGTCCTCTTCCGGCATGAGCCGGGCCAGCTCCCGCACTGCGGTAAGCCCTCCCAAGCCAGAGTCAAACACGCCAATGGGCCGTCTGTCCATGGGACGCCTCCTCTTATGCTTTGTGGTCAGGTCACTGTATTATATGATATTTCTTTGGGAAAAACAAGTATCACCTTACCCAAAAAGCCAATGGCGCACACGGTCCGGTCTGCTGAGCCGCTCCCTTGCTGCCTCCCCTGTTTTCCTGGAACGCGTATTTTCCTCCGGTTTCCCCTTGCGGTTTTATCTTTGAAATGATATACTAGATTTCCCGCCACAGGGAAGGAGGTGCACGGCCATGGCCAAACAGACCGTCAAACAGCTGGCGTCCAACCGAAAAGCCTATCACGACTACTTCATCGAGGACAAATTTGAAGCCGGTATTGAACTGGCCGGCACCGAGGTCAAAAGCATCCGCAAGGGCAACGTCAACCTGAAAGACTCGTTCTGCGCCGTCAAAGACGGGGAGATGTTTCTCTATGGGATGCACGTCTCCCCCTATGAGCAGGGCAATATCTTCAACAAGGACCCCCGGCGTACCCGGAAGCTCCTGCTCCACAAGCGGGAAATCATGCGCCTTCAGGCCAGGGTCCAGCAAGACGGCTACGCCCTCGTCCCCCTGTCTCTCTATCTATCCGGCCCCCGGGTCAAGGTAGAGCTGGCGCTGGCCCGTGGCAAAAAGCTCTACGACAAGCGGGAGGCCGCCGCCCAGCGGGACGCCAAGCGGGAAATGGACCGATTCGCCCGGGGCCGATATTAATGATAAAGATAAAAGGAGTGTGTTTCCCATGGCTCAAAATCCTATCGTCACCATCGAGATGGAAAATGGCGGCATCATCAAGGCTGAGCTGTATCCCGATGTGGCGCCCAACACGGTCAACAATTTTATCTCCCTGGTGAACAATGGCTACTACAACGGCCTGATTTTCCACCGGGTGATCCCCGGCTTTATGATCCAGGGCGGCTGTCCCCAGGGCACCGGCATGGGCGGCCCCGGCTACTGCATCAAAGGCGAGTTTACCCAGAACCGCTTCCCCAACAACCTGGCCCATGACCGGGGCGTACTGTCCATGGCCCGCACCATGCGGCCCGACTCCGCAGGCAGCCAGTTCTTCATTATGGTGGAGAAAGCCCCCCATCTGGATGGTGCCTATGCCGCCTTTGGCAAGGTTATTGAGGGCATGGAGGTGGCTGACGCCATCGTCAGTGCCCAGCGAGACTACAACGACCGCCCCCTAGATGACCAGCGGATGAAGTCTGTCACTGTGGATACCTTTGGCGTGGACTATCCCGAACCGGAGAAGGTCTAAGCGCCCTCGCCGTCACGAACAGACGAGACGGCGTGACAGCATTTGAAAATTTCCCC
>URQA01000054.1 GCA_900549885.1 uncultured Eubacteriales bacterium | reverse complement strand
GAACCAACGACCTCCGGGTTATGAGCTGCGGCGGGTTTCTCCATCCGCTGTGCCGCAGTGCTTTCCAGGCCTTTTGAGACCTGAAATCGCCCCAAACCCGAAGGTTGTTCCTCTCCGCTCCACGGGGATTTTACCCTGTCTGGGTCATAGGTTTGGGTCAGCAGAAAAAGCGGGCCTCGCCAAAGAAAGCGGTCCACTTTTCGATTACTTCACTGCTCCGGGCCTCGATGATCCGCAGGATATTCCGCAGCACCCGCTCCGGAATTTGGGAGTTGTTGTTGCACAGCAGGCACTTCCCCGCCTTTGTGATCCACACCTTTGTCGCATTGGCAGACGGCGCGCCCTTCGCTACATGGACGTGGACCGGTTCCAGGGGGTCATTCTCGTTGGCCCAGAAGTACACCCAATATGGGCCGATTTTAAAGACCTGAGGCATTCTCAAAGCCTCCCTGCCGAGCAAACTCCAAAATCAAGTGGGCGGTCGATTCAATTACTTCCTGATACCGGGCAATTTCCTCAGGGGTAAAGCCGCAGATGTCCTCCCAGCGGTACGCCGGGAGAAAGCAGGAGGCGTGATGAAATCCGTCTTTGGCATCCGGCTTTTCAATATACACCTTGACCTCGCCATTGGGGAGCGTATCGGAATGGACAATTTCCGTATCGCCGTCGATCTGCAAAAAGGGATACATCATGGGACAGCACCATCCTTTCCTGCCTGTAGAGTACCATACACAGAGGAAATTATCAACTCCAACGCTCCAGCGGAACCGCTGATATTTTCCCTTGATCCAGGTTTTCCGGGGATGTTTTTGATACGGTGTTGACAAAGAGGTGAGAAAAAATTTGTACGCTTTTCGCTCATGCCATAAGCCTTCTTCCTGCAGTTCCACCGGATTTTACCGCCCCATCCGCAATACAAAAAGTCGGTTGGGATCGCCTGTGCAGCAATCCCAACCGACTTTTCATTTGACGCCGAACCTTTATTGATCAGCCGTTCCAGACTTCCTTCACATTGGAATGGAACGGCAATACAGTCTGAAAGCAGTTGCTTTCACTCAGGAAACGTGCGTCTTTCCGGCTGGAGTGGTGGGGGAATGGAAGCCGAATGGCCTGACCCTCATCATACATTGAGGCCATGAAAGAACCGTCTTTTCTCCGGCCGGTGCCGATGATGACTGCGTCTTTTTCCAGCAGCGCACGGACAAGCGCTTGATTTTCGGGACGCTCCAGATGGGTGTCTCCTATTATCACGATGTCCGCATTGTCGATGGAATTCTGTTTCACTGCGGGATAGAAATCCGTCAATTCCCGCCTCCGATCTTCTTTCACAGATGAGCCGGTTAGGATCCTGTCCGTTATGACTTTCATGTTCTGATCCAGCCATATCTTATGGCCGGCGCAGGTCTTGTATAGAAGATACAGGATTTCCACACCCCGGCCGAAGGCCTGAACCGGCAGTATGATCCGTTTGCCGCGGGCCAGGTATTCCCGCACCTTTCCCGAGAGACGATTTCTCAGAAGAGGCGCCGTATCCAGGATCGTATCGTGCGCCATATCAAGGATCGCTACATCCGCATGCAGGTCCTTGGGCAGATCCACTGGATAGACCAGAGGATCCGGCTGAAAATCTCCGGAATAGAAGAATTTGTACCCGCTTTCGAAGCACACGTAAAACCACAGGCTGCCAGGGCAGTGTCCGCTGCTTCCGGTAATCACCTGGAAGCCCTCAAAATCCGTGCCGCTTTGGGGGGGGATATCCAATTCCCTGATTTTGTCATAGCGCAGGCCGATATGGCGGATGGTCTCCGGGCTGGCCGCGATGACGCCCTGAAAGCCCAGTTGGAGCAGGTATGGCACCGCACCCGTGTGATCCTTGTGGGCGTGGGACAAAAACAGGTAATTGATTTGCCGGGCCTCGTCCGGGGTGATGTTGGGATACGGAAGGGCATTGGTATCCAAGATGCCGCAGTCAAACATCAAAGAGCGCCCGTTCTCCTGTTTCAGCAGGAAACAGCTCCTGCCATGCTCCCCGTAGCCGCCTTTAAGCTCCAGTTCGGTCATATACGTATAATTGATCGGGCTCGATGGAAAGATACCCCTTCTGGCCTTTGTTCAGATTGGATGTGTGCAGAAACGTGACCTCCTCGCCATCCTGTGTTTTGGCCTTCATACGGTATATTCCGCCTTCAAATGTAGGCATCACGACCTGGACTGGAATGCTGTTGGGCCGTTCCGTGTCGCTGTATGCAGCGTCTTCTGCCCTGAAATATAAAGACAAACTGCTGCCGGATGCAAAGTTCAGTGCTCTCACCTGAGTGCCTGCGATGCGTGCCTCTGTATATTCGCCGTCGCTTTTGCCCGCACTGCCGCTGATATGATTGCCCGCGCCCAGCAGGCCGGCGACCACCGCTGTGGCCGGCCGCCGGTAGCATGCCTCCGGTGTTGCGATCTGGTCGATTTTCCCGTCGTTCATGACAACGATCTGGTCGGCCATGGCAAACGCCTCAGACGGGTCATGGGTCACATGGAAAACTGTTGTCTTCAGCTCTCGAAAGATCTGCGCCATTTCGGTGCGCATTTCAATGCGCAGCTGGACATCCAGGTTGCACAGCGGTTCATCCAACAGGATGATGGAAGGAGACATGATGAGAGCTCTGGCGATCGCCACCCGCTGCTGTTGCCCACCGGACAGTTCCGCCGGATATTGGTCCATCAGGCCGTTGAGGTGGAGCAAATCCACCATTTTCTGCAGGTTCTCCTCCTGTTCCTGTCTGGTGGCTTTTCTGAGCTTCAGGCCGTACAGGATATTTTCCCTGGCGGTCATATGGGGCCACAGAGCGAAGTCCTGGAACACCATATTCAGATCTCTTTTTTCGATGGGGACGATTTTGTTGGGGGAAGTGACTTCCACACCGTTCAGCAGAACATGCCCGCTGTTGATGGGAAGAATCCCAGCGATGATGTTCAAAAGTGTAGACTTCCCGCAGCCGGAGGGGCCCAGCACAGAGATGATCTCCCCTTTCTGGACATCCAGGGAAACACCCTTCAGGACTTCTTTTTTTCCGTAGCTTTTATGAATTTGATCGAGTTTTAGGATCGTTTCCATAGAATCCTGGTCACCCCTTCCTTGCTTTTCTCATATTGAGAAGTCTTTCCAGCAGCGCCATGATCGTAATGATGAAGACGCCGCTGACGATGGTCGCCGCAGCGGCATCGCCGAATTTCAGATCGTTATACGAGTCGGAGATCCACACCGGTAATGTCTCCCAGTTGGGCGGATACAAAATCGTCGTGATGGCAAGATTGAAGATGCTTCCGCCAAACGCGGACAGCACCGCTGACACAGAGCTGTTGTGCAGAAGGGGCAGAAGGATCGTTTTGATCTTCGTAAAGAATCCCGCCCCCTGCATTTCCGCCGCGATCAACAGCGATTCGGGGATTTTTGCCATGCCGGCCACCAGGATTCGATTGATCAGCGGGATCGCTGCCGCCACCACTGCCAGCACCAGGATCGCGGGCGTTCCGTACAGGTGCAGTCCGATGGGGACCAGCCATTTCTGGTTCCACACAAAGATGTATCCGACACCCAGCACGATCCCGGGGACGGCCATCGCCACAAGCGTGGTCATATCAATGGCCTTCTTCAGCGGCGTCTTGGCGTAGGTCAAGACGTAGGCGCAGCAGAACGCGATCACCAGCCCGATCACCGCCGCGATCACCGCCAGCCCCAGGGAGTGGGCGATTCCCACCAGCAGGGTGCTGTCGGCGGAGAGGATATTCTTGTAGTTTTCCAGCGTGAAGGTGAACTTGGTGAGGCTGATGGCGCTGGAGAAGGACATGACCAGGCTGGAGACGGCGGGGATGCCAATGGAGATTAGGACAAAGATCCAGACCACGGCGCTGAGGCAGACGTTCCTGCCCCGGCTCAGGCGCTGGGGCACCGCCTGCTGCGTACCGTTGTCCAGAAAGTCAAATCGCTTCGCCCCCAGCGCCTTGTACTGGATGAACATGGCCAGCACGATGAGCAGCATCAGGCACAGAGACAGCACGCCGGCCATATCGAACCGCGCGGGAGATGTACAGATGGCCGAGTAAATCGTGTACGGCAGCGTGGGATAGGAGTAGACCGCAGTGATCGTGGAGGACAAACCGTAGTCGCCCACCGTATCCATAAAGATGAGCATGGCCGCCGAGCACAGGGCGGGCAGCATCAGCGGAAGCTGGATGTCCCTCCATACCTGAAAGCCGGAGGCGCCGTTCATCCTTGCCGCATGCATGAGACGGACCGGCTCCCATTCCAGGGCGGTCCTGATGGTGATATAGGCCATGGGCCACTTGCACAGGGTCATGACGGTCACAAGGCCGGGATAGGAGAACACAAATCCGCTCATCCAGTCAAGGCCCAGCCAGGCTTTTGCCACGCCGTTTCCGGAGGCGAAATAGACCCAGCCCTGAGCCAGGATAAAACTCGGTATGATCATCAGGGCCCAGGCGGCAAGATCCAGCATCTTTGCGCCCTTGAACCGATACTTTACCCGGACCCACGCCAGGAAAGCGGCAACGATCAGTCCGCAGACCGTGGTGCCTCCCGCCAGAGCCAAAGAGTTGAAGAGAGCTTTTCTCCAGAGGGGCCTGGTAAAGATGTCCCCAAGGATCGATATATTTTCCAGGGAGAATTTGCTGATCTCCAAACCGGGGCAGACGATTTGAAAAAGTACTGCTGCCAAAGGCAGCAGTACTAATATGAATAAAATCGCAAAAACTCCGTTGCTGATCCGCGATTCACTGTTTTTCATCACTGTGCAGAATAGTCAGCGAACCAGGCCTTGATGTCCGCTTCGTTCTCGGCGCCGAACTGGACATCTGCCGCCACCAGGGTGGGGTTGGGCTCACGGTCCGGCTTTGCGGTCACACCCTCCACGGAGGGGGTAAAGTACGCCTCGTCACCGGTATCGATGAGCTCCTGCTGGACCTCGGGATCGAGAAGGAATTCAACAAACGCCTTCGCAATGTCGGGCTGGTCGGTAGACTTGCAGATGGCAGCAACACGGGTAGAGGCAGCCGCGCCCTCCTCGGGCCACACAATGGTGATGGGCTCACCGTCGGCGATCATGGCATAGGCGTTGGATTCCTGCAACATGGCGATGGTGGCCTCGCCGGAGGCCAGGGCCTCCACCACCTGCGGGTTCTTGGGATAGACCTTCAGGCCCTGCTCAAACAGCATGGTAAAGAACTCCTGGCCGCCCTCCATGCCCAGGGTATCCATGAAGTAAGCCGCCAGAGGATAGGCCGGCGCGGCGACGCCGGGGTCGGCCATGGCAACCGCACCCGCATACTTCGGGTCGGTCAGATCGGCGTAAGACTTGGGGGCGTCCTCCTCGCTCCACACGTCATTGCGGTACACCAGGACACCGGCGGAATGTGCTCCGGTGGGATAGAAGCACTTGTCCTCGGGGACCAGCGCGCTGAACTCAGGCGTGAGCCCGCTGGCGTTTTCAATCTCCACGTCGGTCATCAACTGGCCGCCCAGATCCAGGTTGTAGATGTCATACATAGAGTCCATCCACACCACGTCCCACTGGGGGTTGGATTTTTCCGCTTCGATCCGGGACATGGTCTCGGCGCCGTTGCCCACAACAACTTCCACATCGTAACCGGTCTTTTCCTTGAAAAGGTCGGGGATCACCGAATCAAAGTCGTTCAGGTAGACAGTCAGCGGCTCAGCTGCCTGTTCCTCCATGCTGGGGCCTTCCTCTTCCACGTCGGCCGTCTGATTGGTCTCTGTCTCCGAATCGGCCGTTCCGGTCGTGTTGGAAGAACATCCTGTTAGCACGAACATCGCGCACAAAAGCAAACACCACAGTTTTTTCATCATTCCATATCCTTTCTTATCCATGATTTTTGCCCCCTCATGGTAACATCCATCCCACGCAAAAATATGAACAAATTGTGAATAATCGCTCAAAATTTGGATATTTTGCACAATTTTAATTGCTGTTTTACACGTAATTTACAATTTCGAGTGTGAATGTGACCCCATGGATATCCGCAGGCTCCTCTGCATTTCGCCGGCATCGCCGGAAGCAATTTCGTCAAGCGGAAGGAGGACCTGCAGTTTTTGGACAACGTCTTGAAAACGGTGCTGGTTGCGTACAAAGACTATTTCCAGGAGTGGTTCGTGGAGGGCCCTGTCCATCCGTAAGTACGCCGAGGCACAGCAAGCACAGTGGACAAGGGATTTTTTCTCTCTGCCCAATAAAGGGTTTCTCCTGGGACTCAATGCAGGCAAACTGTCGGTGTACAGTTTCCCGCGGCGATGCGAAAGTCAAAAGGCCCACCAGTGCTGGTTCAGCATCCGAACCATCGGCGAGGCAGTGGGCATGAACGAACATACGGTGCGCAAGCACATCTGGCAGTTGAAAAAGTATGAGTTGGCTGCAGAGCGCCGCATGTGGCGAAGCACTGGAGGGAGCTGGAAAGCCCCGCATGACCGCCTGTAAGCCGCTGTGTGGCCCCCTTCGGGGTAGGACAGAGTCCCTGCCCCCTCCCAGCGGGTACAGGCCGGATTTGGGCGGTTGTTCCCCATTGTTTTGGAACGGAGGATTTCCCTCCTGGCCCTTTTTCAAAGGGTAAAAGAATAAGCAGGGAAAATGAAATTGCTGCGTCTCGCTGCGGTGCGATAGATTAACTGGGACCGTCGGCAGCAAACGGCTGGAGAGACGGTTTTACCCACCCTCGGGTGGGGCAAGCATCGCGGCCGGCTATACGCCGGGCGCAGCTCCGGGCAGAAGCCCGGACCCACTTTTGCCGGCCCGAGGGCCGAAGGGCAGAGAGAGGAAATGCACGTCCACTCAATACCGGGATCGCGATGCTGTTGACAAAGAGAACTTCGTCTCCCAGCGGGCGGAGAAAGAACCGCCCCGTTTGGCCGTGTGAGCCACTGTGTGGGGCGAATGGGGACGGGGCAGCATCCGTGCCCACGCCCCCCGTTTCCGGCCCTTGCCGGAGCTGTGTAGCGAAATGTCAAGACACCCCACACCCGTCTTTTCCGTCCTCTCCAAATGACAAGATGACATGAGGTTTCCCCACAACGATTGGACCCACTTTCGTCGGCAGATTTCCATGTTTCTGGAAGTGAACCGGGGGACGAAAGAAAAAGCAGCCGGCTATGTGTTTGTCAAGCAAAAAATATACAGGTAAAGTGAATGCTTGCGAGATGAAAAACGGTACAGAAAGCCGGACCCACTTTGAGTGGGCCTGGAAGAGACAATGCCCCTCCGTTACGCCACAACAGGCATAACAGGCACATAGGCCTTGTTGTCCCGCATAATGGCATAGATGACAGCGGTCATCTTTTTTGTCACATGGCCAATGATGTTCATGTAGCGCAGCCCCTCGGAGGCTTTTTTCTCATAATATGCCTTGAACATGGGATCACGCTGGACCGCGATCATAGAGGCCATCCAAACTGCTCTGCGTAAATAGGGGGAGCCTCGCTTGGACATATGGACATGTGAACCCACAAATTCACCGGATTGGTTTACAGCCGGGTCTACGCCTATATACGCAGCCAGCTTATCTGCGGATGAGAACCGGGAGATGTCACCGATCTCGCTGAGGATCGTGGCCGCCAGGAGCGTACCGACGCCGGGGATCGTGGTGAGTGTAGTGTCAAACTGCAGAAGCAGTTCATTGATTTGCCTTTCCAGTGAACTGCAAGTTTCCAGAAGGGTATGGATCTGTTCCAAGAACAGCTGGATCAGAGTGGAGTAGACACCCTCACAATCCGCAACACCAAAGCTGCCGTGAGCCAGTTCTTTGATTTCGCGAGCCTTCCACTCTCCAAACCGCCCATTGCTGCTCTTTTGGAGTACTTCGGTCAGCTTTCCCAACTGGACCCTGGACAACTTATCCGGCGTGGGATATTTCGCCAGCACAGCCAGGGATGTCTTGCAAAAGGCGGAATCAAACAGTGTTTCATACTCTGGAAAGACACGGTCCAGGATCGCAACGGCCTTCCGTTTCAGATCGCTGGCCATGTCCATCAGGTAAGCGCGGTTGCGGCACAGTTCCTTCAGTGCCAACAGTTTTTCTTGTGGAACATCGCTGGCTGCGTAGCGGCCAAAGCGGATGACCTCCGCAATAACCAAAGAGTCCTTTGCATCAGTTTTTGATTTGCGGAGAAACATCTCCCGCATGGTGTGTGTCTGGATGGGGTTCAGTATAACGACCTGGTGACCATCTTTCTTGAGACGAGTGTACAGGGCCAACCAATAGTGAGCGGTAGACTCCATAGCAAAGATGAACTGACTCTTGAGGTTGGTCAGCTTCCCAAGCCGCTCCATCATGCGGTTGTATCCGGTGCAGGTATTGGAAATGCGAAACCCTTTGCACACCACCTGCCCCGCTGAGGTAATGACCGTGACCTCGTGATTCCGCTTGGCTACATCGATCCCGACGATAAACATACCACCACATCCTCAAGTCATAGTGACAGGCAGTCCTCATGTTTCTTACAAGTCATACCCTGCTTCGATATCGGCGGAGGACAAGTGTTCCCGCATCCGGCTCATAAATGAAATCTTGTAAGAGCGAGGCCGCACGCTGCTTAAAGCGGATATACCGCAAGGAGAAAAGAAGCGGTCCTCTGCCTGCATGAGGCGATTATATCATCACCCAACCGGGTGTTGATACCAAGGTTTAGCATGCAGAATTTCTGCATAGATACACAGCTTTTGACCACAGCCAAAGTATAGCAGGAGAAAGCCCTGGCGCTTTTGTGGCGCCGGTTCGCTCACAACTGCCCGCAGTGCGGGCAGTTGCAGGGTTTTGAAATGGCGTTCTTCTGCCTGTGAAATTGAGGCGATGACGCTCTTTTCTGCCAAATTCAGCTGCCTTCTTAGAGCCGCAAGGACTCTCTGGGGCGTTCCCGGACTATGGAGGCACGAATGCCCTCCTCAAGAATTGCGGTGCTAAAAACAAGATAAGCCTCCAACCCGGCAACCAAGTTGTTACTTTTCTGATAATAGATGCCGTGTCCCCTGGATATTGGACCATCATCGTGGTATGTTGAGTCGCTGACAAGGAGGCGGCACGATGCACGACTATATGAAGGCCCTTCACGCACGGTTCTGCCGAGAGCCGGAGCTTCAAGAAGTCCGGGCAGAACTGGACCGGAGCTACAGAGAAATCAAAGTGAGGTTAGGCCAGCAAGATCAGGAGACCCTGCTGCAGCTGGCGGATTTGGAGAATGAACTGCGGGAAGAAACCTCTCTGACATCCTTCATCGCTGGATTTCGGCTGGGTATGGGGATTGTCGGAGAAATCGAGCCCTACTGTTTTGAGGACGAGGAGGAAAAGCAGGTCATAGAAAGAGCCAAAGCGGGGCATCCCCATGTCAAAAATTGATACGCTATTCAAAGAAAAAGGGCTGCCGCCGGCAGCCCTTTCTTAACTTTCTGATAACAGTTGCCCTTCCCTCTGGCTATTTCTCTTTTCTGTGGTATGTTGTGTCGTTGAAAAGGAGGCGGATATCATGGCAAAGAAACGCGCCAACGGCGAAGGCAACATCAGAAAAAGAAAAGATGGCCGATGGGAGGGCCGGTACACTGCAGGGCACGATCCGGAGACCGGCAAGGCCATCTACAAGAATGTCCTGGGCCGGACCCAGGCAGAGGCAAAGAGCAAGTTGAATGCGGCTATCGAGGAAACCAAGAGCCTGGATGTGACCAAAACCGGAAAATACACGGTAGGCGCATGGATGGACGAGTGGTTTGAAAACTATGCCAAAATCAAAGTCCGGCCATCCTCCCACCAGACCTACCGGGGATACATCGACAACCACATCAAGCCAAACATTGGTAAGATTCCTCTGGAAAAACTCACTTCTCTGGAATTGCAGAAGCTCTACAAGAAGCTGCTGGAAAAAGGCCGGGTGGACCGAATTGAGAGCAAGCATCAGGCTAAGGGCCTGAGCCCCAAGACGGTGCGGAACATCCACCAGATCATCGCTTCGGCCATGAAGCTGGCCAAAGAGCAGCGGCTGATTGCCACAGATCACACAGAGGGCTGTGCCCTGCCCAAACTGGAGCACAGAGAGATGAAAACGCTGCCCGTCGAACAACTGACCTCCTTCCTTAGAGAAGCGAAAGACAGCGGCGTCTTCGAAATGTACTATGTGGAACTGGCAACCGGCCTTCGGAGAGGCGAGCTGCTCGGCCTCAAATGGGAGGACATCGATTTGGAGAAAGGTAACCTCCGGGTGAAACGGCAGATCGCCCGGATCAACGGAGAGGTGGTGGAGGCACCACTCAAGACGAAAAACGCCTACCGGACATTGCCCTTGGCGGAGGACACCATCCAGGTTCTGAAACAGCAGAAAAAGAAAACCAGCAGCAGCCCCTGGGTGTTCCCCTCACCCACCGGCGGGCCCATCTCGCCAGACAGCGTCCTGCATATGCTCCACCGGGTGCTGAAGCGGGCGGGGTTGCCCAGAGTTCGATTCCACGACCTCCGGCACACGTTCGCTACGCTGGCACTCCAGAACGGGGTGGACGTGAAAACGGTGTCCGGGATGCTGGGGCACTTCAGCGCAGGGTTTACCCTGGACACCTACGCCCACGTGACCACGGCAGCCCAGAAGGAGGCCGCCAGGACCATGGAGAAGGTCCTGACGGCGGCAATCTGAAAGCGAAAAAAATCTCAAACAGCAGGAAAGCCTTGGCGTGGAAGAGCTGCGCCAAGGCACGTTTTTTGACCCGTATGGGTCACGGTTTGGGTCACTCCGGTGTCCAGGAAATAGGGACGTCCCCAATAGTTGCAAAAAGCAGAGAAAAACACCGCTTTCCGGCTGGAAAGCGGTGTTTTTGTGGTTGCGGGGGCTGGACTTGAACCAACGACCTCCGGGTTATGAGCTGCCGTCGGTTTCTCCATCCGTTGCGTCGCAGTGCTCTCCAGGCATTTTAAGGCCCAAAATAGCTTAAAACCCGAAGGTTGTTCCTCTCCGCTCCATGGCGATTTTCAGCGGTCTGGGTCTGGGTCAGGGTCGGAAAAAGCGGGCATCCCAAGGTGCCGAGAAATGTGCTTTCTCTGTCGATTTCTATGACTGAGCACAGCTTCTCTGGAGAACTTTTACCCAAGACCGTTTGGAAATCGGGAACCGCAGGGAAGTCCGGCGCAGCACAGAAACCACCGTCGCATCTTTTCCCTCAAAGCTGCGCCGGTCCTACACGGGTAGGAATCGCCCTGTTTCATTCCAGAGCAGCCAGCGCGGCGTCCTGCCGCCCCTTTGCGCGCTCCAGGTCCTCAAAGTCCCCCAGGTCCCGCAGGTCCACATGGGAGGCGTCCACCCCGGCGTCCGGGCGCTCCGCCTGCTGGGCCAGGGTGGAGGGGAAGGTCCCCTCCAGCTGTCCCCGGGCGCTTTCGGAGCGCAGGCGGCACACCTCCAGCAGGGTGTCCACCGCCAGCAGGTGGTCCTCATAGGAGCAGAAGGCGGTGGGGTCGGCCTCCACATAGGGGGCGATAAGGGCCTGCGCCTCCCGGACCACCGCCTCACACCGGCCGCACTCCAGATACTCCGCCAGAAACTGGTCGAAATAGGCGTGGTACCGGGCAAAATATTCGTCGTTCTTCATCAGGTTGTGGTAGAGGGGACGCTCCAGCATGGTCTCCCCCCGGGCGGGGGTGTTGATGGGCCAGTTAAGGAGCACGCCGGGGTCCCGGATGGGGTCGGTCATCCCCAAGGCGTAGGTGCCGAAGGCCAGGTTGTAGTCCCAGGGCAGGATGGAGAGCACCCCATCCTCCTCATAGAGGAAGTAGTTGTGTCCCGTATGGCCCAGATAGCTGTCCCAGTTCATCACGAACACCTGCACCACAAAGTAGCGCAGCACCTCATCCACATTCACCGCCGTCTCCAGGTTCTCCCCGAAGGCCAGGATTTTCAGGGCCTGGATGAGCCGGGCCTGGTCCGCCCCGCCCACATCGAACTTGGCGTTGTCGAAAATGTTGGGGTAGCGCTCCGGGCCGTCGCCCACATAGCGCAGAGCCACGTCGGCGTTCTCGGCATTCAGGGAGGTGTAGTCCGGCTTGTAGAGCTGCCCGTGGTCCGCCCCGAAGTTCCGCCGGGTGAAGGCCTCCTCCGGCTCCTCAATGGCCAGGAACAGCCCCCAGGGGGAGCCGTTCACCGTCACCCACACGAAGCTCCGCAGGGGGGCGGGCACCCCCATGTACTCCATCATGTCGTAGACCAGATAAGTCTTTAAATAGCTGTTGTCCTGGAAGGAGGCGTCCAGGGAAAATTTGTCCAGGCCGTGGTAACTCCCCCCGTCCACATAGTGGTCGAACTCCAGCTTCAGGCTGTACCGGCTCAGGCCGTATTCCTCCGTCAGCCGCCGGGAGTTGTTCCCCTTGGCCCGCAGGCCCACCTGGCGGAACTCCTCCCCGTCCACGGACACCGTACAGGGGATATACTCCTCCTCCGGCGCCTCCGCGATAAATTGCGCCCAGTCCTCCGCCTGAATGTCCACGGTGTGGACGCGGCTGGCATCGAACAGGCGGCTGGCGTATTCCGGCGAGGCGGAGGCGGGCTGGAGCCCCAGGGCCTCCCCGAAGAAGAGCAGGCCGGTGAGGGCCAGGGCCAGGAAGAGACTCAACATCTGCTTTTTCATGCCTTCACCTCCCAACTTTCCGCGCTCAGTCGGGAGCGAGGAACTGCCCGATGTCCGCCGCCATATCGACATAGGACGGGATACCGTTGATGACCAGGTTGCCCAATCCCAGCTCGTTGAAGGCCACCGCGAACTGAGCCACGCCAGTGACATGACGGGCTACCCGCTCAGAGATGGGGGCGCCGTCCGCGTCATAGCCGAAGTCGTACAGACGGCCGTAGCCAGCCGCCTTCAGATAGTACTTATCCTGTCCGGTGACCACCAGGTTTTCGTCGGTCTTTCCTCTCAGGCGGCCCTGGGAGGGGTTGGAGGTCTCCATCAGCAGGGCCAGGGTATCGGTGTAGTCGCCCAGCTCCCGGTGGGTCAGGCCGTGCAGGTTCTCGGGAGAGGGCTCCAGGCCGATGCTCATTCCCTCCAGCTGCATGTTGATCAGCGCCTGGGAGCCCAGTGACAGGGCATCCTGATGGGCCACGATGGTGTTGATGGTGGGGTACTCGGGAGATGCCTCGTGGAGATCCACCGTGATGTCGATGCCCTCCTGTTCAATGAGCTGGGTCACGCCGTAGCTCATTTTCTCGGTGAAAGTGCCATCGGTACGCCCCGGGTAGGAGCGGTTGATATTCCGGGTCTCGGAGCCGGACAGCCGCTGTCCGGAGGAGGCGTGGACATAGATCTCCGGGTCGGGCCACTGGTGGATGGGGTTGGTGGCCCGGGAGCCGAAGCGGAACCAGCGCTCCCCGTTGGGGGTGTCGATGGTAAAGCGCATGGGGGCCCCCTCCTGGGGGTCAGTGCAGGTGAAGGCGCTGTTGTTGGTCCGCGGGATGACGTACAGGGTGCCCGCCTCAGGCTGGGCGTTCTCAATGAGCAGGACGGCGGCCACCAGGCCGGAAGGCTCATTGGGGTGGGTGCCCCCCAGCACCAGCATGGAGTCCCCCTCCTGCTCCCCCTCCAGCACATAGACCTCCGTGTCTCCGGCGGTTCCCTCCAGACCGGGATACCAGTCGGACAGCATCTTGATCTCTGTCACTCCGGGGCCTGGGTAGATGGGCTCCACCTCCCGCATGGAGAGGAACTGGCCGGCCAGATACACGATGGCGGCGGCGGCCAGAGCCAGCAGGATCAGGGCGGATAACCAGCTCTTTTTCACTTCGATCTTCACTCTGTCCACCCCCTCATTTGATCAGCAGCAGCCGCAGCACCAGCGGGACCACCACCAGCGCGGCGTCGATCTGCAGCATCAGGTTCTTTTCCCGCACCATATTCTTGATGACGAATACCAGCAGGAAGAGCACCAGGCCCAAATAAACATATAATAACATGCTTTCCCCTCCTATCTCAAGTCAGGAACGAAAGGTTGCCGGACACCAGCAGGGTGACCAGGCCGTACAGGATGCAGACGATGAAGGGGATGGCGCAGTGCCGCAGCACCCGGGAGTACTTCTGTTCCACGATCTGGGCCGCATAGTTGCCCGCCAGGGCCGTGGGCGGCATCAGGTCGCCCATGGAGCAGATGAAGGACAGGGCGGCGGCAATGACGATCTGGTCGCCGGTGTCCAGCAGGGCCAGCAGGAAGGGGACGCCCAGCACAGAGGCCGCGCCATAGGAGGACACCGCGCCAAAGGCGGGCATCCCCAGGCAGACGGCGGCATACAGGACGATGAGGCCGAAGCCGAAGCAGCTGACCACGATGTAGCCCCGCACGCCGGTGAGGGTCATCACCTGGATGAACATGCCCACGCCCATCAGCTTGCCCAGCACGGGGACGGTGGTCTCCACAGCCTCCGACACTGCCTGGATGGCGTTGAACTTCTTGCCGGTGAACAGGCCCACCACGCTGCCGATGAAGAAGATCAGCGGCATTCCCAGGGATGGGAACACGTTGGGGAGAGCCCGGCTGCCCACCATGAGGACGATGACCACCAGGATGGGGATGTAGAGCTTGAGCCCGTACTGTTTGCCCACCTCCAGGTTCAGCCCCTCTTTGATCTTGTCGTAATCCAGGTGCCGGCAGTAGCGCAGGCCCACAAAGAGGACGGTGAAGATGGCGCAGGGGAAGGTCATGAAGGCCAGGGGGCCCTCAAAGCCGATGTAGGGCATATCCACGCCGCCGGCGATGAGCATGGCGGGGATGTTCACCGGGGGGGCGGCCATGCCCATGATGGCGCCCACCGCCAGGATGGCGCCGGTCTGGGGGGCCGGGATGCCCATCATCAGCAGGATGGGGGCCACGATAGCGCCGGCGGAAAGCACCGCGGCGGTGGAGGAGCCCGTGATCATGCCCGGGAACATGATGATGAGCATCAGCAGAATCAGCATGACCGCCGGGACCTTGTGGAAGCGGGAGACGATGACGGCGTTCAGGGCCTCCAGTGCCCCGGATTTTTGGATCACCGTCATAAAGATCATGGCCATGGAGATGATGAGCACCGTATCCATATAGACAAAGGTGCCCTCGAACAGATGGCGCAGGGGGATACCCTCCCCACCCACCAGGGCGCCGGCGATAGCGCCGGCCGCCATAGACAAGCTGACCGGCAGCTTCAGCAGGAAGTTCCCCAGCAGGAACACGCCCAGCATGACCAGGAATATTACCAGTTCAAATTCCAATCAAATCCCTCCTGTTCCGGAGTATTCGCGGGAGTCGGGCAGACGGCCGCCTCTGCCGGCGGAGCGTCCGC
>URQA01000053.1 GCA_900549885.1 uncultured Eubacteriales bacterium | reverse complement strand
TTTACAGGTCCTGCCGCAGCGGAGACGGCCATAGGGTTATATAGCCAATTAGGCGGTGAGGAGGCTAATATGCTCAAGTATGTGGTAAAACGGCTGATCATGATCATTCCGACCATGATTGTCGTGACATTTATTGTGTTTTTGCTAATTAATATCACCCCTGCGGATCCCGGCCGAATCATGCTTGGGAATGAGGCGACACAGGAACAGGTAGACCAGATCAATCATGAGTTGGGCTATGACCTACCCCTGTTGCAGCGATACTTCAAGTGGCTTGGCGATGCGCTCCACGGAGACTTTGGTTCCTCATACTATACACACCGGGATGTACTGGAGGAAATGACAGCCCGGCTCCCGTATACAATCATGCTCACTATCATCAGCTTGGGAATTGCGATATTAATTGGGGTGCCATTAGGTGTTTTATGTTCTGTAAAACAGTATTCCATTGGGGACTACATGCTTTCGACTTTAGCCATGTTTTTGGCGGCTATGCCGGGGTTCTGGCTAGCCCTTTTATTGTTACTGCAGTTTTCTATGCACTTAGGATGGCTACCATCAGTATTTGATGCGGCAAGTTGGAAAAGTTGGATTCTTCCGGTGGTTTCTTTGGCGGTTGGCTATACCGCAAGCTACCTGAGATATACTCGGTCCGCCATGCTGGACAATGTGCGCCAAGACTATATCCGCACGGCTAGAAGCAAAGGATGTACGGAAGGCTCCATTACCTGGAAGCACGCATTCCGCAACTCCCTCATGACCCTGGTGACCATCACCGGTATGACGCTTTCAAGCCTGTTAGGAGGAGCAATTGTCACAGAGTCGGTGTTCTCGATCCCGGGGCTTGGGCTTATGGGCGTTAATGCCATTAAGAGAAAGGATATACCACAAGTGATGGCTTCCCTAGTGGTGTTAGGGTCGTTTTTTATGGTTATTATGGTGGTCATTGATATCGTGTATGCGTTTATTGACCCTCGAATCAAAGCTACAGTGGTTGCCAAACACAGAAAGAAGCTGCGCCAAAAGGCTGAGGAGGAACGGGTGTGAAAAAGGCAAGCGTGGAAACGAAGCAAAGACGCAGAAAAAATGGACAGATACGGGAAGCGTGGCGACGGATGGTTCATAACAAAAAAGCTGTCGGTGCGATGATTGTCCTTGCGATTTTGCTATTTATCGTAATATTTGCAGATTTCATCAGCCCATATTCCAAGGGGACAGAGTTGGATGTTATCAACCGCTTGATCGCTCCCTGCAAAGAATATTGGTTTGGCACCGATGCATATGGCCGGGACCTATTTACCCGCATTATACACGGTTCTCGGATGTCTTTGCTCATGGGCTTTGGGGCCACCTTTATCTCAGCCACAATCGGGACGTTAATTGGTACGACATCTGCCTATCTGGGCGGCCGTACGGATAGTATTATCATGCGGCTGCTGGATATGTGGATGGCAATTCCCTCTCTACTCGTTACCTTGGCCATTATTGCCGGCGTGGGAGTTGGTATTCCTCAGATGATTGGCGCGTTGGCGTTTGGCGGTATTCCGGGCTTTGCTCGGGTACTCCGGGCATCTGCGCTGGGAGTGGTCAATCAGGAGTTTATTGAATCCGCCAGGGCGCTTGGAGCAAAGAGTAGCCGTATCGTTGTCAAGTACATTATTCCCAATGTGATGAGCCAGTTCCTGGTACAGTCTACAATGAACGTATCCGGTACAATTTTGTTGGGCGCCACTTTGAGCTTTTTGGGGCTGGGCGCACAGCCACCCACGCCAGAATGGGGTGCTATGCTGTCCGAGGGATTGGCCAATTATCAGTTCCATCCCTACTTGGTGACGATTCCTGGAGTTTTTCTTGCAATCACCGCATTAGCAATCAATATTTTTGGTGATGCCCTTCGGGACGCACTGGATCCCAAATTGAAAGGCAGAGCATGAGGTGCGGCTTATGAGCGAAAAGTTGTTGGAAATTAAAGATCTTCATGTCCATTATGTCTCAGACGGTGAAACAGTCCGAGCGGTGAACGGAATCAGCTTTTACATTGAACGGGGAGAAACCTTAGGCTTGGTAGGCGAAACGGGGGCGGGAAAATCCACCACAGCTCTGGCCATTCTGAATATGCTGCCTCAATATGTATCAAGGGTACCGCAGGGCGAAATCCTGGTGGATGGAGATAATGTGCTGACTATGAAGCCTCGGGAATTACAGCGGCTGCGGGGCAGCAAGGTGTCCATGGTGTTTCAGGACCCTATGAGCAGCCTGAACCCGGTATATCGAGTTGGCGATCAAATCGCCGAAGTGCTCAAAATTCATAAGCGGGCCAAAGGAAAAAAGGAATTGCGGGAGATGGTAGGCAAAATCTTGGAAATGGTCGGGATCCCGGCGGAGCGGCAGGATGAATACCCACACCAGTTTTCCGGGGGCATGAAGCAGCGGGTGATGATTGCCATTGCGATCGCATGCCAGCCGGAACTGCTGATTGCAGATGAGCCGACGACGGCATTGGATGTGACCATTCAGGCCCAGGTGTTGGATATGATGCAGGAACTGAAAGACAATCTGGATTCCTCTATTTTATTGATCACGCACGACTTGGGTGTAGTGGCTGCATTTTGCGACCGGGTAGCGATTATGTATGCAGGCGAGATTGTGGAACAGGGAACACTGGAAGATATTTTTGATACAGAGCGGCCCCATCATCCATATACAATAGGACTGTTTGGCTCCATCCCAAACTTGGAAGTAAAAACGGATCGGCTGCATCCGATTGATGGGCTGATGCCAGATCCGACAGACCTGCCGGAGGGATGTAAGTTTAATCCCAGGTGTCCTAAGAGCTGCGCTCAATGCCAGAGCGGCCCTGTCCCGGTGTGGGAAGATGGAAGTCACAGTATTATGTGCCATCTACTGGCTCGAAAGGAGGGAGAAGGTTGAGTAACAACATACTATTGGAATGTCAGAATCTGAAGAAATATTTTGAGACTCCTTATGGGTCACTCCATGCGGTGGACGATATCTCGTTTCAATTAGAGGAAGGCAAAACTTTAGGTGTAGTGGGAGAATCTGGCTGCGGAAAATCTACATTAGGACGCATTATTCTCCAACTGCTCAAGCCAACTTCCGGAAAGGTCATCTTTAACGGGAAAGAGATCCAGAATTTAAATGTAGAGCAAATGATGCCGCTTCGCCGGGAAATGCAGATCATTTTTCAGGACCCTTACTCATCCCTGAATCCACGTATGACTGTGGCTCAACTGATTGCCGAGCCACTCCGGATTCACAAGGTTTGCACAACCGCAGAGGAGGAGAGCGCATTGGTCAGTCAACTGATGGAGACTGTAGGCCTGGCTGACCGCTATGTCAACACCTATCCGCATGAAATGGACGGCGGCCGCCGGCAGCGGGTCGGGATTGCCCGGGCTTTGGCACTTAATCCAAAGTTCATTGTCTGTGATGAGCCGGTTTCTGCCCTCGATGTGTCCATTCAGGCCCAAGTGCTGAATCTGATGATGGATCTGCAGGATCAGCGGGGATTGACTTATATTTTTATTACACACAACCTCTCAGTGGTTAAGCACATTTCCGACGAGATCGCAGTGATGTATCTGGGACAAATGGTTGAAAAAAGCGCTTCGGATGAGATGTTTGAAAATCCGCTTCATCCCTATACGAAAGCATTACTAAAGGCTATTCCAGTAGCTGCGCTGGGCTATAAAGGCAAAGTGACCAATGCACTGAAGGGTGAGATCAGTTCTCCAATTAATCCAAAGCCGGGATGCAGGTTTGCACCTCGCTGTCCCTATGCGATGAAACGGTGTACGGAGGAGAATCCTGTGCTGCATGAACAGCAGCCGGGGCATTATGTAGCATGCCATCTGTGTGAAGCGTAATAAGCGGAAAGGAGAAATGTTCAATGAAAGGAAAGCTGAAGATATGGCCTGGGTTAATGGGGCCGATGACGAGTCCACCTCAAGAATGGGGACACAAATGGGCGGTAACCAACGTATCCTATCTGGAATTTAAGTATTATTCTGACGGGAAGGCTGTAGCGGACCTGGTTCCGGATATTTTTGAGTTGGAAGAAAGACCGGTTGTCCGTGTGGCGTTTATGCTGCAGGGTATGTCGCCCATTGGTCGGTACCACGAAGTTATTTTTTACATTGCTTGCAAATACAAGGGGAAAACCTATGAATATGAGCCCTACCTTTATGTGAATCAGGAAGCGGCCCTGATTGCCGGGCGAGAGCCGATTGGGAGACCCAAACTATTGGCAGAGGTCCATTTTGACCCTCTGGCAGAACAGAATACGCCTTTGGTTACGGCAACTTTAGCGCGGCCGTCAAATATTCCCCTGGCATACGGGGTGTTTCGTCCGAATGGTTATGTGGGAAGGGTGGAAGATATGCCGGAACAGGGTGACCCCGGTATTGCATGTGTCTCCATTAAAAACATCCCCGGCCGTGAGCCTTTGGTCGATTTTTGCGCCTGTAAAATGGTCGTTCAGAAAGGTGATATTTGGAGCGGAGTGGGGTCCATTGCCTATACCGGCTATTCTGGAATCGATGAGCTGCACAAAATGCCTGTGGTCGAAATGATTGGATCAAAAATGATTCTTAATGGCGTCAGCAGCTCTGATCCGGCATCCGCAGAGGCGTTCAGCGTTCTCGAAGATATTTTGCCTGCCGAGTATATTGAAGCATACAAAAGAGCGAAGGAAGGAGAAAGTAATGATTAAGCGTGCAAAGGAACTGGCAGCCTATGATATTCCGGCTCCATGTGGAGGCACGGGATTCGTTCATATCCAGGACTTTCTGGACCCGGTGTATGCGTATGGCGCAGGCCGCGGGTTTGTGATTGCAACGATGCCAGTGGGCAGCAGCTGTGGAGTGCATGAGCACCGGGGCGACTGTGAGACTTATTATATTTTAAAAGGAACTGCCAAGGTTACTGACAACGGCGAAGAACATGTGCTGATGCCAGGGGACATGATTTTTTGCGACGACGGCTGTACGCACAGCATTGCAAATGTCGGATCGGAAGATCTAGTGTATATTTCCGTTATTCTGTACACCAATCTGAAGAGAAGTGAAGATGACTGACTTGATTAAGCTGGGATATTAGCAATAGAAGTATTTTTATCAGTCGTATTATAGGAAAATCCGAAGGAAACTGGCCGCGCTGAGGCAGGAAAGCCCTGCATGTATTGCCAGCCGGCATATATTTCCTTTATATACGAGCTTAGAAAGCGTTTTGCTTGCCGGATAAGACGATGCCTGATCCAATCATGGAATATTCAGAAAGTTGTGGCCCATTCGGGCGGACTTGCAGAAAACAGATGTGAAGAGAGGCGTTTTGCCGGGACAATTGGATAAGGTGGACAAGAAAAACAGATGGTTTCCGCTTTGGGGCCGAGCAAGGGTCCCCGATATCCCGGAAAGTTGTGAAATAAAACATGAAAATGGGAGAGAAAACGAAATGCGAGAAGTTGTGTTTGTGGACGGCGCTCGCTCCGCTTTTACGAATATGGGAGGAGGGCTGCGGGATCTGGCCTCCACGGAGATCGCGGGCTTTGTCCTGCGGGGCCTGTTAAAGCGGACTGGTATTCTGGACAAAATCAAGGTAGATGGCGTGTTTTGTGGAAATGCTCTGCGAGATGCAAAGGCATCCAATCCCGCACGATACGCCGCGCTATGCGCCGGGCTGCCGGTGGAGACCGAAGCGCATTATGTGGAGATGCAGTGTGGATCGGCCATTACCAGCGTCAACCATGCTGCGGCGATGATTGCCATGGGCTATGCTGATGTGCTGCTGGTGGGCGGCATGGAGTCTTACAGCACTTTGTGTGCGGAGTTTTCCATGAATGATGAGCCCTACAAGCTGATCCCGCCTATTCCGTTGATGTCTCACCTAGCCCCCGACAAGGAAGAGGATATCTCCATGATCCAAGTCAGCGATGGCATGGCCAGAAAATGGGGTGTGACCCGAGAAGAGGCAGACGAGTTTGCTGCCCGAAGTCAACAGCGTCTGGAAGATGCCTATAAAAAAGGGATCACTGGGGACGAGATTATTTCTTTCACCATTCCCGCCACCAAGAAAATGCCTGAGGTTGTGGTGGACAAGGATGAATTTCCACGCCCTGATACCACGGTGAAGAGACTGGCCAAGCTCCATCCCGTCATTCCAGGAGGGGTGACTACTGCGGGCAATGCCTCTGGCCGGAATGATGGCGCGGCCTTTCTGCTGATGATGTCGGCGGACAAGGCCAAAGAGTTGGGCTATACTCCATATGCCCGATGGGTTATAGGTGCGGATATCGGAGTACGGCCCTCTGAAATGGGCATTGGTCCGGCCTTTTCCAATCTAAAGGCCATGAAGCTAGCCGGATTGAACGTATCCGATTTTGACGTCTTTGAATGCAATGAGGCTTTTGCCGCCCAGAACCTGGCAGTCATTCGGGAGATGGAACACCAGAGCGGCTTAACCATCGACCAAGCCAAGTGGAACCCAAATGGCGGCGCTATCTCTATTGGTCATCCCAACGGGGCTTCCGGTGCCCGTATTGCCATGTTTGCCATGCGCCAGCTGGAGCGGACTGGTGGACGGTATGGCCTGTTTTCCTCCTGCTGCGGCGGTGGACACGGCACTACTGCCATCATTGAGAACCTGCGCCGTTGAGGAAGGAGAAGAAAAATATGCGTGAAGTAGTGATTGTAGACGGCGTCCGCTCCGCCTTTACCAATTTCGGCGGCGGACTGAGAACTTTAGCCAGCGTGGATATTGCATCCAGAGTGGTAGATGGCCTACTAAAACGTACCGGCATTCTGGAGCGGGGAACCGTAGACGGCCTGATTGCGGGCTGTGCCTTGGGTGATATGAAGACAAAGGCTATTGCACGGTATATCGTGCTCCAGTCTGAACTGCCGATGGAGTGCTCAGGCACCTTTGTGGAAATGCAGTGCGGTTCGGCTATTACAAGCTTGAACCACGCCGCCTGGAAGATCATGACTGGCATGAGCGATGTGGTGGTGGTGGGGGGTATGGAGTCCTATTCTACCTTGACGGCCAAATTTCCTATGTCCCGGCCTCAGTATAAACTGATTCCGCCATATCCTGTGGCTCAAGGTCTGACGCCTAATCCCGAGCGGAACATCGACATGGTATCCGTCAGCGACAAGATGGCAGTTAAATGGAATGTTACCCGTGCCGAGGCGGACGAGTTTGCCTTCAGAAGCCAGCAGCGGTTGACAGAGGCTTATAAGAAAGGAATCACTGGCGATGAAATCATCCCAATCACCATCCCAGCGACCAAAAAGACCCCGGAGACTGTGATAGATAAAGATGAATTTCCGCGTCCCAGCACCACTGTAGAGGGCCTGTCCAAGCTGCGGGCTGTTCACAAGGACGGCGTTACCACTGCCGGCAACGCATCTGGCCGGAACGATGGCGCGGCCTTCCTCCTGGTGATGTCGGCAGACAAGGCTAAAGAGTACGGTTATGAGCCCATCGCTCGTTGGGTGGGTGGTGCTCACCACGGCGTGCGGGAAGACTATATGGGTATTGGCCCGGCCTTTTCTAATTTGAAAGCCATGAAACAATTGGGCCTATCCTTCGACGATGTTGATGTCTTTGAGTGCAATGAGGCCTTTGCCGCTCAGAACTTGTCTGTCATCCGGGAAATGGAGAGTCAGACTGGCGCAGTTATTGACCAGGCCAAGTGGAACCCAAACGGTGGGGCCATCTCCATCGGCCATCCGAATGGCGCTTCTGGGGCCCGCATCACCATGTTTGCCATGCGTCAGCTCAAGCAGACCGGTGGCCGTTACGGGGTGATCTCCTCCTGCTGTGGCGGGGGCTTAGGCACTACCACCATCATTGAAAACCTGATGCGATAAACGAAAGGAAGCAGAAATCATGGAAATCAAGAAGATCTGTGTAGTAGGCGGCGGCCAAATGGGGCGCCAGATTGCCCTGAATGCCGCTATCAATGGCTATCAGGTCAAGGTCTATGACAAGGTGCCTGCTGTGTGCGACGCGGTGGAAACCTGGGAAGAGGACTACTTGGCCGGCCGGATTGCGAAGGGCCGCATGACTGAGGAGCAGGTAGCCCAGACCAAGGTCCGGTTTTCTGTTGTCCGGGATTTGAAGCAGGCCGCTGCTGACGCGGACATGGTCATCGAGGCGGTGGTGGAGATTTACGATGTGAAAGCCGAAATTTTCAAGGAACTAGATGCTATCGTCCGGCCAGATACTATCATAGCCACCAACTCCAGTTATATGGTGTCCTCGCTGTTCAAAAACTGCGTATCCAATCCCGGACGCTTGCTGAACTGCCACTACTACAACCCTGCTCTGGTCATGAAGTTCGTGGAGGTAGTACAAGGTCCACATACCAGCCCTGCCGTGGCGGACGCCGTTGTGAAGTTTTGCAAAAACTGCGGGAAAACCCCTATTTGCATGAAAAAAGAGCTCAGTGGTTTTGCCGCGAACCGCCTGGTAAGCGTACTTAATGCTGAGGCACGTTGGCTGGTACAGAATGGCTACTTGACTTACCAGGAGGTAGACACCGCCTGCGAACAGGGCCTGGGGCATCCTATGGGGCCATTCCGCCTGATGGACATGACTGGCATAGATCTGACCTACGACCTCATGAAGGCCGGTATGGATGCTAGCGGCGAAAAGCCCGATTGCTACGACCTCATTGAAAGTATGGTTAAGGCCGGAAATTTAGGGCGAAAGACTGGGAAGGGCTTCTACGATTACACATAAACATCCTTTAACATTGCTCGGTTTTGCCGGGAACATTTTGTACCCGAGGCCCTTGCGCTGCAATAGCTTTGTTTTTTCATACTGAGTAACTTGATGTCGCCCGACAAATACAAACAGGACAAAATCAAGACGAACAATGCGAAATCGGTAAGTTTTACCCGCTACTGGCATCGCTAATAGGCGTAATAGTTTTGCGCCTTTTTATAACACAAGAAAAGCCGTGCAAATCGTGACGATTTGCACGGCTTTTCTTCATTTTTGAGAGCTTTTTCTAGCGACTTATTTTTGCCATTTTTCCAATACTCAAGCTGTGATGTAGAGCGGAACGGAAAAAGCGGATAATCGGAATGATAGGTCGTATTAAGATAAGAAAATTTTGATTCGCCTCAGAAGGTCAGACACGTATTGAAAAATATTGAAATTAAACGGGTCAGCCGCTTTCCCGTCCGAGCCTGTGTTTTTTGCGGAGAACCCACATCACCTAGACGACGCTGCCAATAGTGTCTACTCAGTGGTATGGGGGGTAGAGGTCTAGGTGCAGTACCGCCCCTACCATCGTCCCCTTCTGCTTGCAGATGCTGCCCTGGTTAGTCCTAAGCTACATTTCTTACGTGTGATGTCAGCTAGGCAACCTTCACCGCCGTCCGGCAGCCCCCTAACGACCAGCAGCATTGCTAGGATGAAGTCCTCTAGGTCAATGGTGCTGTTGACTCTGCTTTCCGCATCCGCCCCCCCTGCACAGCAGGGGGGCACCCTTGATTAACTGTTCCTAAAACTGCTCTTCCCCATACAATATTGTTGGAGCGGCATCCATGGGTGACGCATTTGTGGCAGGGTGTGGTATTACCGTAATATAGGCCCTCAAGTTTCACGTTTCGCTTCTCCTTTATACCCACAACCTATGGCAGGAAAGCCAGGATCAGGGATGGACAAACTGTTCCTGCAGAAAATTTTGGATTCGGATATTTTCCTCCTGACAAAAGGAAACGGCAAACCGAAAGAACTCCAATGCGGACCCAGATAGGGTCCGGCTTTTCTTTTTTGTGATGCAAGTGGGAATGTCTAATTGATAATCTGTGATTCGTAACGCAGAGGCAACCGCCATCTCCCGGTTTTTCACTCGCTGGTATACCACCCGGGCGGGCATAAAGGTGATGCCCGCGCCGGACTCTACCATTCTCCGAATGGTGCTGACCTCATTGCTATCCAAGATGATATCCAGACTGCCAGGATCATCTTGGAACAGCATATCCTCCAAATAGAATCGGTCTGCCTCTGAATAGTTGCAGATGAATTTCTCTCCCAGAATATCCTCTTTGTAGATCCATTTCCGCCCGAACAGCCGGTGCTCTGGTCCCACCACGGCCAGCAACTCTTCGATGTAGAGAGGCCGGCTATCCATCCGGGAGTCCTCGATGGGACAGGGGGAGATGGCAAAGTCAATCTCATCGGTCAGCAGCAGATCGGGTAGAGAGTTAATGGGGACGAGACGCTGGGAGATTTTGGCGTCTTGGCAGCAGGCGAAGAAACCTAAAACCAGATCCTCACAGAAATCGTGGATGGAGCTGGCAATAGACACTTGGATCTTGGCGCGTTCATTCAGTTCTCGAACTTGGTCAATTCCGTGCTCCAGCTCCTCAAACAGCCGGTCTACCGTTTTCAGGAACAACTCGCCAGACTCGTTGAGCTGCATCCGCTTCCCTGGCTGATGCGTAAACAGCGGGCATCCCAGACTGCTCTCCAGACGGCTTAGGCTCTGGCTTAGAGTAGGCTGGGAGATGTAGAGATCTTGGGCGGCCTTGGTGATGCTTTTTGTTCGTGCCACCTTTTGAAAATAGCGAAGCTGGGTCAGTTCCATTGCGCTCACACTCCCTCCATGCGTAGAGATTATACCATCAAAAGACATAAGCCTGCAAGACAAAAAGTCATTGGCTTTGTGCAATGAGTACATTGGGAATTGCTATTTCCCAAACGGCTGAAATTTTAGTATGCTAAAACAGTCAGGAGTATAAAAAGAAGGGGAGGTCTTTACCACAAATGTTTCTGGGAATTGTGATCTGCTGCGGCCTGGGGCTGTGCGCCACCTGGCTGGGCGGAGTGCAGCACGTGGTGGGCGCGCCGGTCATCGGTATGTTTTTGGGAATGTTGCTGTCCAACCTGGCCGGAGCAACCATCACCGCACGGTTCAAGGCAGGGGCGGCCTTTGCCTCCAAGACCATACTCCGGCTGGGCATTATCCTGGCGGGGGGTACGCTTAGTTTTGCCACCATCGTGGGGGCGGGAGGATCCGCCCTGCCTTATATCATCATCAGCATCGGATTTGCTTTCCTCACAGCCTGCTTAATCGGGAAGTACCTATTGAAGGTCAGCCCTAAGACCCGGGTGTTGGTGGCTGGAGGCACCTCCATCTGCGGTGGGACTGCCATCGCCACTCTGTCGGCAGTGGTGGAGGCCGATGAAGATGAGACGGCCTACGCTATGACAGCCATCTTCCTGTTCGACATCCTGGCTACCCTCATGTGGCCCTATGTGGCATTGGGGCTAGACCTGGGACCCCAAAAGTTCAGTATCCTGGCGGGCATTGCCATCAATGATGTGGCCAGCGTCACCGCGGCGGGCGCTACATACGACGCGCTACTGGGCGAAGGCGCGGTGATGGCAGATGGCGTGACTGGCGGCGAACTGGCCGTGGTAGTCAAGCTCACCCGGGTGGTCATGCTGGTGTTTGTAGCCTTGGCGGTCATGGTATGGCACATGGGGCAGCAGCGTAAGGGAACTGTTGGACCGGCTGGTGCAGAGAAAGCTCCAGTCTGGCGCACAGTGGTCAAGGCGTTCCCCCTGTTCATCTTGGGATTTCTGGCTCTGGCCGTCCTCAATACTCTAGTGGATTTCTCCAGCGTGTCTCTGCTGGGCACCACCTTGGCCGACCTGCTCAAAACAGCCAACAAATACCTCATTACCGTGGCCCTGGTGGGTGTGGGCTGCAAGATCAGCCTCCGGGACCTGTTCACCAAGGGCTATAAGCCGGTGCTGCTGGGCGGCTGTACCTGGCTGGCAGTGGCGGTCGTCACCCTGAGCTATGTGATCTTCCTGATGTAACATGCGAAAAGAAGGAGTTATGCAATGAAAACCAGATATCCAAAGCTGCTCTCTCCACTGCAGGTGGGGAACGTGACCTTAAAGAACCGCATTATCACCGGCCCCATGTCCATCGTGGAGCTGGATCCCAAGGGGGGCTATACCGAGCAGGGCATCGCCTTTTATGAGGGACTGGCCGCCGGCGGCGCAGCCCTCATCACCCTGGGGGAGAGCATTGTGGCCAGCAACAACGGGATGACCCACCTCCAGCAGATCCGGTTTGACAACCCGGATGTGCCTTTCTCTCTCCAGAGCATTGCCGACGCCGTTCATGCCCACGACGCACTCATCAGCATCGAGATCAGCCACGGCGGCGCCATGGCCGACTCGATTTACAACAACGGCGTCCAGACCATGGGACCCTCCGGCTATGTGGACGAATGGGGAGACACCATCCGGGAGATGACCCGGGAGGATATGGAGCAAATCGCCGATGCCTTTGCCGATGCGGTGGAGATCTGCCGGGACTGTGGGTTTGACATGGCCATGATCCACTGCGGCCACGGCTGGCTGCTCCACCAGTTCCTCTCTCCCCGTCATAACCGCCGTACCGACGAATTCGGCGGTAGTCTAGAAAACCGGGCCCGCTTCCCCCTGATGGTACTGGACCGGGTCCGGGCGCGGGTGGGGGACACCATAGCCCTGGATATGCGGGTGTCCGGAAGCGAATTCCTGGAGGGCGGTCTGGACATCGACGAGGTGACGGAATTTTGTAAAATGGCTCAGAGCCGGGTGGACATGATTAATGTCTCTGCCGGGGCGCCCTGGACCACCCGGATGGCTATTCCCGTGTTTGAGGAGCGGGGAATCAACGCCCCCATGGCCCAGCAGGTCCGGCAGGCGGTGCAGATCCCCGTGACCAGCGTGGGCGGCTATACCGACCCTGACCTGATGGAACGCTTTCTGACCGAGGGGAAATGCGATGCCTTTGTGCTGGGCCGGAGCATCCTGGCCGATCCCCAGCTGCCCACCAAGGCCCGGACGGGGCGGGCGGAGGAGATTCACCAGTGCCTGCGCTGCTTTGTCTGCAACGATGCCCAGTACCATCGGAGGGGCAAGGTGCTGCGCTGCGCCATCAACCCCACCGCAGGGCGGGAATTTGTCATGCGCACCGTTCCCCCTTCCCCCAAGCGGAAGATCGTGGTAGCCGGCGGCGGCTGCGGCGGCATGGAGGCGGCCATTACCGCAGCCCGGCGGGGCCATGAGGTAGCTCTGTATGAAAAGTCGGACACCCTGGGCGGCTGGCTGAACATGGAGCGGCACCTGCCCTTCAAGATGGATATGTATCGCTATGCCCGCACCCTGGAGCGGGAGTGCGCCCTATCCGGCGTCAAGGTGATGCTGAACACCCCAGTGACCCCAGAACTGCTGGCCCGGGAGCAGCCGGACACCGTCATCTGCGCCATTGGCTCCGAGCCTATCGTCCCCCCCATCCCGGGAGTAGACCTGCCCCATGTGGCCCTGGCTACCGGAATGTACGACAGCGGCGTTGTCCCCGGCCACAGGGTGGTGGTCATCGGCGGCGGTCTGGTGGGGTGTGAAAGCGCCCTTCATCTGGGCATGGAGGGACACGATGTCACCGTGGTGGAAATGCAGGATGATGTGGCGGTGGATGCCACTGCCGACCACCGCCGCTACCTGATGCCCCGGCTGGAGCAGCATGCCAAGCTGGCTTGCGGTGTCACCGTGTCGGAGATCACCCCAGAGGGGGTCTATGGAACCGACAGGGAGGGGCAAAGGCAGTTTTTCCCCGCAGACAGCGTCATCCTGGCCACCGGGCTCAAGGCCCGGCGGGCGGAAGCGGAAGCTCTGCGCAGCCCGGACTACGACTTCATTCTGATTGGAGATGCCCGAAAGGCGAGAAATGTGTTCGCAGCTGTCCGGGAAGGCTACGACGCAGCCACCTTTGTCCGGTGATAACCTGTTTATCAACTTTTAATTTCAAAATACCCACAGGGAAAGGAGAAGCATTATGAGCAAACTGGTGAGCATGTACGAGAACTATGACCGTGCGGAACTGAGCTACCCCGGTGGTCCGGTGGAGATCATGGACTGCGATATCGTGGTGGTGGGGGGAGGCGGCAGCGGTATGAACGTGGCCGTCCGGGCCAGCGAACTGGGGGCCAAGGTGATCATCGTGGAGAAGATGGAGCAGATGGGGGGCAACAGCAGGCTAGCAGGAGGACTGCTGTCCACCACCTCCAAATACCAGAGGGAGATGGGCTTTGCCGACCAGACTGACCACTACATTGAGACTGCCCACAAGTTCAACCGCTATCTGCTGAACCCCGCCATTTTCGAACGGTACCTAAAGAACTCCGGCCATTACCTGGAATGGCTGGTGGACAAGGGGCTGGACATCAAAAACACCCGTTGGGCCATGGACGGGGCGGTTATGATGGTCAAGGAGCCTCTGGAGCCAAGCCCCTTGAACAACCCGGCCTACGGACCGGGCTGGAGCGGCACGGCCATTCTGACCGTACTGAAAAAAGAACTGGAAAAGCACCAGGTTCCGGTACTTATGGAAACAAAAGTGCGCTCTCTCATCACCAATGGGGATGGTGCCGTGGTGGGTGTCAAGGCTGACGGGCAGGAGCGCAGCTATATCATCCGGGCCAAGGCCGTGGCCATCAGTGCGGGCAATATGGCGGGCAACATGGAGATGCTCCGGCGATTCCTCCCTCGGTACTTCACCTCAGACAACTATTTTTCCCACTATAGTCTGAAGAGTCTCACCGGGGACGGCGTGGCTATGGCCGAGAAGATCGGCGCGGAAGTGGGCAAGAATATGTCCATTGCCATCCACGCCCTGGCTCACTTCCCAGGCACCTATACCGTTCAGCGCCTGGTGAACGAGCCCTTAGGCATCATTGTCAACCAGAACGGCAGACGATTCTGCTGCGAGGACGAGGCGGATGACGCCGAATATGTCACCGACCGCCAGCCTGACGGCCGGGGCTACTACCTGCTGGACCGTCCCACCTTGGAGGAAGGCTTCCGGCAAGTGCTAGAGCATATCCGCTTCGGCGACCGCACCCCCACCTGGGAGGAGTTCTGGGGCGATCTGGATCGGGAGGCCGCCGAGGGCAAGCTGGTCATTGCCGACACCCTGGAGGGCCTGGCCCCCTATATCGGCTGCACCCCGGAGGCATTACGGGCTACGGTGGAGCGGTGCAACAGCCACTGTGACGCAGGCAAGGATGATGAATTCTACAAGGCGCCGGAACACCTGCGCAAGATCCAGACCGGCCCCTTCTACGCCATCCGGCTCCAGCGGAATTTCGACGTGACCATGGGCGGCATCTCCATCAACGAGCACTTGCAGGCGTTAAGGCCGGACCAGAGCGTCATCCCCGGCCTGTATGTCACCGGCGACAATGCCTCCAACTGGATGGGAGAGGAGTATGGTCCCATGTTTTCCTCCTTCTGCTGGGCCATGAACTCCGGCTACCTGGCTGGAGAGGAGACCGCCGCTTACGTCGGCCAGGTGTG
>URQA01000052.1 GCA_900549885.1 uncultured Eubacteriales bacterium | reverse complement strand
CTCGATGCCCTTGAGCTCATCCTTTTCATCAAACTGGCAGAAGGAGATGGCGATGCCCCCCTTCCCCGCCCGGCCGGTGCGGCCGATGCGGTGGACGTAGGTCTCGGGCACATCGGGCAGATTGTAGTTGAACACACAGCCCAGGTCCTCGATGTCGATGCCCCGGGCGGCGATGTCAGTGGCTACCAGCACCCGCACCCGGCCCGCCTTGAAGTCGCTCAGTGCCTGGACCCGGGCAGTCTGGCTCTTGTTGCCGTGGATGGCGGCGGCAGAGATGCCCTTTTTGTTCAGATCCTGGGCGATGCGGTTGGCCCCGTGCTTGGTGCGGGAGAACACCAGGGCGGCGGGGATGTCCAGCTCGTCCAGCAGGTGGGCCAGCAGCTTGGTCTTGTTGGCCTTGTCCACATAGTAGAGGGACTGCTTGATCACCTCCACCGGGGAGGAGACGGGATCCACCGCCACTCTGGCATAGTCGTGGAGCAGGCCGTAGACCAGGTCCATGACCTCCGGGGGCATGGTGGCGGAGAAGAACAGGGTCTGTTTTTTGGGGGGCAGCAGCTTGAGCACCCGGCGCACATCGTGGATGAAGCCCATGTCCAGCATCCGGTCCGCCTCGTCCAGCACAAAGATTTCGATGCGGCTCAGGTCCAACAGGCCCTGGCCGTGGAGGTCCAGCAGCCGGCCGGGAGTGGCCACTAGGATGTCCAGCCCCCGATTGATTTTGTCTACCTGGGGTTGCTGGCCCACACCGCCGAAGATGACGGCGGAGCGCAGAGACAGGTATCTGCCGTAGGCCTCGAAGCTGTCCTGAATCTGGATGGCCAGCTCCCGGGTGGGGGTGAGAATGAGGGTCCGGATCACCCTGGGCTGAACGCTTTTCTCTGAAAGCCGCTGGAGGATGGGGGCGGCGAAGGCGCAGGTCTTGCCGGTTCCCGTCTGGGCGCAGCCCAGCACGTCCCGTCCGGCCAGGGCGGGAGGGATGGCCCCCTGCTGAATGGGAGTGGGGGCGAGATAGCCCTCCTGATCAAGGGCCTTTACGATGGGGTCAATGAGACCCAGTTGACGAAAATCCATATCTGACATCCTTTATCTGTTCTCAACGTGAAAGAGGAGGCTCCCCTTCCGCCGGCGCATGTTTTTCCGGGCCGCCGGCCGCCCGTTTTATCTCTCGTCCCGCCGGGCCAGGGCCGTCTTGACCGCCTCCACGGTCTCGGCCAGACTCTGCCCCCCCGCAGGCACGGTGAGGTGGGCGCACCGCTCATAAAGGGGGGTGCGGTAGGCGTAAACGTCCGCGATGGTCTGGCCGGGGGACAGGGCGATGCCCCGGGTGGCCAGGTTGTGGATGCGGCTTTCCACGTCCGGGAGGGACAGAGCCAGATAGACCACCGTGCCCATCCGGCGCATATGGGCGATGGACGCCTCCCGGCACACGCAGCTGCCCCCTGGGGCGATCACAGAGCGGGCGCAGTCCACCGAACAGAGGACGTCCCGTTCCAGGTCCAGGAACCGCTCCACCCCGTCCCGGTCCAAAATCTCCTGAAGCAGCGCCCCCGCCCGCTCCTGAATGAGCAGGTCCACATCCACAAATCCATAGCCCAGGGCCTTGGCCAATACCAC
Organism: uncultured Eubacteriales bacterium; assembly: GCA_900549885.1. Classification (GTDB taxonomy): domain Bacteria; phylum Bacillota; class Clostridia; order Oscillospirales; family Oscillospiraceae; genus Enterenecus. The sequence continues at coordinate 14,049 of URQA01000052.1, read as the reverse complement.
GCCTACGCTGCTCTTGCCGGAACCCGGCATGCCGATCAAAATAATATTATTGTCCATTCCGACCTCACCTGATACCCCAGGGGGGACGCCGGAATGGCGGCCTGCGCCCATGGGCATATTTAGACAAAATATTATACCAGAAAAATGCAGGAAAGGCAAGAGCGGGCCGGCCTCTAGGGCCAGGCGTCTTTTCCCGTGCGCGGAGAACCGGCTGACCGCCAGGACGGTACGCCGCAGATTGCCTGGCAAGACGGGGCAAAAGGAAGCACAGCCAATGAGAACAGCCGAAAACTTCTAAAGGCCAGGCAAATTTGGCACTTGTGCTGTTGCATTCCCCGGGAAAGGGCGATATAATAAAAAATTGTTGATTTGACCCGATCAGGCCGCAAAACGGCGCCGGCCGGGCGATCTGTGCCTGCCGTCCCATCCATCGGAGCGGGTCGGGCCGGATGTTTGTGAATACTGGTACGCGCCACCCGACGCGCCCCGCCGAAGCGGGGCCCCGCGTGGTCTTGCCGTACAGTGAAGGAGATAGGTATGCGAAACGAAAAACTGAGAAACGTCGCCATCATCGCCCACGTGGACCACGGCAAGACCACGCTGGTGGACGAGATGCTCAAGCAGGGCGGCATCTACCGGGAGAACCAGGCCACCGTGGAGCGGGTCATGGACTCCAACGACCTGGAGCGGGAGCGGGGCATCACCATTCTGGCCAAGAACACCGCTGTCCACTATAAGGACGTGAAGATCAACATTGTGGACACCCCGGGCCACGCCGACTTCGGCGGCGAGGTGGAGCGCATCCTGAAGATGGTCAACGGCGTCATCCTGCTGGTGGACGCCGCCGAGGGCCCCATGCCCCAAACCCGCTTCGTCCTGTCCAAGGCCCTGGAGCTGGGCCACAAGGTCATTGTGGTGGTGAACAAGATTGACCGCCCCGATCAGCGTATTCACGAGGTCATGGATGAGGTGCTGGAGCTGCTGCTGGATCTGAACGCCACCGATGAGCAGTTTGAGTCCCCCACCCTGTTCTGCTCCGGCCGGCAGGGCACCGCCTCCTACTCCCCCGACGTACCCGGCACCGACCTCAAACCCCTGTTTGAGACCATCCTGGACTATATTCCCGCCCCGGAGTGCGACACGGATGCCCCCTTCCAGATGCTGGTGTCCTCCATCGACTACAATGAGTTCGTGGGCCGCATCGCCGTGGGCCGCATCGAGCGGGGCGTCATCAAGCAGAACCAGGAGATCGTGGTGTGCAACTACCATGCCCCGGATGCTCAGCCCCGGAAGGCCAAGGCAGTGTCCTTATATACCTTTGATGGGCTCAATCGTGTCCCGGTCACCGAAGCGGCCGCCGGTGAGATCATCGCCATGAGCGGAATCGGAGATATTACCATCGGGGACACCATTTGTGCCCCCTCCGCCCCTGAGCCCATTGAGTTTGTGAAGATCTCCGCCCCCACGCTGGAGATGACCTTCTCGGTCAACGACTCTCCATTTGCGGGCAAAGAGGGCAAATTCGTCACCTCCCGGCAGATTCGGGAGCGGCTGTTCCGGGAGACCCTCAAGGACGTGTCCCTCCGGGTCAGCGAGGTGGAGGATTCCACCGACTCGTTCAACGTGGCCGGACGGGGAGAGATGTCCCTGAGCATCTTGATCGAGACTATGCGCCGGGAGGGATATGAGTTTCAGGTATCTCCCCCCCGGGTGCTCTACCAGGAGATCGATGGGGTGAAGTGCGAGCCTGTTGAACGGGTGGTCATCGACGTGCCCGCGGACAGCGTGGGCTCTGTCATGGAAAAGCTGGGTTCCCGGAAGGGCGAGTTCCTGTCGATGAACCCGGTGGGGGCCCGGATGAAGCTGGAATTTCTGGTCCCATCCCGGGGCCTGTTCGGCTACCGTAACGAATTTCTCACCGATACGAAGGGCGAGGGCATCATGGCCTCTGTCTTTGAAAAGTACGCCCCTTACAAGGGAGAGATCCAGCGGCGCAACACCGGCTCCCTGGTGGCCCATGAGACGGGCGAGTCGGTCACCTACGGCCTGTACGCCGCCCAGGAGCGGGGGGCGCTGTTCATCGGCGCCGGCGTGCCCGTGTATGAAGGCATGGTGGTGGGTGTGTGCCCCAAACAGGAGGATATCACCGTCAACGTGTGCAAGAAGAAGCAGCTGACCAATATGCGGGCCTCCGGCTCGGACGATGCCCTTCGCCTGGTTCCCCCCAAGCAGATGAGCCTGGAGCAGTGCCTAGAGTTCCTGGCGGACGACGAGCTGCTGGAGGTCACCCCGGAGAACCTGCGCCTGCGCAAGCGCATCCTGAATCACGAAAAGCGGATGAAGGCTCTGAAGGGCGGCAAGTCCTGAGACGTTTGAAGAGGAGCGATTCCCCATGCTGATCACCATCTTTGGCGAGTGCTGCACCGGAAAGTCCACCCTGGCCGACGCCCTGAAGGAACGCACCGGGGCCCAGGTGTACTCAGGCAAGGACTACCTCCGCCTGGCCAAGAGCGAGGGCATGGCAAAAGCCCTGTTCCAGAAGCAGCTGAAAGAGGCGGCGGCAGGTGAGGGCGATCTGATTTACGTGATCGCCGAGCCGGAGCTGCTGGCCCTGGTGCCTGACGGCGGGGTGCGGGTATTGGTTACGGCAGAACTTCCCGACATCAAAGCACGGTTCGCAGCCCGGTTGGCCGGTACCCTGCCCCAGCCTGTTGCAGCCATGCTGGAGCGCAAACACGGCTGTTTTGATGGGGAGCCCCATGATGTCCGCATGGACAGTGGCATGGACAGTGTGGAGGTAGTGTGTGAGAAGATCTTGTCCCTGATCTGAAAACTGCGGCCCGGAGCACCGCTCCGGGCCGTTTTTCTTGCCTGTGTCCCCTGCCTGTGGTACAATGGGCAAAAGGGGGCGATAATATGGGCTTTTGGATTTTTATGCTGGTGTGCGTACTGCTGATTCCGATTGCCATGCTTGCAATCGGAATCAGATACTCCTGTCACGCGCCTAAGAAAATTCAGGCACTCCACGGCTACCGCTCCCAGTGGTCCATGAAGAACCAGGCCACTTGGGAGTTTGCCCACCACTACTGTGGCCGGCTGTGGAAATGGTTTGGGGCGGCATCGCTGCCCCTGTCCACGCTGGCCATGCTGCCCCTTCTGGGTCGGAAGGCCGATGCGGTGGGCATATGGTCTTGGGTCCCCATCGGGGTCCAGTTCCTCCTAATGGTGGTGTCCATTGTCCTCACCGAGCGGGCGCTGAGACGAAACTTTGACGAATATGGCAATCCCAAGGCTGGAGGCCACAACAGATGAAATGCCCGGTGGACACACAACTGGGTTCCGGCGGAACCTGCGGCCCAATGGAACATCGGCCCGTATGGAAGCGCCAGACCAAAGGACAACATCATTCCTAATTTATCAGTCCCAGTTATCGGAAAGAAGGTCCTCCCATGCCTGATCTCCTGCTCCACATTTGTTGCGCTCCCTGCTCCGTAGCCTGCATCAAGCAGCTCCGGGAGGAGGGGGTGGAGCCAGTAGGTTTCTGGTATAATCCCAACATTCACCCATTCCTGGAATACAAGACCAGGAGAGACACGCTGCGGCAGTATGCCCAGGACATCGGCCTGGACCTGCGGGAGCGCGACTTCTACGGCCTGCGGCCCTTCACCGCCGCCGTGGCAGCCGATTCTGACCACCGCTGTGGCTACTGCTATACCTGCCGCATGGAGGAGACGGCCCGATATGCCGCCCAGGAGGGCTTCGCCCGCTTCTCCACCACCCTGCTCATCTCCCCTTATCAGAACCGGGAGCTGATCTGCGCCGTGGGGGTGAAAATGGAGGAGCGGTACGGTGTGGAGTTTGTACCCTATGATTTTCGGCCCCGGTTTCGGGAGGGGCAGGAGGAGGCCCGGGCCATGGGCCTTTATATGCAGAAATACTGCGGCTGTATATACAGCGAGGAGGACCGCTTCTCCAACCGCCGGAAGAAGGAGCTGCACAAGCTCCACAAGGAGCAAGCCCGCCGTGCGGCGGAAGGATAGGAGGACGCCTGAGATGAAACTGAAACAGCTTGATATGGAGGATCTCGGAACGGTGCGAAAGTTGTTTGTGAAGATCTTCTCCCAGGAGCCATGGAACGACCGCTGGGATGATCCGGAGCAGCTGCGCCGGTATATGGAAGAGCTGCTGGGCGCCCCCAATGCTCTGTGTCTGGGGCTGTTTGAGGATGATGTACTGGTTGGCATTTCCCTGGGGCGGATCCGGCACTGGTATCAGGGAACGGAGTATTGGATTGACGAGCTGGGGATTGACCCGGAGCGCCAGGGGATGGGCGCAGGTCGGCGTTTTCTCGAGCTGATTGACGGCGATCTCCGGAAGCGCGAGGTGGCAGCGGTTGTGCTGCTGACGGATCGGCGGGTGCCAGCCTACCGCTTTTATCAAAAGAATGGATTCACAGAACAGGCCGGACAGGTACTCTTTGCGAAACATTTGAGATGATTTCTCGGAATGCCAGAAGGCGGGAGCCGCTTCAAACGGCTCCCGCCTTGTTTGCGTTTTCAGGGGATAGGTGAGCGGCTAGGGATTCTCCCTCTAAAGTAAGACCGGCCACAGCGGCGGAACAGACTCTGATAAGCGGATACATTCGGTCCGAAACCATTCATAGATAAAAATACTCCAGGGGTAATTTGTAACTAGTTAGAGCAAAAATCCTGTATAAACAGCATAAAAACAAAATTAGCCGGATTTAGCGCTCAATCCTTCTGCCCTGCGATGGGCCGCTGGCCGTAATAAGCTCCTATTCCATGCTTGCGGCTGTAATGCTTGTTCTGAAGTTCCTGAGGCGCAGGCTGCACCCGGAAGTTGATTAACTCCGTCCGATAGGCCATTTTAGCTACCTCTTCCAACACGACGGCGTTGTGTACTGCCTCGTGAGCATTCTTGCCCCAGGTAAAAGGACCGTGGTTTTTACACAGTACCGCAGGTACTGCAGCTGGGTCCTTACCCATTCGCCGGAACTCAGAGACGATTAAAAGGCCGGTATTTTTTTCATAGGCGTCATCAATTTCTCCCTGGGTTAAGTTTCGCACACAGGGTACCTCTCCATAGATGTAGTCCGCATGTGTCGTGCCGTAGCAGGGAATGGACCGCCCGGCTTGGGCCCAACTGGTGGCGTAGGCCGAGTGCGTGTGTACGATGCCGCCGATCTGGGAAAAGGCAAGGTACAGCTCCAGATGGGTCTGGGTATCCGAGGACGGGTTGTATCGCCCCTCGACCTTCTTCCCCTCCAAATCTATCAGGACCATATCCTCCGGCCTCAGCTTGTCGTAGTCCACCCCGCTGGGCTTAATGGCGAAGATCCCCCGCTTCTGGTCCAGTTCGCTGGCATTCCCCCAGGTAAAGGTCACCAAGCCATATTGGGGCAGCAGCATATTGGCTTCATATACTCTGTGTTTCAGTTCTTCCAGCATGATGTTCCTCCAGTTGTATCTCAGGGTTCCAGTTCATACAGAGCTACTTCGTCAGTTTCCCGGTTGGTGGCCACCAGCACGTCCTTGCCATGGAGTTGGTAGTGCAGCGTGTTTGCCGGGCCGCGGCCATGGTCGATCCACTCCGCTTGGTAGGAGCCCGTTTCAGAATCATAGGTAAAGGCCAGAAAGTCCCGCGCGCCAGCCCGGTGTCCCACTACCAGAGTGGGTTTTCCGCACAGTGTACCACCATAGAAGGCATGGCAGAATGGCAGCTTGCGGCCATATTCATACACCTTCTGGAACCGGCCGTTCTGCTTTTTGTAGATGCGCACGCAGTCTCCATGGAACGGGGCGATTACCCCCAGCTCCCGCTGGCCGTCACCGTCGAAGTCTAGTAGCACCGCATCGCTGGCCGCGTCCTCAGACAAGAGCTCAACGCTCCATGCCTCTCCCCGGGCAGCCGGGGGTGTGAGGACGAAGATCCCGTTGTCTGCGCAGATCAAGCAGAGGGGAACGCCGTTTTCCTGTACCTGATAATAGCCGTGGTTTTTTTGCAGTCCCTGCTTGACTACAGTTAGCTCCAACTGGTGATTTTGGTCAAAGCCGCTCAGATCAGCGGGCAGTTCACCCGCATATACCTTACCAGGGAAACGCCAGTCATCGTCATACGCATGACCGGACTTCAGGGTACATGCCACCAGATAGCGCACGCCACCTCGTTCTACGATGTCAATGCGATGGACGAACGGCAATTCCACCAGGGTGCGGATTTGCCATGTTCCTTTTTCCTGGGGCGTAATGATAGAAATATTTGCTTTAGATGCGTTGTTAAAGCCATAAAATCTCAGAGTCGCCAGAAACTGTCCGTCTGTTCCCGGCACCTGTACCATACTCATGACGCCGCCAGGCTTTTCCCAAACCACGTCCTCTAAATTCCCTTCCAGGTCAAACAGGAGACACCGATTTTCCAGTTCTGAGGCCACTAGAAAATGCGCCTTCCCCTGGTAGTGCAGCGGAGCCAAAGCGTAGTTTTTCTCCAGTTGTGACAGCACCTTTTTGGTAATTCTCATTGCGCGCCTCCCGTCTGCCCATCCAGGAGCTCCGCCATCATCTGCCTGGCGGAACGAATGTCCTGCTGCCAGGTCTCGCTGCCCGTATACCACATCTCTGTGACATACCGGCGCACCCCCAGGCTCCAGGCCTTTGAAATAGCGGCGGCAAAATCCACATGCCCCATACCAAAGGGAACCTCCCGGAATACTCCCGGTACCGTCTCCTTCAAATGCATGGCCACCAAGTGGCCGTGACCGGAGGACAGGTCCTCCCGCATATCGGTGCCATAGGTTTTGGCCGCATTGGTGACATTGCCAATATCGGGATACACGTTTAAATAGGGGGAATTAACCAGTGAGACATAGGTCATGGCCTTTTTCACCGTGTTCATAAACTCTGTCTCCATGGTTTCAAACCCCAGCACCACCCCGGCGGCAGCTGCCATCTCTGCGACTTTATAGAGGTTTTCCAGGAAAAACTGCCTTGTGTCCTCGTCACTGTTTTCGTAGTAGACGTCATATCCTGCCAACTGAATGATGCGGATGCCCAAATCTTCCGCCAAATGTACGGATTTGTCCATGATTTCCAGGCTCTTGGTGCGGATGTTTCCGTCATGGCTCCCCAACGGATATTTGCGGTGACCGGACAGGCACATAGAGCGCACGGGCACTCCGGTCTCTTCAAACAAGCGATTCATACGCATCCGCTCCTGGACGCTCCAGTCCAGCCGGGCCAGCCGTTCATCCGTTTCGTCAATGCTGATCTCCACATAATCAAAGCCAGCCTGCCCTGCGCAGAGCAGCTTTTCCCGCCAGGACAGCTCTGTCGGCATCGCCTTTTCATAAAGGCCCAGTTGATAACCCTTCATTCTCATCACACCTCCCGCCGTCTGCGCCGTCACACGGCAAACTCTGGCCATACAGCGTCCAGGGTCTGAGAAATGGCGCGGTACTTTTGATATTTTTTCTCGTAAATTTCGTGGAGGGCCCGATCTGGGAAAACGGGCGGCGCGATTCGCACCATGCTGGCGGCGGCTTGCTCATAGCTGGCGTAGACGCCCGCTGCCACACAGGCAGCCATGGCACAGCCTAAAGCGCCCAACTCTTTGACGCCGGTCACGGTCTCAATGGGGCAGTTGAGGACATCGGCAAACATCCGCACCCAGAATCCGGAGTTTACTGCGCCTCCGGCCATGCGGATGCATTCCGGCTTTTGGGCCACGGTCAGCAGCTTGTCAATATGAGTCCGGTGGGAATAGGTTACCCCCTCATACACGGCCCGCACCATATGGGCCGTCGTATGATAGCTGGTCATACCAACGAAACAGGCCTTGGCCAGGGGATGGGCGTTGCTGCCATAAAGGAAGGGCAGGTAATAGACTTCGCTGTCCCCTGGGTCCACACCCTGCGCCAACTCCGCCAGATAGTCGTACAGAGCTCCTCCGGACAGGCCTTTTGTATCGATACAGTTTTGAATGATCCATTCCAGATTTCCGGCGCTGGTGGCGCTGCTTTCTTCCAGCAAATAATAGCCGGGGATAGCGTACAGGGAGTTCATGGCGATGGCCGTGCCCAGAATAGGACGGTCGGAGATAAACTCATTGATGCTCCAAGTGCCGGTGATGGTGCAGATCTGGCCCGGCCGGGTCACGGCGCTGGCAATGGCGCAGGCGTCCACATCAAACATTCCTCCCGCCACTGGAGTGCCGGGACGCAAGCCGGTGGCGGAAGCCGCGGCGTCGGTAATCTGGCCGCAGAGATCGCTAGAATTCCTCAGCGGCGCCAGCGCATCATAGACCTCACCAATCCCCAGCGATTCCAGCAGATCCCGGCAAAAGCGTCCGTTTTTCACATCCATCAGCCCTGAACCGGAAATGTCAGTGGCTTCGCTGAATGCCTGCCCAGTGAGGCGAAAGCGGATATAGTCCTTGGCGGAAAAAACAAATTGGATATTCCGGTAGACTTCTGGCCGCGTGTCCTTCATCCACCGCAGCAGCGCCGCCTGCTGGCAGGGCAAAAGCCGCTGACAGATTTGGGGATAGACCCGTTCAAAGGTTCCATCACGGTACCATTGCTCGGTCACCCGCCAGGCCCGATTGTCCGTGGATCCAATGCCTGGGTAGGCAGGTCTGCTGTCTTTGCCCCATAAGTACAGGCCCTTTCCATGTCCGCATACCGCCACGCCAATGATGGATTCCGCCGCTATACCGGACTGCTGCAGCACCTGGCGAATACAGCCACAATTGGCCTGCCACAGCTCGTCCATATCCCGCTCCATGTATCCGGGCCTAGGGGAAACCACTGGTGTATTCCGGGCGGCCGTACAGATCTCGTGCCCTTCCAGGTCAAACAGCGCGGCTTTCGTTACCGTCCCCCCGTTGTCCAGACCGAGTACATACTGTTTCTCCACGGCTTACACCTTGACCTTGACCACGATTTTGCGTACCACGCAGGGGCCGTTGGCCTGGCAGTTGGGGCGATGGGCGTCTTCCGGCGGCACAATGACAAAATCGCCGTCCCGGAGCACCGCTCCGCCGTGTCTGGGCGGATTGCGGTAATACTGAATGTCAGTGGCTTCGTCATACTCCCCGTCCGGGATCAGATCCGCTGCGGGAACAATTCCCACAAACTCTTCGCCCCTGACGACAAACTGGATATCAAAGTAATCCCGGTGGGTTTCAAATTTTCTGGTTTCTTCCGGGTCAGTGGTATATTCCTGGATTTTTGCCAGCACCCCGTCGCCCACAGAGATCTCGGTGCCTGGCGTGAGCGAGAGCAGATCGCTGTTGCGGAGAAAGTCGAATGCCGACTGAAAGCGCTTGTTGTGATAATCGTAGCGGTCAAGCCTGGACAGGTTATTGGTAATCATTGCAGCATCATGCTTCCTTTCTTTGTGCGGCCGCGATCAAAGCATCGACGTTTGTTGACCGGATTGGCCGTCCACTGTATACTGCCAGTGGCTGCTGGTGGACTGGCTGGGCAGGTTTTCCCCGTGAGCTTCCGGCGGCAGCGCCATAGATGTGTCAAACATCGACTCCAGCCACACGCCGTCCGATGCAAACCGCTCTTGGGCGTAAGATACCCAGTCTCTGCCATAGGGACAGCGAAAATACTCCAGCACATGCAGATGGTAAATTCTCCAAAGGCCATCTTCCCTGTGAAACGTCACCTCATACCGCTGGAGCACCACCTCCGCCCGGTATTCCTTTCCGTCGGAGGTACGGCTGGAGAACAAAGCCCGGCGGTTGCTTTCTTCCGTGACCGGGACAGGCCCCAAATCACCGGCGTCAGTCTGGGTGCCCAGCGCCGTCCAGCTCCCCCTGACGGCAGTCCCATCGGGTTCCATAATCAGGGCGGGGGAGGAGAAGGCGATGGTATCCAACCGGCCGGGGAGGACCTGGTTAAGATAGAACGTCTCAATCTTCCACCGGCCGGTATAAATGCCAGAGGCCCCGTATTCCAGGCTGACATTTTCTTCATCCCGGCTCCACAGCTCCGAGACGATGCGCTCACCCCATCCCGCGCCATAATACACCGCGTACCGCCCCATGAGATCGGCAATTTCCGCCCGGGCCCGCAGCTCCGACAGTTGCCGCTCAAGGGCGCTGTTTTGCGCTTCCAGCTTTTGAAGCCGTCGTTCCAGGTCGTTCATGTCGAAAGCCTCCCACTGACAGCCACTGCTGCTGGTGAGGGTACCTTGACAGCCTGGCCAACTGGTATCAGAGTCTTTTCATATGCATCCAGCTTCAGGACAAACACCTCGTCTGAATGCTGCATCGCGGCGACCACCAGCGCCCCATCCCCTGAGATGTTGAAATCCCGGGGGCCGTTGCCTGGGATTTCCGCCACGCGTTCCGGGGTCAGCGTTCCATTGGGGTTCCGGGTATAGACCGTAATCGTATTGCTGGGGCGGTTTGCCGCCAACACCAGCTTTCGGTCCGGGGTCACCCGGATGGTGCTGGTGGCGGGTATGGCGGGATGGGCGTCATCCAGCAGGCGGACTTTTTGAATCAGCTCCAAGCCCCCATTTTCTTTCAGATGACTTTGAAAGACATAAATCTCATCCGGTGACTGCATCATAGCGTAAATGGTGTCGTCTACGGCGGCAAAATACCGGGGAAAGGGATTGTGCGGAAAAGAGAAGCTGGTCACACGCACGCCGGTGTCGCCGCGATAAACCACAAGGGCGCACTCTGCCAGGGAGATCACCCCAACATAGTCCTCTTCAATGGTCCCAATACAGTGCAGTGCCTTCCAAGCGGAGGCCTCTGGCGGCGCCACCACCAGCCTGGCCGGTGACAGGGCTCCATTTTCCTGGAGTGCGTACGCACTCCAGGTTCCCTTATAGAAATTACACGCATATACGTTTTTCTTTTCCCGATCTACCGCCACACAGCAGGTGCGCTGACCATAGCTGCGCTGGCCGTTCAGCCGGTGCAGGCTGCCATCCTGGTTTACCCGGAAGGCCATTACGCCCCCATCGGCATAGCCGTCAAAGGTCATTCCCTCTGCCGCGGCATAGAGGTTTCCCCCATCCTGGCTCAATGCCAAACAGCCTGTGTTGTACGCAGGCGCCGTAGACATAATCTTGGCTATGCCAGTCTCCGCGTCGATTCGGAGGGTGTAGATTCCCCGGCTGCCGCGGACAGAATTTGTCCCGATAAATGCATAATAGGATTCCCGACCCATGTCTATCCTCCGCTTCTTTTGAAATGTTCCCGGTGGATTACAGCGCCCTCCCGGTTTCGTTGGCAATACTCCGTCGTCAGCTCGGCAATCCAGAGGTATATGGCGCTGCCCGCCATCAGGCCCCAGGCGGCGGTGACGGACAGCTCCCGGCCCACCTCTGAAGGGAGCGCATGGCGCAGAGAGAAAACGCCGTGCCATACAAAGAGCACAATCCCAAGCAACGCCAAAAGGAACCCGCCGAATTTCAGGAACATGGATGCCTCAATATATTCCATGCGCTGCAGTGTTGGGGGCTTGCAAAGTCGGTACACACAGGCGTAGCATACCAGGAATAGGGGGATTACCGCCAGCACCCCCAGTGCGGCCAGTACCCCTTCCCGATTACTGGACACGTTGACGCTGTTTGCCCCGACAAAAATCCCCGCACAGAGAACAGCCAGCAGAAGGAAGCTCCATTTTCTCCGGCGGAACACCGCGTCAGGTACCAAAGCGGTGTAGGTATCTCCGATATACACCAAGTTTCGCTTGGCTCTTCCCCTGCTGTCCAGGGTCACTTCCACCTCGAAATCGTCAAAGTAGCGTTTTGACAAGGGCCATTTGTGCCCCTTTCGCCGATTTTCCTCCCGCTTGCCTGGGGTGTTCAGGGGCGTCTTTGAAAAAAGCTTCATAAATCTCATCCTCTTCACCGGGCCAGCCCTAACTGGAAAGGAACCGGCCGGCCCCGCAGAGAAGCCGAACCGGTTCCAAGAAACACGAACAATTATTGCTCAACCAGAGGACGGACATTGTAGATATTCGGCCAGCAATGGGCGTCGTAGACCACGCCGGTGAGATTGGCTGCCCAGGCATCGGGCATAACCACATCACAGAGATTGGTGCAAACATAGTGGTCGCTCAGCCATTGCTGGACAGCGGCGTAGGCATCGTACCGCTCCTCGTCAGAGGCGGCCCAGGCGGCGTCGATCAGGGCGTGGAGCTCCTCCTCACCCTCGCCCACATAGGCGTTCCAGGAGGTCTCGATTCGGGAGTCGGCAAACTCCAGCATCCGTCCCACGTCCCAGTTGTCGTTTTCGGCAAAGCCGATGGGAATTTCGCCGACCCAGGAGTGCTCCAGCATGACGGTCAGGTCCACCGTTTCGATATTGAGGGTCACGCCGATGGCGTCCAGTTGGGCCTTTAACACCTCGTAATGCGCTGTGCTTCCGCCGTTCACGGCGTAGGTGGTGTAGGTCAAATCCTCAGCGGACCAGCCGGAGTCAGCAATCAGCTGCTTAGCGGTCTCCACATCTTGGGCATAGGTTTCAGACTCAAAGTAATAAGGGGAAGATTGGCCAGTCACAGAGGAATGGGAGGCGGTTCCGTAGCCGCCATAGGCCGCCTGCACCAACAGTTCCTTGTCGATAGCCAAGAAAATAGCTTTGCGGACGTTCTCATCCTGAAGGGAAGGAGTATTCTTCATGGTTAACCAGATGGGTACGCCCACATTTTGCTCATAGATATTGACGTACAGGTTGTCATAGCCCTGTAGCTCCTCAATCTGCGCGGTAGGAATGTTGAATGCCAGCTGAACGTCTCCGGCCTCTAGGGCGTTGACGCGGGCCACGGGATCGCTGATAAAGGAAAACTCGATGTACTTGTAGTAGGGCAGTTCTCCCCAATAGTCGTCATTGCGGACCAGAGTCAGCTTGGATCCGGTCTCCCAGGACTCCAGCTTGTAGGGACCGGAGCCCACAGGATTGACCGCAAAAACGGTCTCATCATTGCCCACTTCTTCAAATGCCTTGGCGGAGAAAATAGCATAGTAGGTGCAGCCCAAGATTTCAGGGAGGTTGTTATATATACGGGACAGGCCGATGATAACGGTGGTGTCATCCACCACCTCGCATTCAGCGGGGTCGAGCCACAAAGTATAGTGGTTCAGCGTATAGTCGTAGGAGGCCTGGAGGGAGGCGATAACGTCATTGGCGGTCAACTTCTCACCGTTGGTGAAGTAGACGTCGTCCCGCAGGGTAAACTGCCAGTGCAAATCGTCAATCTGCTCCCACTTGGTGGCCAGAGAGGGCTCCGCGGTCTTGGTCTCATCATTCCAGCGAACCAGGGTATCGAACAGGCAGCTGTCCACTCGGTTGCTGGTCTTATTCGTGACATAGTTGGGGAAAATGGAGGTGGGTTCGCCGTCACAGGCGACCTTCAAGGTTTCTTCCGAAGTGCCCTCCGCAGGGACAAGGTTGGGATTATCTACGGGCTCGTTGGTGTTGGTGCCCGGGTCATTGGAGGTGCCGGGGGTGTCAGAAGGCTGCTGGCCGCTGGTACATCCGGCTAGGACAGATAGGGCCAGCGCACAGACAAGCGCCAGAGCAAGGGCTTTCTTGGATTTCATGTGTTCTCCTCCGTTCAGTTGTTTTTATTCAGCTTATCCACCAGCTCCGCCGAGCGGTGGCAGGCCACGAAATGGTTTGGCGAGACTTCCACCAGCTTTGGTGCAGGTTTAGTTTTGCACCCTTCCGTACAATAGGCGCACCGTCCGGCAAATCGGCACCGGTTCTCCGGATTGATGGGTGAGGACAGCTCTCCTTTGATCACAATTTTCTCTCTGCGATTGTGTAGAGAGGGTACAGGGATGGCGGAGAGGAGCGCTTGGGTATAGGGATGGTACTGTTTGGTAAATAGTTCCTTGGCCGGGCTTTTCTCTACAATCTGGCCCAGATACATGACGATGATATCGTCAGAGATGTGCTTGACCACAGACATATCATGAGTGATAAACATATAAGTCAATCCCAGGTCCTTCTGCAGATCTTGTAGCAGGTTGAGCACCTGGGCCTGAATGGACACGTCCA
>URQA01000051.1 GCA_900549885.1 uncultured Eubacteriales bacterium | reverse complement strand
CCGTATGCGGCCCGGGACCCTGGTTTGCGCCAATACAGAATTTACTTAATGGATTCACCAGCGGCCTTCTTGGCCTCAATCTCCCGGAGGGCATCCTTATAACTGAGGTTGACCCGGCCCTTTTCGTCGATGTCGGTGACCTTCACCCAAATCATGTCGCCGATGTTGACCACGTCCTCCACTTTGTTCACGCGGTGGTTGGCCAGCTTGGAGATGTGGACCATGCCGTCCTTGCCGGGGGCAAGCTCCACAAAGGCACCGAACTGGAGGATGCGCACCACCTTGCCGTAGTACAATGCACCCACCTCGGGGACGAACACAATGGTCTCAATCATCTTCTTGGCCGCGTCACAGGCTTCGGCGTTGGGGGAGGCGATGTGGATGGTGCCATCGTCCTCAATGTCCACGGTGGCGCCGGACTCGGCGGTGATCTTCTGGATGACGGAGCCGCCCTTGCCGATGACCTCCCGGATCTTGTCCGGGTCAATCTTCATGGTGAGCATTTTGGGGGCGTACTTGCTGACCTCGGCCCGGGGAGCGGAGATGCAGGGCAGCATGATCTCGTCCAGGATGGCGAAGCGGGCGTCCCGGGTGATGTCCAGGGCCTCCTTGATGATAGCGTGGGTCAGGCCGTCGTTCTTCAGGTCCATCTGGATGGCGGTGATGCCGGCCTTGGTGCCGGCCACCTTGAAGTCCATCTCGCCGTGGAAGTCCTCCACGCCCTGGATGTCGATGAAGGTGGTAAAGGAGCCGTCGTCGTCCTGGATCAGACCGCAGGAGATACCGGCCACAGGGGCCTTGATGGGCACACCGGCATCCATGAGGGCCAGGGTGGAGCCGCAGATGGAGCCCTGAGAGGTGGAGCCGTTGGAGCTGAGCACCTCAGAGACCACGCGGATGGCGTAGGGGAACTCCTCCACGCTGGGCAGTACCGGCTCCAGCGCCCGCTCGGCCAGAGCGCCGTGGCCTTTCTCCCGGCGGTTGGTGGAGCGGGAGGCACGGGCCTCGCCCACGGAGAAGCCGGGGAAGTTGTAGTGGTGCATATAGCGCTTCTCGGTCTCCTCCCAGATGGTGTCCAGCTTCTGGCAGGCGGCCAGGGTGTTCAGGGTGCATACGGACAGCACCTGAGTCTGGCCGCGGGTAAACAGGCCGGAGCCGTGGACCCGGGGCAGGACCCCTACCTCGGCGGCCAGAGGCCGGATCTCATTCTTGGCGCGGCCGTCCACCCGGTGGCCCTCCAGCAGCCAGGCTTTCACGATCTTCTTCTGGAACTTGTAGGTAAACTCCTCCAGGTACTTGTCCATGTCGGGGTACTGCTCCAGATACTTCTTATGCCAATGGTCGATCATGGCGTTCCAGCGGGCCTCCCGGACGTTCTTATCGTCGGTGTCCATGGCGGCCTTGGCCTCGTCCATGAAATTGGCCATGATGTCGTCGAACAGCTCCTGGTTGAAGTCGGCGTGCTCATACTCGAACTTGGGCTTGCCGATCTCCGCCACAATGCCGTTGATGAAGGCAACCTGCTTCTTGATCTCCTCGTGGGCCTTGACGATGCCCTCGTACATAATCTCGTCGGGGATCTCCTTGGCGCCCGCCTCGATCATGACCACCTTCTCCATGGTGGCGGCCACGGTGACGTCCATCTGGGAGCGGTGCTTCTGCTCCTGGTTGGGGTTCATCACCACCTGGCCGTCCACATAGCCCACCTCCATGCAGCCGATGGGACCGTTCCAGGGAATATCAGAGTAGGACAGGCAAGCGGACACGCCGATCATGGCAGTGACCTCAGGGGAGCAATCATAGTCCACGCTCATCACCGTGCAGGTGACTACCACGTCGTTGCGCAGGTCGGAGGGAAACAGGGGCCGGATGGGCCGGTCGATCAGACGGCTGGCCAGCACGGCAGGGAGAGAGGGCTGCCCCTCCCGGCGCATGAAGGAGCCGGGGATACGGCCCACAGCGTACAGCTTTTCCTCGAAGTCCACGCTCAGGGGGAAGAAGTCGATGCCGTCCCGGGGACGGGCGGAGGCGGTGACGGCGACCAGCACACTGGTTTCGCCGTAGGTCACCATGGCGGAAGCGTTGGCCAGCTCGGCCATTTTGCCCACCTCAATCTTGAGGGGCCGGCCGGCCACTGTGGTCTCATACACTTTGTGATTGGGAAACTGCTTGTGCTTGATAACGGTTGACATTAGGTTACACTCCTTTATAAATCCTCCGGAGCCACCACCTTTATAGCACTTGAACACAAGCCCCGCCCACTGGCAGGGCCCATGTTCAACTGCTAGAAAAGCACAGCTTCCGGGGCGGATGAACACGGTTGGGAAAAAGGGCGGCGTGATAGCCACGCCGCCCTCTGTTCATGAAATCACTTTCTGATACCGAGCTTGGCGATGATAGCACGATAGCGCTCGATGTCCTTCTTGGCCAGGTAGTCCAGCAGCTTGCGGCGCTTACCAATCATCTTGTACAGGCCGCGGCGGCTGTGGTTGTCGTGGATGTGGACCCGCAGGTGCTCAGTAAGCTCCTGGATACGGGCGGTAAGAATGGCGATCTGCACCTCAGGGGAGCCGGTGTCGGTCTCATGGGTGCGGTTGGCCTCGATTACGGCCGTCTTCTGGTCTTTACGGATCATGGGAGAATTCCACCTTTCAAAAAATTTCCCAGCCGCTGAGTAACGGGCGGGTGAAGTCCCCGCATGGAGCGGGCCTTGTCCCGAAACTAAGCCGGCGGACTGGTGCATCTATGACACACGCTGAAAAAGCATATCATATTTTTCTCCGTTTGTAAAGTGATTTTTCCTTGCAGCCCAAGGTTTTTGCAAAAAATATGGTGCGGGCAGCGCACCGCTGTCCGCACCGCTCACGGGCTTGAGCAGCCCGGTTCCCTTTCCTGCGCCAACAAAAAAGCGATCAGCGCTTCCTCGCTGTCAAAGCCGTCGTAGTCCCCCACTACTCCCGTCCGGTGGGACACCACGCCCGCCTGCTCGTTGCGCTCCAGGCGGTCCAGCAGGGCCTGCATCCCATAGCGCCGGACGAACAGGGAAAATCCCCGGGGCTTGGACTTGGCCAGCAGCCCTTTGCGGCAGCCGTCAAGCTCCCCGCAGGCCCAGCATCCTTCTAGGCCCCGCTCCATGGAGCAGCGCCGGTTTACGCAGTCGTCCGCTCCAGGACATCCGCCGCTGCGGCAGCCCGGACAGGAGACATTCTCCGAGCAAAGACAACAGGCTAGGCCGCACCGGGCGATGCCCAATTCCCATTTCACAGGTCGCTCGCCCTCACGCCAGAATACGCGCCGCCAACAGAGCCATGGTCCCTATGACGGACAAGGTGGCCAGCAGTTCCCCGCCCAACAGGACCCGTTTCTTGTGGTTTCGCCGGGGGCGGGGCGGGATGGGTGCAGGCTCGGCCAGGGCTTCGTCCACCCCGGCGTACCACTCCTCTTCCAGCCGGGTTTCTTCCTCTCTGGCCGCCTTCCAGGCCGCCAGGTCGATGACATTATCTTGGGCCTGTTCCTCCTGGGAGGCAGGGCGTCGGACGCAGACCAGCTGACGGGCCGGGGCGCCCACGGCGGCAGAGATGCCGTCGCCGGATACGATAATCTCCCGTGCAGTCAGGGTGTAGTAAGTAGTCTCCATGGTCAAACCCTCTCTCTTTTTAGGATGGCCTCAGTTTAGCAAAAGAAAACTCCTATATTCAGGACTGTTGTTTTAAGAATTCAAACAAACGTTCTACAACATGCTTCAATATAATACATTTGTTCGAATTTGTCAATGGTTTTTTATTGACAGTAAGGCAGAATAAGGGTCCTCCGCTCAAAGCGGAGGACCCTTTGCCATATCTGTATGTGGGAGATGGATGAGCTAGGAATTACGCCAAGGTATCGATCAGCTCCTGTGTCTCCTGAAAAAAGCGGCACAGGTGAAAGCCGTCGGCCACGGCGTGGTGGAGGTTCATGGTCAGTGGCATGGACCATCTCCCCTGTTCCTCTTCGTACTTTCCCCAGGTGACCACTGGGGCAAGGAACCGTCCGTCGTCGAACACATGGAGGTCGCAGTGGCGATATCGTACCCAGGGCAGGCAGGAGACGTCGAAGAAGTTGGGTGCTTGCCCAGGCAGGATGTCCCGGCGGTCCCGGTAGGCCTCCTTGTCCGCCAGGAATTGGGCGTGAAAGGAGGCCAGATCGGGAGAAAAAGGGGTGAACAGCTTGGTAAAGCGCTGATCCTCCGGGTGAAAGTGAACATAGCTGGGAGAGATAACCTCCCAGCGGATGAGGTCCCCACCCTTGCTCCAGCCATATTTGAACTCATCGTGGGCGTTGACTACCTTGGACACCGTCCAGACCATAACGCCATAGAAATTCAGACCGGACTGCCGGGTGAAGCGGATGAGCCGGGTCACGTCCACGTCGACAGTCAGACTCATGACAATGCGCATATGTTCCATATAGAACTGGAAGAGTTCTCCCCGGTCCCACTGGTCTAAGTTGATTTTGGTGTATTTCATTTCCCTACTCCTTTGCATCGTTTGGAGCCGCTAGAGCAACTGCCATGCAAAGCCGCTAGGGTAGAACTTTCTGCTCCATACAAGTCTATCCCGATCAGGCCTTGCATGGAGCGCCGTCAAGGCCGCGCTTCATCTCGACGCCTCCCTTCTGTCTGGATAACCGGATGATAACATGTCCCGGGGCCGGGGTCAAGCCGGAGGATAGTGCCATGGCAGGAGATAAAAAGGGACGGCGGACAAATTGTCCGCCGTCCCGGTGATCTGCAAAGGGACTGGTCTGATGGGCTCAACCCAGGTAGTTCAGGGGATTGACTGTTTTGCCGCCGATGCGGATCTCAAAATGGCAGTGGTTGCCGGTGGAGTTGCCGGTGGAGCCCGCCTTGGCCACAGTCTGCCCCTTGTAGACCTTGTCGCCCACGGATACCACCAGGGAGGAGTTGTGGGCGTAGTAGGTCTGAGAACCGTTGTCGTGGGTAATGATAACTAGGTTGCCGTATCCTCCCTGCCGTCCGGCGAAGGTGACGGTGCCGCCGTCGGCGGCCTTGATAGCGGTGCCATAGGGCACTGCAATATCCAGACCGGTGTGGAAGCCGCGGCTGCGGTAGCCGTACCGGGAGGTAATGGTGCCGGAACAGGGCCAGGAATAGGAGCCGGTGGAGGCGGTTCTGGGCTTCTCCTTAGTGCCCCGGAGGATATGGGTGGTGGTGGCTTCCTGCAAGGTGGTGGTGGAGATGACGGTGCGCTCCGTCTCATAGCCGTTGACATAGGTCACATCGGCAGTGACCCGGGCTACGCCGTCTTCGCCCTGCTCGGTAACCTTGGTATCCCCCTGGTACATGGAGTCAGTGTCGGTGTACTCCACAGGACTCTCAATGGCCTTCTCATACGTTTCGTTGTTAACCGTGTAAACAGACAGGAACGGCACAGACTTCTGAATGACCAGCTCTTGGCCCACCCAGATCTTGTCAATCACAACGTCAGGGTTAAGCTCGCTCAGTTCTGAAACCGTCATGCCCAGGGACTTGGCAATGCGGCTGAACGCATCCCCCTTCTCCACTACATACACTGCCTCTTCCACGGAGTTGGCAGTGAGGGCAGAATAGAGGGCCTCCAGGTCAAAGGCGGTGTCAGAGGATATTTGACGGGAGGTAATGGACACGTCCTCCACAAAGCCGTAGTCCACAGTATCCTCGGTGATATAAGGTTCAGCGACTCGGTCCAGCAGGGCTTGGAGATCTGCTTCGCTGGCGGCCACGCCGACCTCCTGCCCGCCCACGGTGAGAACATAACCGTCCATGAGGGCGCCTGTGTTTTCAAACAGATAGGCTTCGATGTCCTGGGTGTCTGTCAGGTCCGCCTCGGTGGAAAAGACGGGAGTATAAGTCACCTCGGCATCGTAATCAAAGCTGGTACCCAGCACGTTGGCGACTCGGCTCTCTACATGGGACACAGCCGCATCCACTTGGGCCGTGTCCGCCACCAAGCCGACCTCGACTCCGTCTACCTGTACCGCATAAGCCCGGATGTAGGTGGATTGGAAGATGACTGCGCCCACGATCAGGCCGGCCACTGCCACATACAGCATGGGAGACACGGGATGCTTGGCTACAGCGGTCTTGATCCTGGCGGCCGCATGGGTCACCTTAATGGGAACCTGTGCTTCACCCAGCTTTGTTTTGGCGGTAGTGACACAGGCTCTGACTCGTTCCGCGGCGGCCAGGTACTTCTCCTTGAGAACCTTGACCGCCGACTGGCGAGAGCCGTTGTCATCACCGCCAAAGGACATATCGTCATGCCGCAGCAATTCGTCCATGCGGAAAACTCCCTTTCCTATGAAATCGCTACCTACTCAACAGCAGAGGTAACAAAGAAGATACAAAAGTTACAAAATGGTTACAAGCGTAATATTACACCCTTTTCCTCCCTGCGTCAAGCGGTAAAATTGGAAACAAACTGTGTCGGGAAGCTGAAAATTCTCCCATATCTTGTTGAAACGCCAGAAACACAGGGGAATTGACCACACTCTTTTGTAGTTTTGTGAGAAGGGACAAAAAGCCTGGATCAGATTTGTGGACATTGACCGCCCCTTGACAGGAACTGCCGCCTATACTAAACTAATCCATGGGATATGACAAATGACGCGGGCCGGAGCTTGGCCCGGGAGGAGACCGCCATGGGAAAATTCAACGACGTTTTATTGTTCAGCGACTACGACGACACCTTATATAACCACCGTCTGGAGGTGTCGGCGGAGAACAAGGCGGCCATCCACTATTTCATCCGGGAGGGCGGACGGTTTTCCATCGCCACCGGCCGCGCCCACCGCACCTTCACCCCTCAGATCGCTAAGGAGGGGTTGGAGTTCAACGCGCCGGTGGTACTGTCCAACGGAGCGGCCATCTATGATTACAGCCAGGACCGCTATCTGGTGCGCACCCAGCTGACGCCAGACACGCCGGAACGGGTAGAGCAGCTGTGCGGGGAGTTTCCCGACCTGGCTTTTGAGGCCTATTTCGGGGAGGAAATTTACGTCCACAACCCCAATGTGGTCACCATGAAGCATCTGGAGCGGGTGGCGGTGCCCTACCACACCTGCTCCGTGGACCGGATGCCCCGGCCCTGGAATAAAGTCATCATGGAGCAGGACGGGCCCTATCTGCGCCGGGTGCAGCAGTACCTGCTGGAGCGCTGGGGCGGAGATTACGAGGCTATTTTCTCTAACAAGTACCTGCTGGAACTGACGGACAAGGGGAGCAACAAGGGAGCGATGGTAGCCAAGGTGGCCCGGATGCTGTCCATCCCGCCGGAGCGGGTGTACTGCATCGGGGACAACCAGAACGACATTCCCATGCTGGCCCTGTCCGCCATCCCCTTCGCCCCAGCCAACTGCGCCCAGCAGGTGAAGGACTGGGGCGCCCGGGTGCTGGGCCACTGCAACGACCACGCCGTCGCCCAGGCCATTGAAGTCCTGGATGGCATCTACTAAAAAGAGAACGAAAAACACCCGTTCAGCTGAGGCTGAACGGGTGTTTTATCTCAAAAAGCCTCGTATCGTTCACGCCGTCAGACGCGAAATAGGACGATTCGCTTTCAACTGCAATATGCGCGCGGCCGAAACATCTCTCGGCCCACAACGTGCGAGACGGCGACTGCCTTTGGCAGATATGAATGCGCTGCCTCAGACCGTTACGTGCCAGAGATAGGGCTTTGTCCCCGGCGAGAGACAGTCGAAAGCCTTTTCCACAGTCTCAGTAGGCCACGCCCCACACCACCATATGTTTGGCAGGCTTACCACAAATGGGGCACACATCGCCCAGATGCTCCTGCTGGAAGGGGATGCAGCGGGAGGTGACCCCCGCCTCCTCCTTCATACGGATCTCGCAGGCCTCGTCGCCGCACCACATAGTTTTGGCAAAACCGCCCCGGGCGGCCATTTTCTCCTTGACTTCCTCCAGGGACTGGCAGGGATAGGTGTTGTCCTCCAGATTTTTCTTGGCCTTCTGGTACAGCCCGTCGTGGATGGCGTCCAGCATCCGGGCCACGGTGTCCTCGATGCCGTCCAGGGAGACGAAAACCTTCTCGCCGCTGTCCCGGCGGACCAGGACGCACTGATTCTTCTCCATATCCTTAGGGCCAAGCTCCAGCCGGAGGGGTATGCCCTTCATCTCATACTCGGCGAACTTCCAGCCGGGGGAGTTGTCACTGTCGTCCAGTTTTACCCGGAAGCCCGCCTTTTGCAACCGCTCCATGACGGCGCGGTTGGCCTCCAGCACGCCCTCCTTGTGCTGGGCCACCGGAATCACGATGATTTGAGTGGGGGCGATCCGAGGGGGCAGCACCAGGCCGCTGTTGTCCCCATGGGTCATGATGATGCCGCCGATCATCCGGGTGGACACGCCCCAGGAGGTCTGATAGGGGTGATGAAGCTGGTTGTCTGTGCCGGCGAAGGTGATGTCGAAGGCACGGGCGAAGCCGTCGCCGAAGTAGTGGCTGGTGCCCCCCTGGAGGGCCTTGCGGTCGTGCATCATACACTCCACGGTATAAGTTTCTTCTGCGCCGTTGAACTTCTCCTTGTCTGTCTTGCGGCCCTTGAGCACCGGCATAGCCAGCACATTTTCATAGAAGTCGGCGTAGACATTCAGCATCCGCTGGGTTTCCTCCCGGGCGTCAGCCTCAGTGGCATGCATGGTATGACCCTCCTGCCACAGAAATTCCCGGTGACGCAGGAAGGGACGGCTGGTCTTTTCCCAGCGCAGCACGGAACACCACTGGTTGTACAGCTTGGGCAGGTCCCGGTGGGAGTGGATGATGTTCTTATAGTGTTCGCAGAACAGGGTCTCCGAGGTGGGGCGGATGCAGTAGCGCTCTTCCAGCGCCTCGCTGCCCCCCATAGTGACCCAGGCGCACTCCGGGGCGAAGCCCTCCACATGGTCCTTCTCCTTCTGAAGCAGGGACTCAGGGATGAGTACGGGCAGGTAGACATTCTCATGGCCCAGCTTTTTGAACTCGCCGTCCAGAATGCGCTGGATGTTCTCCCAGATGGCGTAGCCGTAGGGCCGGTAGATGAACATGCCCTTGATAGAGGAGTAGTCGATGAGCTCCGCCTTTTTGCACACGTCAGTGTACCACTGGGCAAAATCAACCTCCATATCGGTGATCTGGCTGACCTGCTTGCTTTTGTCTTGTGCCATAGCTTCTCAATCCTTTTGCAGCAAAATCAAGATTTTGTCTGAGATTCATAGACTAACATTGTATGGTCAACGGGAGAAAAAGTCAAGGCTTATCCCTGGTTTTCAGGCAATTTCCCGTCCGTGTGGGGATACCGCCATGGGTGACAAAATAAAAATTTCGTCTGTTTTTATGAATGGGCGTTGAATTGCCAGAGTGGGACAAAGGCGAGACCGTCTCTGGCTGGTGAACAGCTCCTGCCGGCTGGGGCGGACGCATATTCCGCCGCCATCTCCACATAATGTTTCCAAGCTTTGAGAGGGGCGTGGACGGGATGTGGCAGATCGGGGTATGGGAGCGGGACGAAGGGCTGGCGGGAGCGCTGGCGGCCACAGCCCAGGCGCAGGGCTGCGTGGTACGTTGCGGACGGCATCCGGCCCAGCTGATGGGACGGGATTTTGACCTGCTGGTGGTGTCTCCCCAGGCGGCGGGGTGGGCGGGAGCTGGCGCTCTGCACTGCCGGACAGCGCTGGTGCCGGGAGGGCTGTCCGCCCTGACCCGGCTGCTTCCGGCGGATCGAATGCTCAGCTATGGCATGGGTCCGGCCAACACCATCACACTATCCAGCATCAAGGAGGGCCGGGCCTGCGTAGCCGTCCAACGGGAGTTTCCCACACTAGAAGGAGCGCCGGTGGAGCGGCAGGAGTTCGTTTTAGATTACAACGGTGCGCAGCCCGACCTGTTTTTGGCCCAAGCCGGCGCACGCCTGCTGTTAGGGATGGTCCAGCCGGAACTGGGAGATGGGCCGGGTCAGGCCTTCAGTCCCAGCTGGTAGACCCGGTTGGCGTTGTCGAAGAATACCGCATGGTGGTGCTCCTCCGGTACCAGGCGGCGGATGAACTCCACATAGTTTGCCACGTCCACCCCGGGAAAATCCGTGCCAAACAGGAAGCGGCTCCAGTCCTCCACGTACTCCATCCAGCCCCGCAGCTGGTCCACATAGGCCCGCTGGCGGGCAAAATAAGCGTCCAGGGCCACCGGGCCGTCCAGCAGGCCGGACAGATCGGCGCAGACGTTGGGGTTTTTCTCCAGCACTGCTGCCGCGTCCGCCAGGAAGGGGTTGCCGAAGTGGCACATGACGAACTGCACGTCCGGCCAGTCGGCGGCCACCTCGTCTAGGGTGAGGGGATGGCTGTACTTGAGCTTGCCCGTGGACCCGGCGGTCTGCCCCATGTGGACAGCCACCGGCTTATGATAGGTCCGGGCCAGCTTGTAAACGGGCGTGTACATGGGATCGGAGATATACTGGTGATTGTAGCCGGGATAGAGCTTGACGCCCACACACTGGGGGCGGCGGAGGTTCTCCTCCACCAGCCGGGCGGCCTGGTCGGGACCCAGCTGCTCCAGCAGCACATGGCTGTCCAGGCCGATGCAGTAGCGCATGGGGGCGGGATAGCAGTGGTAGTCCGGCTCCAGGCTGCGGTTGCCCATAATCACGCCAGAGACGATATCCAGCCCGCCCCAGCAGGAGAGTAGCCGGTCGGCCTCGGGGCGGCGTGTCGTTTGGGCCTGGCCGTCCTCTTGGCTGACGGGCGGTTCGAACAGGTGGAAGTGGGCGTCGATGATTTTCATAGAGGTCCCTCCTGTGGGAGATGTGTTCAATTTATTATCATACCACAGCGGCGTCGGAAATGCCAGATGAAAGGAAACCTTGAGAAACGCCGGCTGTTGTGCTATGATAACGTCACAGAATTTTAACGACTTTGGAGGTAATGGATAATGACAGAAGCAGTGAAGATTCCGGAGCGCAGCCAGATCCCGGTGGAGGAGACCTGGAACCTGGCGGACCTCTACCCCTCTGACCAGGCCTGGGAGCAGGATCTGGAGGCCACCCGGGTCCTGGCCCAAAAGCTGCCCGGCTACGCCGGCCGCCTGGGAGAGAGCGCCGGCACCCTGTACGAGTATGTGGAGCTGGAGCAGCGGGTGGGGGAGCATCTCACGGAGCTGGCCAACTACGCCCAGCGCAAATGTGACCAGGACACCCGGGTGGCGGAAAATCAGGCCATGGTGGGCAAGGTGATGAGCCTGTATGTGGAAATCAGCAGCGCCACCGCCTTTGAGA
Source organism: uncultured Eubacteriales bacterium (assembly GCA_900549885.1). Lineage (GTDB taxonomy): Bacteria > Bacillota > Clostridia > Oscillospirales > Oscillospiraceae > Enterenecus. The sequence goes on along the minus strand of URQA01000051.1, from coordinate 4,407 downwards.
CTCCTGAGCTGCTGAAGATTCCCCAGGAGACGCTGGAACAGTTCTACCGGGATAAGCCGGAGCTGGAGCTCTATCGCCGGTACTTCCAGATCGTCCAGGACCAGAAGGAGCACATTTTGTCTGATGCGGAGGAGAAGCTGCTGGCCGCCGCCGGGGAAATGGCCCAGGCCCCGGACGACATTTACGGCAAGCTGACCAACGCCGATCTCACCTTCCCCGACGCGGTGGACGGCCAGGGCAACGCCGTGCCCCTGAGCGACGGCTCCTTCGTCCCCACCCAGATGAGCGAGGACCGGGCGCTGCGGGAAAACGCCTTTAAAACCTATTATAAGACCTACGGCACCATCCGCAACACCGCCGCCGCGGTGCTCTCCGCCCAGGTCAAGCAGCTGCAGTTCTTCGCCACCGCCCGGAAGTACGACAGCTCCCTGGCCGCCGCCGTGGCCGGCACCCGGGTGCCCCCCCAGGTGTACCACAACCTCATCGACACGGTGAACGCCAACCTGGACAAGCTCCACCGCTATGTCCGCCTGCGCAAGAAGCTGCTGGGGGTGGACGAGCTCCACATGTACGACATCTACGCCCCCATGGTGTCCGGCGCGGACAAGGTCATCCCCTACCAGCAGGCCAAGGACACCGTCTATAAGGCCCTGGCCCCCATGGGCGACGCCTACCGCGCCATCATCAAGGAGGGCTTTGACAACCGCTGGATCGACGTGTACGAGAACGTGGGCAAGCGGTCCGGCGCCTACTCCGCCGGCGCCCTGTGTCACCCCTATGTGCTGCTCAACCACAAAGACAACCTGGACAGCATGTTCACCCTGGCCCATGAGATGGGCCACGCCGTCCACTCCTACCTGTCCAACCGCAACCAGCCCCCGGTGTACCGGGACTATGTAATCTTTGTGGCCGAGGTGGCCTCTACCTGCAACGAGGCCCTGCTCATGGAGTACCTGCTGAACCGTACCACGGACAAGAAGGAGCGGGCCTGGCTCATCAACCACTTCCTGGAGCAGTTCAAGGGCACCCTCTACCGCCAGACTATGTTCGCCGAGTTTGAGCTGCGCATGGGAGAGCTGAACGCCCAGGGCACTCCCCTCACCGCCGACCTGCTCTCCAAGGAGTACAAGGCCCTCAACGAGAAATACTACGGCCCCGACATGGTGTCCGACGAGGAAATTGCCCTGGAATGGGCTCGTATCCCCCACTTCTACTACAACTACTATGTCTACCAGTACGCCACCGGCTACTCCGCCGCTATCGCCCTATCCCGCCGCATCCTGAAGGAGGGGGAGAGCGCTGTGAAGGACTACATCCAGTTCCTGTCCGGCGGCTGCTCCAAGGATCCGGTGGACCTGCTCAAAGGCGCCGGGGTGGACATGTCCAGCCCCAAGCCCGTCCAGGATGCCCTGGATCTGTTCGGCACCCTGCTGGACGAGATGGAGAAGCTCATGGAGGAGTAAGCCCTCGAAAAAGGCAAAGCCTTTTCCGAGGGGGAGGTTGCGGCCCGCCGCAGCGCACTCATTGTCCGCCGAAAGCAGACAATTCGCACGTTTGCGGGCCGAGAAGTGTTTTCGTCCACGCACATGTCGCGGCCGAAAACAGATTACAATTTTTTCGCGCCTGCGGGCGCGAACTCTGCGAGGCTTTTTGATAGCCACACGGCCCCGCTCCATCAGGAGCGGGGCCGTGTGGTTTTCTAGGATGAAGTCGTCAGTCCTTGACCTCCCGGATGAGGACCATGGGGGTGAGCTGGGTGCCGTTGCCGCAGGGGTTGTCCGCGATCATGGCCATCAGGTCCGCCTCGCTTTCCTGGATGGCGGCGCACTTGCCCAGCAGTTCCTGGGCCAGGTCGTTGGCGTCCACGATCATCATACGGATGCCTGTCTCCCGGTAAACCTCCTCGCACACTCCGTCAGAGTTCTCCGGAATGCGGATGCCAAACTCGCCATACACGTCAAAGCAATGGTCGTAGAAGCCGTCCAGCCCGGCCACCTCCTGCCCTACCATCTCGTAGAACACCCCCCGCTTGCCGAAGAGCTTGCCAAAGCCGGCGCAGATGGCCGCCCAGATGACGTACAGTGCCCCCCGCTGGTCGATGGCGAACTGCATCTTCCAGGGGGAGTCCACCCCGATGCCGGCAGAGGAGTGAGAGGCGAATTTAGACAGGAATTTGGCCAGCCAGGACAGCTTCATGTCCGACTTGCGCACGATGCGCTTCTGGCACAAGGAGATGATCTTCTCGCTGGAGGACAGGATGTCCCCCTCCTGGTAGATGGGGACCACATATTTCTGGATGAGGTCCATATAGCTCTCCCCCACCTGGACGAAGTGGGTGGCGATGGCGTGGCGGGCAAAGGTGCGGTCTCCCACCTGGATGTTCACCTGTTTGCCCTCGTTGGCCTTGAATTCCGACAGCTCCATAATGATACCCTCTTTATGTCGTGTTTCTTATAGTATGACCGGCGGCGGGAGCGGTCAGACCCGCCGGGGGGAAATTTTGTGCCCTTTAGTATATCACACAGACGGGCGAAGGGCAAATAAAAATTTCCTCTTGACAAAGAGGAACACTGTGTATATACTGTGTATATAGTATATATACGATAAAACGCAAGAGGTGTACCATGGACATCATTATCAGCAATTCCTCGGGCGTTCCCATTTACGAGCAGATCGTCCGGCAGGTGAAGGGCCTCATCCTGTCGGGGGAGCTGCCGGAGGGCGAGGCCCTGCCCTCCATGCGGCTGCTTGCCCGGGACCTGCGCATTTCCGTCATCACCACCAAGCGGGCCTATGAGGAGCTGGAGCGGGATGGATTCCTCACCACCGTCCCGGGCAAAGGCTGCTTCGTGGCCCCGCAGAACCAGGAGACCCGGCGGGAGGCCGTCCTGTGCCAGATCGAGGAGCACTTGTCCCATGCGGTGGACGCCGCCAAGGCGGGGGCCGTGGGCCTGGATGAACTCACCGAAATGCTCTCCACTTTGTATAAGGATGAACTATCATGACAAATAGTATTGAAATTCAGGGGCTGGTGAAGGGATACAGCAGCTTCGCCCTGGGCCCCGTGGACCTGGCTGTGCCCGCCGGGGCCATTGTGGGGCTCATCGGGGAGAACGGGGCGGGCAAGACCACCCTGCTCAAATGCCTGCTGGGCATCGCCCGGCCTGACGAGGGGACGGTCCGGATCCTGGACCGGGACAGCCGGGACCGGAGGGCCCGGGAGGATGTGGGGGTGGTGCTGGATGAGTGCCTGTTCCACGACACTCTGCTGGCCAAAGATGTGGACAAAATTTTGTCTAAAGTGTACCGCCAGTGGGACAAGGCGCTGTTCGACGGCCTGCTCCAGCGGCTGAAGCTGCCAACCAACCGCTATCTGAAGGAGTTTTCCCGGGGAATGAAGATGAAATTGTCCCTGGCCGCCGCCCTGGCCCACCACCCCAGCGTGTTGGTGCTGGACGAGGCCACCTCGGGACTGGATCCAGTGGTGCGGGACGAGCTGCTGGATGAGCTCATGGCCTTCTCCGCCCAGGGGGAGCATTCCATTTTAATGTCCAGCCACATCACCACCGATCTGGAGAAAGCGGCGGACTACATCGCCTACCTCCACCAAGGGCAGCTGCTGTTCTTTGAGGAAAAGGACCGCCTGCTGGAGGACCACGGGCGGCTGGTGTGCACCCGGGCGGACCTGACGAGGGTGGACCCGGCCTATGTGCTGGCGGTGCGCCAGGGGGAGTACTCCACCGAGGCTCTCATCCGGGACAAGGAGGCCTTCCGCCGCAAATATCCCAGGCTGACGGTGGACCCAGTGACCCTAGACGAGATCATGGTATTCCTGGAAAGGGGGACGCGGTCATGATGGGACTGCTCATCAAGGATTTGCTGTGCCTGCGCAGGCAGGTCAAGGTCTACGTCATCGCCACAGTGGTCTACGGCGGGATGACCCTGATGGGGGTGTGGGACGTGTCCTTTTTCACCTGGTTTTTCACCCTGATCGCCGCTATGATCCCCTTGTCCCTGTTCGCCCTGGATGCTGCGGCAAAGTGGGACACATACGCCCTCACCCTCCCGGTGGAGCGGAACGGAGTGGTGGCTGCACGATACCTGTTTACTCTGCTGGTGGTGTGTGTGGGGCTGGTCCTCTCTCTGGCCATGGGCGGGCTCACCATGGCTCTGGGCCGGATGGAGGACTGGGGCGGCTTCCTGATGGCCGCCAGTGTGGCCGCCGGGGCGGGACTGCTGCTCAACGCGGTAATGCTGCCCGTGCTGTATAAAGTGGGGCCGGAAAAAGCACGGATCGCCATGCTGGCCATTATGGGCGGGTTCGTGCTGGTGGTGTTTTTGGCCATCCGGGGGATGGAGCAGGCGGGCCAGTCCGGCCTGCTGGCCGCGGCGGCGGAGAGGATCGCC
>URQA01000050.1 GCA_900549885.1 uncultured Eubacteriales bacterium | reverse complement strand
GGTGCTGGCCGGGGCGGTCTGCCTCTGGCTGGCGGCCCGCGCCATCCCGGCCTATGTGCCGGAAACGATCACCGCAGCCCAGGCCGTCGCCACCTGTCCCGACTGCCTCATCACCACAGGGGAATATGAGCTGATCCGTGAACTGCTGGAACAGGAGGAGATCACCGCCCACTTTGCGGACGGTGCCACCTTTTCTTTCGATATGTCTTTTTCCTCCCAATACCAGGACCGGGTGCAGGTCAATGGCCAGCACGCGGGATACTTCACCATCAGCATTTTGGGGTGGAATCTCTATGTGGATTATGGCACCTGCATGGATGGCCGCGTTCTGCAGGTCTATACCCCGGATGGCACGGTGATCAAGCATGTCTACGCCTATCCCTCCCCGCCGGAGACAGTCGCCGGCACCGGGCCGGACGGAGAAACCGTCACCCTGACCCGCCCCCGGGACTTCAGCTATTTCATCTCCAACACCGATAACGCCCAGTTCACCCAGACCGTGTCCCGGCGGGTGGATCCCGTCTCCCTTTCAGGCGGCTGATGATAAACGCCCCGGAGACAGTTGGTCTCCGGGGCGCTGCCTATCTGCTCTGTTTTCCCTCGTCCAGTCCCAGGATGTAGTCCGCGCTGACGTGGTAATACCGGCACAGGGTAATCAGATGCCGTATGGGCAGCTCGTTGGCTCCCCGCTCATACCGCGCATACATAGTTTGAGACGTGCCCAACACCTGGGCGATCTCCCACTGCGTCTTGTCCCGGTCCTCCCGCAGGTCCCGGATGCGTCTGATATAATCCATAGGCCGCCCCCTTTTGTCAGGATGGCCCAAATGATAGCACAGTAAAAATATTTACTATTGATTTTAATAAATATCTTTACTATAATGATGCTACGGGCATGAAAGCCTATCAGAGAAAAAGGGGGGGAATTCCTAATGGGCGCTGCCCTAATCCTGTTCCTCATCCCGACGGCACTGCTGTGGCTGGGAACGGGAACGGTGTGTTTCGCCAGTCTATTCGCCGCCATTTTGTCCCTACTTTAGCAAAGACAAAACAAGGGAGGGGATCTCTCCATGAGATCCCCTCCCCTGTTATTTTAAATATTTCCGCGCGTCTGGTCAAACCGGCTGCTTCCCGCCGTACACCTTGCCCACGATCATCCCGGTGGGCTTGACCCACAGGCAGGACGAGATGGCAGACACCAGAATGGAGAAGGGCAGGGCGTGGAGATAGGCCCCGGGGAAGGCGGGGATGGGGCCGATGGCCATGAAGGTCATGAAAAAGTTCATGAGCACACCCATCAGCGCCCCGCCCACCAGGCCGCATACCAGATAATCGGCCACAGGGTTCTTGTCCGTATGAATATGCCGGGAGATCCACGTCCCAAAAGCGGGGATGCGCAAAAACAGGGTGAGCATCACCCCAGCACAGTAGGCGCAGACAAAAGTCTTAAAGAGATTGACCAAATCCGCCTGCCCCAGATACAGAGACACCGCAACGGTCATAGTCGCCCCCTGGGGCACGTTGAATAGGGCGTTCCAAAGGTTGTCAGGACTTTTGTTGAACATGAACTCACCCTCCCAAATCGTTTGTTTCCGCTTAGTAGCCCACCACGGAAGCGCCGCCATCGATGACGATGGTCTGACCAGTGATGGTAGAAGCCTTGTCGCTGGCTAGGAAAGCCACGCAGTTGGCCACATCCTTGGGCTGGTTGAGCCTCTTCATGGGGATAGGGTCTACCACCTCTGGGGGAAAGCCCATCTCCCGCATGGCGGGGGTCTCCACCCCGCCGGGGGCCACGCAGTTCACCCGCACCCCCAGGGATGCCCATTCCACCGCAGCCTGCATGGTGACCGCTACCACCGCTCCTTTGGATGCGGAGTAAAAAGCGGAGCACATAGGGGGATGCATCCCCCGGATGCCTGCCATGGAGGCGAAGTTGACGATGGCGCCGCCTCGACTCTGCATGGACTGGGACACCACCTGCTGCATCATGAAGAACAGCCCCCGGGCGTTGACGTTCTGGGTCTTGTCCCAGTCTGCTTGTGTGACCTCCAGGCCGGGCTTGCCCCCCATCAGGCCGGCGCACTGGACCAGCACGTCGATCTCCCCCAAAGCCTGGCGCACCCGGGTGACAGCAGGGGCGATGGCGTCAACATTGGACAGATCCACGGCAAACCCCTGAACCGTACCCAGGGAGGACAGCTCTCCGGCGGCTTTATCCAGGACAGCTTGGTTCACATCCACCAGAGCCACCTTGGCTCCGGACTCCAGCAGCGTTTTCGCGCAGACATAGCCAATGCCGCCGGTCGCGCCGGTAACTACGGCAATCTTTCCCGTAAAATCAACTAACATATCACTGTTCCTCCACTACATAATCAATGGCCGTAACCTTTTTCAGCATGGGAGTGGAGAACTCCGCCAGCTTGGTGTGAGCCTCGGAGGCGGGATAGCCGTTGGCGTCCTCCAGGGTGTCGAAGTCCGCCACCTGGATCAGGTCGCCGAACATCACCGGAGCATCATCGGGCAGGCTTGGGGTGTCTGCCGCCTGGGCACCGATCGTCTGGGCCTTGATGGCGGGATACAGGGTGGGCACCTTCTCCAGGTATGCTTTGACTGTCTCCATGTTCTGCTGCTTGTCAGGAGTGTCCTTGAACGTAAAGACGGAAATGTGACGGATCATGATACTACGCGCTTCCTTTCTGTCATATTTGGCCGTTTATGAACGATTTTATTATACCTGACAGCAGTGGGCACGCATAGCACGAAATCACTTGCTCCATTGTCAAGTAAATACTTGACAGCAACAAGTGAACAAGATACCATTAAGAAAAATGCAAAGAAGGGCAACATGGTGAATTTCCTAAATTTTGAGTATGTGCTCACCATCCACAAGGCTGGAACCATCCGGGCGGCAGCGGATGAGCTTTATATCTCTCCCCAGGCCCTCAGCGAACACCTGGGCAAGCTGGAGCGGGAGTTGGGTACACCACTGTTCCACCGTACCAAGCCCCTAACCCTCACCGAGGCGGGGGAGGAATTTCTCTCCTGCGCCGAGGCCTGCCTGGAGGCCAGGCGGCGGTTGGATACCAAGCTGTCCTCCATTGCCCAGCGGGACAACCAGCGCATCGCCTTGGGCGTGCCCACGGGGATGCCGCCCCCACTGCTGCTGTCCTTCCTGGACTATTTCCGTCACATCCACCCGGAGCTTACCGTCACCGTGGCGGAACTTCCCACCCGAACCGGAGCTTTTCATGAGATTCCCGGCCACATTGACCTGGTGATGGGAGAATTTCAGGGGGAGAACAGCAAGCTGTCCTACACTTCCATCCTGCACAGTGAGCAGTTCACAGTGGTCCTCCGCAAGAATCTGCTTCACCGATCACTGGGCCCAGAACGGGCATATGCCATCGAGGCGGCGGTCCGCCAGGGAGAACTTCTGCACCTGTCCGAATTTCGGAATTGTCCCTTCGTACTCAAGCGGACTGGCTCCATCATTCGGGATCATGAGGACCGTATCTTTCATGCTGCGGGATTCTCCCCGAAAGGAGCTGTCGAGACGGGGGATATGGAGCTGACGATCCGGCTGGTGCTGCTGGGACAGGCGGCCGTCTACTTTCCTGAACCGGTGGCCAGAGCAAATTTTATGCTCCCCAATGCCCTTACTGTAGACGGTTCCGTCTTGTTGTGCCCCCTTCAGGCACCTGCAAAAGAATCGTGGCAACTCATTATCGGCAGCCACCGATACCGTCGGTTGCCCGGAGGAACGGCAGCATTTATTGAGGCGGCTCAGACCTATTATCAAAGTGTGCTGGGACCATAGTGGTCTGATTTTTACCTTTGAAGTGCTTTCTTCAGCCGGATCAGGTATTCTTTCTATCTGTAAACTCTTTCTCTATTTTAGTTGACATTTTTCCGATTTCATTGTATACTTATTTTGTAATTTAGTTTACAATGAAACCGCCCTCCTGGGCGGCAGCCAGGAGGCCTCTCATGAAGCAATCTGCCATCCCCGTCCATACTCTGACTCTCACCGCCTTGATGGCGGCAATGCTGTGCGTATTGGGTCCCCTGTCCATTCCCATAGGCCCGGTGCCTTTGTCATTGGCCACTCTGGTCATTTACTTGTCGGTTTACCTGCTGGGCTGGAAATGGGGCTTGGTGAGCGTGGTAGTTTACCTCTTGGTGGGAATGAGCGGAGTCCCTGTCTTTTCTGGTTTCGGTGGCGGGATTGGACGTCTGTTAGGCCCTACTGGTGGATATCTCATCGGCTATCTTCCCCTGGCCGCACTGTCTGGATTAGGAGTACAGCACAGCAGCAGGTGGTGTCTCCACCTTCTGGCTATGGCCTTCGGTACGGTAGCGCTTTATGCCCTTGGAACCGCCTGGTACTGTTTCGAGGCCGGTACAACCCTAGGAGCTGCTATGGCCAAATGCGTTTGGATTTTTATTCCCGGAGACTTGATCAAAATGGCTATTGCCATCTTTGTAGGCCCTGTACTCCACGAAAGGCTCACCCAAGCCAATATACTAAAATGACAAGACAGAGGACGGGCCCCGGCCGGGAGCCCGTCCTCTGTCTTCTCCTATTTTACCCGTAGTTTCTTCGCTAGATTTTCCGCAGGGGTAACATACAGGGTATGATACGTGTTATAGATCACAAAGCCGGGCTTGGCCCCGGCAGGCTTTTTCACATACCTCACCGGAGTATAGTCCACCGGCACCTGGCCGGATTCCCGGCCTTGGGAAAACCAGGCCGCCAGCATGGCCGCCTCGTTGAGCGAACGCTCATCCGGCTCTCCCCCGTCCGTTTTGAGAATGACATGGGAGCCGTGGATCTTTTGTGTGTGAAGCCAGATATCACGCTTATCTGCCTCTTTCAACGTCAGCCGGTCATTTTGGCTGTTGTTCTTGCCCACCAGAATGGTCAACCCTGCAGAAGAACGGAACTCCATGGGCTTGGAGCGGATGATTTTTTGCTTGCCTTTGGCGGTCATCTTCCGCCTGTGCTGCTTGAGATAGCCGTTGTCCATCAGCTCCTGGCGAATCTCCTGGAGGTCCCGGTCTCCTTCCGACAGGGAGATCATTTGAAGCACGCTGTCCAGGTAATCCAACTCCCGGCGGTTCTTCTCCAGCTGGATGGAGAGCATCTCCTCCGCCTTTTGCGCCTTCTTATAGTCCTTGTAGTATTTGGCTGCGTTCTGCTGAGGGGTGAGCAGGGGATCCAGGGGAATGTCCACCTCACCGCCCTCGGGATCGTAGTAGTTCTGGGCGCGGAGGGCGGTCTGTCCCCGCTCCATCCGATGGAAATTGGAGGTGATGATGTCCCCGAACTGGCGCATCCGCTCCCGGTCTGCCGCATTGCGCAGATCCTGCTCCTGATTGGCGATCTTCTTTGCCGTGCGGCTTCTGGCCTGCGTGACGGACCGGATGAAGTCCTGTCCCCGCTGCTTGACCCGCTCCTGCGCTTCCTTCTGGGCGTAATAGTCGTCCAGCATCTGAGAAAAACCATCGTACCGCCTTAGCTCCACCGACGGCCCATACTGGAGCACAGGCATAAAGGTAAAGTCAAAAGGCTTTTCGTCTTTTGCCAGTACAATAGGTTGAAAGCATTCTTCCTTAACGGCTTTCAACAAACGTTCCAGCCGGTCCGACAGCCCTTCCCGGCTACCAGCCCCCTGGAACTCCAGTTCCCGGGCGACCAAGGGCGATAGGCCGCTGAAGGTGTCCAGCAGCCATTTGTCCTGCCCCTCCCCCTCCGGGGCCTGCTCCAGCACCAGCCGGCGCAGGTCCTCCAGCGTCATGGCCGTGGGATCCAGCTTGCCCGTGGGCGCCGGCGCCTGGTAAAACATCCCCGGCATCAGGGGCCGCCGGGCGGACAAATCCCCCTCTACCCTGCGCAGGCAGTCGGTAATCCGTCCTTCTCCGTCCAGCATGATGAGGTTGGCTTTCCGCCCGATGCACTCCAGCACCAGCCGTCGTTCTACCCGGTCTCCCAGCTCGCTGAGGGTCTCGAACTGGAACTCCAGCAACCGCTCCATGGAAGGCTGGGTGACGGCCAGAATGCGGCCGCCTAAAAAGTATTTGCGCAGCAGCATGCAGAACATGGGCGGTGTGTCCGGGTTTTCCCGGGGAGTCTCCGTCAGATGGGCACGGGGATGCTGGGGGTTGGCGGACAGCAGCATCCGCACATTTCCCTGCCCAGTACGCATGTGCAGTACCACCTCGTCCCGGGTGGGCTGGTAGATTTTATCCACTTTACCGCCGATGACCGCTCGCCGCAATTCAGCAGCTACGGCAGTCAGACAGATTGCGTCCAATGGCATGTTCGTTATTCCTCCATCATCCGGGTGAACAGTTCGTTGAGCCGGTCTGTCTCTCCCCGCAGGTACAGCCAGCCAAATAACGCCTCCAGCGCAGTGGCTGTGTGATACTGGGCCACGCTGGCTCCCTTGGGAATCGCTGCGGTATGGCTGTTGCGGCCCCGGCGGAACACGTCCTGCTCCTCCTGCGTGAGCACAGGCAAAATCTTCTGCGCCCGCTGCGCCTGGGCCGGAGCCGACACATAGGTAACGGCGGCCCTATGCAGGCCCTTGTTGGTGGCCTTGCCATGCAGGCACAGCCAGGCGCGCACCATCAGCTCATACACACCGTCCCCCAGGTGGGCCAGTCCCAGGACGCTGATCTGCTCCATGGTATCCTGCCCGGCGCACAGGTGAAAATAATCCATAGCAAAACTCCTGTTCTAGTCGTCATTGTGTGGCATTATACCGCATTTCTTCGCCAAATACAAGGGGCGCGCCGGAAGTGCCGGCGTGCCCCGCTTTCCATCCCTTATCGGCTCAGATAGGCCCGCACCTCGTCCATTCTGGCCCGTGCGTGGTCCAGCCCTTGCTGCCAGAGGGCGTGGATCTTCACCTTGTCCCGCTCTACCCGAGAGAAGCCTTGGGTAGAATCCGGGGCAAACACCAACACCTTCCCTTCCCGCTCGGCCTGGAACAGTTCGTCCCGGTCCTGGTTATAGTCCTCATGGTGGCGGCTCATGGTCTCCACAAAGGCCGGATATTTTTTGTACACCCGGCGGATGGCGGGCAGGGTCTTTTCCGGAGTGCGGCGGTAGCCCCGCTCCCGGGTCAGCACTACCACCACCCGGTCGCACCCCTGCTCCAGCGCCCGCTTCCAGGGAATACCGTCCGACGCACCACCGTCCAGACACCGCATTCCATGGTAATCGTAAATGGGGAACAGCAGAGGCATCGCACAGGTCGCCTGGAGCAGCACGAAGTGGTCGTCCTCCCCGGTGACGGGAAAGTAAGCCGGCCTTCCGGTCTCCACATCCGTGACCACCGCCTCGGCCAATCCTGGCCAGGCAGCCAGTGTAGCATAGTCATAGGGCACCAACTCGTTGGGAATCACGTGATAGGCGAAATCCAGGCCAAAGTAGCTGCGGTTGCCCGGCTTGAGCAGGTTCCGCGCCCCCATGTACCGCTTGTCCGTGGCGTAACGCATCAGGATCTCCAGATTCCGGCCAAACTGTCGGGACAAAAAGCTTACCCCATAGGCAATTCCCGCCGATACTCCTACCACATAGTCAAAATCAATGTTTCCTTCCAGCAGGCCGTCCGTGACGCCGCTGGAGTAAATGGTGCGCAGTGCGCCCCCTTCCAGGACCAGCCCGGTTTTCATCTGTACCACCTCTTCTAGAACCACACCTTGGGGACAAAACACAGCCTAGGTGCAAATCAAGGTTTCTCCCATAGGGCAGCCCATCCTCTGTCCGCCCGGTGAAAGCCGTTAACCTTAAAACTTCCCCAGCTGACCCCCTGATATATTGATTATAGCACAAGAGCCAGAACCATTCAACATCCAGGCCATTCTTTCATCTCCCGCCATTTCCCGAATTGGGCAATTTTCGTTCTCTCTCTGGTCAGCCGCATTTCACGCATGGATTAAGGCCCCATACCCGCTCTTCTGTCTGGCTCGCAAGATTACCGATCTGGCAGCGGTATCCCCCACGCACGTATCCAGTTCGATATGATTGAAGTTCTCCCTATTTTGGGCTATACTAATACCAGCCGATTACTCCCATTAGGAAGGAAGATGTGCCATGCCAGGACGAAACCGGGGAAAATATTGGTCCGTCTCTGTGCTCAAGCGGCGGGGCTGGACCAATGAGCTCATCCGGGACCTGCTCCCCGCCCCCCACGCTTTTCCATCTGACGGCCACCCCATCCGTGTTTGGAGTAAGGAAGATGTGCGCCAAGCAGAGCGCAGCCCCCAGTTCACCGGCCGCGGCATGGATGCCCGCGCCCAAAACAGCACTCACGCCCCCACGATAGAAGGAAAGAGGGCCTGTTCCGCGCTGACCCAGGCATGGAACCGGGCGGGAAAAAACAGCGGCCTGCCGTGGCTGCTGGCCGGGCATTACCACAGTGCTATTTTGGCACGGCTGCCCGCAGCGGCAAAGAGGAAAGGCCTGCGTCCTTCTCAGGCAACAGCCTGGCTCAGCGAGTTTTTAGCTCTGGAGCAGCGATGTGACAGCAAGCACCTGCCTGACGTCCTGAAAAACTTTCTCCGGGCAGGCAGTTGGCTGGGGAGAGTTCCCAGTGATTCCCTGGCTGAGCGGGTGCTGGCACATTACCCAAACGTACTCTACCGGGTTTCTAAGCAGGTTTTGTCCGATTTTATCAGCGCCCAGCCGGAAGCTGATCTGGATGGACTGCTCCATGCACCGGACTTTCCCGGCACCCAGCTTCTCAAGGAAGGGCTGGGGAGCGTGTGGTCGGTGTGGTATGTACCTCAGGCTATCCGCACCAGCCTGTCCCTGCTCATCGCCTTGAATCCAAAGGATGAATATCCTCAGGCACGGGCCATGCACCGCCACTTTGTCCTCCATCTTGGCGGCACCAATACAGGAAAGACCTACGCCGGATTCCAGCGGCTGATCCGGGCCAGAACAGGGGTCTATCTGGCGCCTCTTCGCCTGCTGGCCCTAGAGGCCCAGGAGACATTGCTGGACGCTGGGGTGGACTGCAGCCTATCCACCGGGGAAGAAGAGGATCGCCGGGAAGAGGACACCCACTTGGCAGCTACGGCGGAGAAGCTGCCTATGGAGCAGCACTACGATGTGGCCGTAATCGACGAGTGTCAGATGATCGCCGACCGGGAGCGGGGATACGCCTGGACCCGGGCCATTCTAGGAGTGCTGGCTCCGGAGGTCCATCTGTGCGCCGCCCCGGAGGCAAAGGACCTGCTGATCCGGCTCATTGAAAGCTGCGACGACAGCTATGAGGTGCAGGTCCACCGGCGGACCACCCCGCTGATCTGCATGTCCCATACGGTAGACTACCAACGGGTGCAGCCGGGGGACGCCCTGATCACCTTCTCCAAGGTGGGGGTGCTCAGCGTGGCGGAGGATTTGCGCCAGAACGGAAAAGAGCCGGCCATCATCTACGGCGCACTCCCCTATGCCACCCGGCGCAAGCAGATGGAGGGCTTTCTCAATGGCGAGATGGAATATATCGTGTCCACCGACGCCATCGGCATGGGTCTGAACCTCCCCATCCGGAGGATTATCTTTTTAGAGACGGAAAAATTCGACGGCGTGGAGCGCCGGGAACTCACCCCCGCAGAGATCCGTCAGATCGCCGGGCGGGCCGGCCGGTTCGGAATGTACAACAAAGGTTTCGTGGGTGCCTGCCAAAACCTAGCCGTCATCCGCGCCGGACTGGAGGCGGTGATCCCGCCGCTGGAATATGCTGTGGTAGGCTTCTCCGATCTGGTGCTCCAGGTGGATTTCGATCTGTTGGAGGTCCTGACCCAGTGGAACAAGATGCCCACGGTGGAGCCATACCGGAAACTGGACATCTCCCGGTATATCTCCCTCATCTCAAAAATGCGGGAGATGGGCTTTGTCCTCACCCGCGATCAGGAATTGCGAGCGTCCAACATTCCCTTTGATGAGACAGAGGACGCCCTGCGGGAGCTGTTTTTCAGCTTTCTTCACCGCTGGCAGCGGGGCCAGGCCATCGAGCAGCCTGCCCTTCCGGAAGAAGAACCTACGCTTCCGGAGCTGGAGCAATATTATCGGAAGCTAGACCTATACTTTTCCTTCTCCAAAGCCTTCGGCTGCCCCGTAGACGAGGATAAGCTCTACAGCACCCGGGAACGGGTTGCAGACGAGATCAACGAAATCCTGCTCCACCGGCTGCGAAACAACATCCGTTTCTGCGCCCGGTGCGGCAAGGCCCTTCCCCTGCACCATAGGGGGAGGCTGTGCGACGCCTGCTACCGCCGGGACCATAGGCATGGACCACGGAATTCAGGCTGGCACAACATATGACAATCAAAACAGTCCATGCATGGCCATCAAAAAATAGCCGGCCGGAAGAGGGAGGTATCCCTCTTCCGGCCGGCCGCTTTATTTTCACTTATCCATTTCCTGCTGAACGCCTCGGATTCCCGCCGGTCAGTTGGGCGGAGGCGGCGGATTTCCTCCATCGCCGCCCGGGCCGCCCGGCATTCCGCCTGGTCCCATGCCGGGCGGTGGCATCATCCCGCCGGATGGCACATGCTCCAGGGTGCGCACAAGGAGAACGGCCATCTCCCCCCGGGTCAGCGCCGCACCCAAATCCAGGGTAGTGGGAGAAGTACCCTTAACAATGCCCATGCCCACCAGAACAGGCAGCGCCTCAGAGCCGTTTCCATCCACATAGACGGCCAGGGGGTCGCCCTCCACTGGGTCGGCAGTGATGTTCAATGCGCCGAAGGCGGCGTAGAGCAGCTCCATGGCGGCGCCCCGGGTGAGGGCGTCGTCCGCGCCCCCGGTGAGCACCATGCCTTTTTCAGCGGCCCACTGGGCGGCCTGCTCATAGCTGGCGCCGGTCTCGCCGTCGTCAGAGGCGGCATACAGGGTGGTCACCAGGTCAGCCAGGGTGGCGGTGTCCAGAGGGGCGTAGCTGCCGGTCATGGGCAGCACCTCGCAGGCGGCCAGCTCGTCCACCGCCGCGGCGGCCCAGGCCATGTCGCCCAGGTCGGAGAAGTACATGGACACAGGGTGGACCTTGTAGGTGACGTTGCCCACGGTGACGTCCTCGGTGACGGCCTGGCCGCCCACGGTCAGGCTGCCGAACACCTGGATAGTGACGGGGGCCTGGGCGGTGATGCTGTCCAGGGAGGCGGCAGTGAGGTCGCCCACACTGAACAGCTCGGTGCCGGCAGGGATGGTCCAGGTGGAGTCGGCGTCAAAGTGCAGGGACACATTCTTGCCGTAGCCGCACACGGAGCCGGTCCACTCGGAGTTGATGAAGGTCACGTCGGCGCTGGCGGGCTGGTCCAGGGTGCCGGGCTCGGTGCTGGTGGCGAAAGCGGTGGCCAAGATGTCGCCGGTCAGCTCGGTGGTGCCGTCATCCTTTCCGGTCAGGTCCCACTTGGTCTGGCTGTTCTCGTTGCGGAACTCCACGGTCATGTCCGCGCCGTTGGTGGCGGCGACCAGATAGTTCACCGCGCCCTGGTCGGCGTAGTCGGCATAGTTCTGGTTGACGAACTGGACGCTGTCCACGCTCACCTTGGTGCCGGAGGACACGCCCAGGATGGCGGCCACCACCTCACCAGTCTGGGGGGCGGTGTTCTTGTCCTGGTACCAGTAGGACATCTCGGTAGTCAGATCCTGCCCCCAGGTGGCATTGGTCTTGTTGATGAACAGATTCAGCAGCGGGGAGTTGACCAGCTTGCCCTCTGGGCCGAAGCTGTTGTCCCAGATGGAGGACTCCTCGGGCCAAGTGTCGCCCGCCCTAGCCATATCATAGAAATCATATTCGTCTGGATCGAAAGACACCGTGACCTGGGAATTGTAGACCTCAATGCCGGACTCGGCATCCTCGGCAGAGCCGTTGGCCCGGGTCTTGAGGCCGGAGATCCCCTCCAGCTCGGTGTTGAAGGCGAATACATAGCCGCCGGAGGCGGAGCACAGGGCGGCATCGGCATTGGAGTGGAGGGCGGAGTTCATCACGTACACCCAGCTCTCGTTGGCGCCGATGGAGTACACCCCGGCGCAGCCCCGGCCGAAGGTGGTGGCGGACACCCGGTTGGCCACGATCAGGCCGCCGCCGGTGTCGGTGGTCAGAGCGGTACCCGTCTCGTCGGCGGTGGAGATAACGGTGACGTCGTCGGGGTGATCCTCGAAGGTGCCGATGACGCTGGCGGGAGTGTTGCCCTGGGCGGCTTTTTCCGTCTCAGTGGCCCGCTTGGCACCGCCCAGGTCCATGGCCGGGCGGTCCTGAAGGGCGGTCTCCCGCAGGGAGTCAATGTCCCGGTTCACGGTTCCGTCGGCAGCCACCAGGTCGTCGTTGACGTTGAGCAAAATCTGGCCGCCCTTACCCACATACATACCGTGACCGCCGGAGGAGGCGCCGAAGAAGTTGCCGCCCTGGATGTCCACCAGGCCTTTGGCCACGGCGAACACGGCGTTCTCACTGCCCAGCACGTTGGGGTTGATGAGGGTCAGACGGCCGTTGGAGTCGTCCACCACGGTGGAGGCAGGCTCGTCAGACTGGCCGTCGGCCAGGATGGAGGAGCCCAGGCCGTAGAAGTTGGCCGCCTCGGAGGGGCCGTAGGGAATGGTGTGGCAGTAGGACAGCAGGTCGGTGATGGTGGTGTCCACCCCGGCCTGGGCAAATATGGTGCCCACGTCCCCCTTGACGGCCAGGGAGTTGTCATTGCGGTAGGCGCCCTCGTACTGGCTGTTGGAGGTCAGGCCGGCGGCATCCTTGCTGCCCATGGCCTTGTAGGCGTAGATGCAGTGGAAGTCGAAGTCGTCGGGCCGGGGGCCGTTGGCGTAGTCCTCCTCGTAGTTGTACACCCGGAGCAGGTCGTAGTCCTGGCCATAGACCAGCCCCTGCTCGTTGAACAGGTAGTTGATGGCCTCCGCCTTGGATTGGCACTTGGGGTCACTCTGGGAGATGAACACCATCTCATAAAGCTGTCCGTCCACAGCGTAGTAGGTGCCGGTGGACACACCGATGGAGTTCTCGTATTTATCGGTGGACAGGTCGGGGATGTAGGCGTACACGTCAGAGGGTAGTTCCACGCCGTCCGCTACCGCGCCGTCCACGACGGCGGGAGCCTCATACTCCCCAGATACGTCCGGGGTGCGCTCATCGTCCGGGTCGGCCTCGAAGGTAACGGAGATGGCGGAGGAGCTCCGGCCGAAGGTGTAGCTCAAGGTGTAGCTGTTCTGGCCCGCCGCGGCCTCTACCGGCGCGTCATCCACGGTGAGGGCGGCGATCTGATAGCCGATGTCGGCGGTGATCGTGAAGTCGGCAGTATAGCCCCCCGCGGTCAGCCCAGCGGGCAGCCCATAAGTGCCATTAGGCAGGATGGCACCGCCCGCACTGGCAGAGACAGTGAAGGTCTGGGTCAAGTCGTCGTCGCCGTAATGCTCGCCGGAGCAGCCGTTGAAGGAGTTGCCCGCGGTGGAGGTGGTGGAGAAGATGGACCAGCCTGTGACCGGGTTGCAGTCATAGAAGGCCCGGTCGGCGATGGCCGTCACCTCCCGGGGCACTAAGATGTACCCGCCGCCCCGGTAGTTGGTGAGCACGGCACCGGACCCGCTGCCCACCTGGCTGACCGCCGCACCGCCCAGCTGGGCGGGGATCAAGACCACGGACTGGCTCTTATAGTCGTCCTTGGCCCCTACGATGGCGGCAGTCCCGTCCTCACTCACGGTGTAGTTCCAGATGCCGTCCGTCTTGGCCCCAGCGGCCAGGGCTGGCAGCGACATCAGGGAACACACCATGGCTGTAGACAGGGCCAGCGCCAGGAACCGTTTGATCCTGTGTTTCATAGATTGACCTCCTTTTTCTTGTTCAGCCTTCGCTGGATACAGGGACGGCCCCGCCCGCGGCGGGGCGAACACCGAAGGGGGGCCGTTCCGAATATCTGAGATCAGATGGACACTGCGGCGGACCAGGCCGAGCGCATGGCCTTCTGCACGTTGGCCACCTTGTCGCAGTCGCCGATGACCATCATCCGGTCGGCCACGCCAGCAAAGGACATGACCTCGTCGGTGAGGGGGCGGGAACCAATGGACAGCAGCACGTCGCCACAGGCGATCTTGTGGGCCTGGCCCTTGTGGTCGGTGAAATTCACCCCGTCTGGGTCGATGGAGGTGACCTTGACGCCGCACTGGAAGTGGAAGTTGGGCTGTTTCCGCCAGTAGTTGTGGACCATGTTCTTGTAGTGGGCATGGGGCGCGTCGGCGATGAGCTCAGGCAGCATCTCCAGCACGGTGACCCGCTTGCCCAGCTCGCATAGGTACAGGGCGGTCTCCACCCCGATCTCGCCGCCGCCGATGAGCACGATGTCGTCGGACAGCTGGTCCTCCATGGCACCGTAGATTTTGGAGGCAAAGTGGACGTTGGGCCCATCTACGCCGGGCATGGGAGGGGCAGAGGGGGTGGAGCCCACGGCCACTGCCACCACGTCATACCCCTGGCCGGAGAGCAGCTCCGGGGTGGCCTTGGTGTTCAGATGGACCTCCACGCCCAGCCGGTCCATCTGGGCGATCATGAAGTTCTTAAACTGTTTCAGAGGCCATTTGAAGGAGGGGTAGTCGGCGTGCTTGAGCTGTCCGCCCAGCTTGCCGCTGGCTTCATACAGGGTGACGTTGTGGCCCCGCTGGGCGGCGATGCGGGCAAACTCTAGCCCAGCCGGGCCGCCACCTACCACCGCCACCTTCTGGGGACGGCCCACAGGGGGCACCATGCGCTCCAGCTTGTCCTGGAAGCCCAGCTCCGGGTTGACCGAACAGACCGACCGCCACATATCCTTGCCGTTGGACACGTGGCACTTGTTGCAGCGGATGCAGGGGACGATGTCCTCCGCGCGGCCCTCAAAAACCTTCTGGCCGTAGTCCGGGTTGTTGATCCAGGCGCGGGCCATATAGATGAGGTCGGCCTTCCCCTCGGCCACCGCGCGGTTGGCCCAGTCCGGGTCTTGGAATCCGGCGGAGGCGCCCACCACCATGTTCAGTCCCAGCTGGTGGACTGCCCGGCATACCTGGCCCATCTCCTCCAGATAGGGGGTGGGCATGGCCTCGGTGGAGGTGAAGCCCAGGGGGTGCTGGGGGTCCATCTCACCGGAGCGCAGGTGAATAATGTCGATCAGGCCTTCAGCCAGTTTGCAGAACTCGATGGTGTCCTCCACGGTGTAGCCTCCCTCCGGCTCGGATACAGAGTAGACCACCTCCAAGGGGATGCTGGGACCTACCGCCTTGCGGATGGCCTGGAAGATTTCCAGCAGGAAGCGGCTGCGGTTTTCCACACTGCCGCCGTACTCGTCAGTGCGGTGGTTGGTCAGCGGGGAGAGGAACCTGGCATGGGGAGAGTGACGGTAACAGCAGTGCATGGAGATGATGTCAAAACCCAGCCGAGCCAGCTCACCGGCCTCCTGGGCCACGTTTTTGATGTAATTGTCCATCATATCCCGGGTGATGTCCTCGATTGGCATAGTGGGAGGACTGTCGTCCTCCGCGCTGCGGGCACGGTCCGTCTCGGTGGACTCGGGTTCCCGGGGACCCATGCCAGGCATGGGGGGCAGAGGGGGCATCCCGTCGGGACCAGCGGGCTGCTTCCCGTCTGGATAGAACCAGCCAGGATCGGCCATCAGGTAGCCGTTGGCCTTGGCTCCATAAAAATGGATGGCGTCCAACAGCTGGCAGAAATAGTTCTGTGCCGTGTAGTCCTGGAGATCAAAGAGGTTGAAATGCCCTGGGGGATTGTCAATGGGGCGGCCGGGAAACGGGATGTTGTCTTGGTGAAAGTGGTTGACGGAAATGGCTGCTGCCCCGCTTTTCGCCCTCTGGGCAAAATGGGTGATGATCTTCTCCGTGGGGTACGGCTCAGTCCCCTGGAGAAAGTGGGGAGTGGACGCGCTGGACATCATGCGGCTGCGCAAAATGGTGCCGCGCACCTTCAGGGGTGTCAGCAGTGCCTGATATCGCAAGGCCATGGATACATTCCTCCTGTTCATGTAGATGATTTCATGCTTCCTCTACGGGAAAATTTTTCCTGCACAGGAAGAATGGGAAACCGGGCCGGCCGCGGCC
>URQA01000049.1 GCA_900549885.1 uncultured Eubacteriales bacterium | reverse complement strand
CCCCGCCGTGACCGGCGGGGCCACCATAGAGTCAAATTTCAGGTAATCCAGCAAAACCGGGTCGATGCGGACTACCACTACCGCCTGTCGGTCCAGTTCGTGTACCTCGATCTGGATGCCGCAATCGTGGCCACAGCCGCCGGCGTCAATGGGAAAGGGCGTGCAGATCAGGCCGTGCTCCCCCATCCCATCCCGCCCTTTCAGGACCAGGGCAGCCGGCGCGGCGGAAACGGCCGCGGTACATAGCGCCCAGATGGGTGCCTCCCCTTCCGGCTCCAGCAGCTCCCAGCCGGGACTGCGTTGTTTTAGGCGGGCCAGCATATCGGTGATGGTTTTCGCGCGTTGCGGTCCGGGCTGACCGCTTCCAAGTAGTTCTTTCCAGGCAAACCGTACACAGCCCGCATCTTCATACAGCACAGGAAACACCTCTTGTCCGGGCCTGCCTCAGTTGTGCATCCCGGCGGATTCTTTGGGAATGGGATAGGAGATGGCGTATTCTCCTGGCGCAAAGGGCATGCAGTAGGAGTTGACGTCCCGCTCCAACGTGGCGTAGGGCTCCGGCCAGGGCACCGGGTTCTGTGGAGCCTGGAGGGGATTGTAGCCGGAGTAGAACAGCGGCGTGTCCCATATCGGAGCGGGAGGCGTCTCTCCGGCGTCGTTGACTGGTGGCTTGCGGGGCGGCGGCGGCGTGATGCAGTTGAGATAGGCATTGTGCGCCCAGTTGGCCGCGTCAAAGGGACCGCCGTTGTCGTTGCACACATGCTGGGACAGGATCTTCCACTCCCCGTCCTCCTTCACAAAGTCGTTGCCGTACCGCTCCCAGATCCAGATGCCGTCCTTTTTCCCGTCCCAGTTCAAGGTGGAGAACAGCACGCCGGGAGTGTACCAGGAACAGCGGCAGCTCTGGCCGTCCTCGGCCACCTCGATGATGCTGGAGGCCAGCATGTGCACCGCGCACTCCATCAGGGGCCTGGGGTCCATCCCCTCCACCTCGGGATAGGTCTTGACCAACAGGGAGTACCAGAACTTGGAATTGTTGGCCAGGCCGTTGGCCCAGCCCCGGATGACCGCCTGGCGGGAGTTCATGCCGCCAAAGTTGTGGGACCACCAGCAGTCCTCCCGGCGGGACCACATGGTGTCGATCTCCTCCTCGGTCTGGCCGGCAGCGTGGAGGATGGCGTGGACGCTCTGGAGATTTTCGCAGGCCTGGCAGGCCTCGGCCACGTCCACCATATGTTCAAAAGTCATATCGCGTTTGTTCATCTCTTCATCCTCCTCAGCCCTGATATTTGGGATTGCCCTTGGGCCCGCTGCTGCCCTCGTCCCGGAAGGTCTCGTAGGCGGCGGGGATGGCGGGGTAGGGGTAGTAGTTGTAGCGGGTGATGTAGGCATCCATGGGCAGAGTGGGGGTGCCGAACTCCACAGCCACCGGGTTTTCCGCCGCTGGCAGGTCCACCTTCTGATCGCCAAAGGCGCGGGACGCCTCACACTGCATATCCACGCCGATGAACAGGTGCCAGATCTTCCACTCGTTGTCCTCTTTCACCAGGTCGGCGCTGCACTTCTCCGCCAGCCACAGGGGGGTGAGCTTGCCATCCACCATGCGGGTTTCGTAGGAGGCATTGTACCACATAGCCTGGCAGGTTTGGCCGTCCTCTGCCTCCTCGATGCAGATGGTGGCCACAGGGTGGCAGATGTTGGTGCCCACGCCGCCGATGGGATTGCGGTCTACATAATAACTGCGGATGGCATCCATCCCCACATAGTAACCCCAGTTTTTCCCATAGGAGGCAGTGGCCTGATGCTCAGGTTCAGCCACCCAGAGCTGGCTCAGGCTTTCGGCACGGCGATTGGCCGCCTCTAGATAGGCATGCCGGCAGAGGACGGCCTTTGCCTCCTCCTTGTCCCACACGCGGCGGATACGCTCTTCCGAAGTGAATTGTCTCATGTCGTCTCTCCTCCTCACACGCCGTAGCTGAAGGTCTCAGCAAAGGTCTGATAGGGCACAGGAGCCTCCGGCGGCGCCTGGAAGGGACGGTCCGCACGGTAGGCGGTATACAGGGTGCACGGGCGGTTGGGCGCGGGCACCGTCAGATCCGCCAGATGGGCAAATTCAGGCAGTACGGGATAAGGAGCAGATTCCGTCCATTTGCTGCCCACAGGGGTGACGATCTCGTCCAGCATCTGCAGGTGCCACACCTTCCACTGGCCGTCCTCCAGCACAAAGTCGGCGGCGGCCCAGCCCCATCGCCAGGTGGACAGGGGGCCGTACTCAGTGATGTCATTGTCCACGCCCATCACCTGCCACAGCCCCTTAGCGGTCTGCCCGTCGCCGGCCACCTCTACCAAAACGGTGGTCAAGGGGCGGACGTTCATGGTTCCGGTGCCGTAGAGCTCCTCGTCCGTCTTGCTTCCCAGCTTTTCCGGAAAGCGGGCCTGGATGGCCTTAGACCGGACTGCGGTGTTAGCGGATATCGCCTGGTAATATCCGTCGATGGCGTCAAGCCCCACATACCAGCCGTCGTTCAAGCCAAGCGCAGGTTCCGGCGCTTTTTTGCTCCAAAAGCGGGCTGCCACATCAGCGTCCTTGCAAATCATGGTGGTAAACATGTATTTTCCCATGACATTCTGGATCTCACGCTGGTCCACAAAGCGTTCTGCCAGCTGTTGGGCCGCGTACTGTTTGTTTCCCATAGTTTCACTCCTTGTCTGTGGTGGTCGTGCTTCGGCGGCCGGCGGCCGCTTGATTTCCAAGAATTACTTTAATGCAGGAGCCGGGAAAAGTAAAATGATGATGGGGAATGTAGTCAGTCCAAAACGGCATATTTTATAGGCTTTGACGAAAATCGCCTTTTCATTTTGTTAAAAACGCAAACAAAAAGCGGCAATCCACAGAACATCTGTGGATTGCCGCCAAAAATCCTTTCCAATTTTTAAAATAGACTAAATCACTCAGAGAAATACTCTCTCATAAATGTTTCCACTTGGATGTTGATGGTCTGAAAATAGCGCAGCACATAATCATACAGCTCCTGAGCCTGGGCCGTCAGCGTATACTCCGACTTACGGGCCACCCCCGTG
The DNA here is from genome assembly GCA_900549885.1 of uncultured Eubacteriales bacterium. GTDB lineage: Bacteria > Bacillota > Clostridia > Oscillospirales > Oscillospiraceae > Enterenecus. The sequence goes on along the minus strand of URQA01000049.1, from coordinate 13,042 downwards.
ATCCGCATTGGGACCGGGTCCCGCAGGCGGGCGGCGGTGGGCGCTGGGAAGGGCGGCTCTTTGGCCGACTGTATGGCCTGGTAAATTTGCATATAGCGGTGGGCCGGCATAAAGGTGACTGCCCGGCGCAGCCCCTCGTGGAAGCCAATGGCGGAACCGATGTCGCTTTCCAGTACTACATTGGCGTGAAATCCCGCCTTGGCACAGCACCGGTCCACCATGGTACGCAAGTCGCCGCCGAGGCTCTCGCACATGATCTCCACCCCTTTGAGCTCGGCAAAGCTGATCTCTTTGTGCCCAGCCAGAGGGTGCTCCGGTCCCAGGACCAGCACCAGCTCCTCCTCCAGCACCTGCTCCCACTCAATGCCCGGTTCAATCAGCGGATAGGTGGTCAGCGCGAGGTCCAACTTCCCGTGTTGGAATCCATCGCGAATCTGCTCCGGGCTCATGACAGAATACTTAATATTTGTGTCTGAATGCCCGGCAAAAAACTCTTCCGACACATGGAAGAGCAGGCTGTCGGCGTTCGACGCCACATAGACCTGGTATTGCTGAAATTGGGCGCTGCTGCGGATCTCCGTCAGACCGGCGTTCAGCGCATCAAACATCTGATCCAGGCTGCGGACAAAGATGGTGCCGCTCTCGTTGAGGTAAATCTTTCCTTTCACCCGGTCGAATAGCGGCATCCCCGCGTAATCCTCCACCCGGTTGATGATCTTACTCAGGGCAGATTGCGTAATATGCAGCACCATTGCCGCGTTGCTGATATGCTGCATAGAGGCCACAACGCGGAAGCATTCCAGCTGATATAGGTCCATGATCGCCCTTCTTTCATCTTGGCAGACATGCTTGCAGGACAACATCATGTTGTAGCTTACCACGAAATATCTTCCTTGTCAAAGACGTGTGGCGCCGAAAACGTCAAACGCAGCCTCATCCATACGTATCAAAATACCGCGTCGCTCTGGTGATCCGAGCGGCGCGGTATTCTCATCTGATCCTAGCCCTCTCAAACGTCCCCACAGCTTGATGGACCGTCTCAAAACGTCTCAGCCAACCGGGCAAAAATCGCCGCAGCCGCATCCTTGCCTGCCGCCACCGCTTTCATCAGGGTGGCCGGACCAGTGACGGCGTCACCTCCGGCATAGACGCCGTCCACATTCGTGGCCAGGTCTCGACCGACCATAATGCGTCCTGCGTTATCACAGGGCAGGCTGGGGACAGGAATGTTCTCAAAGCCCAGTGCCAGCACCGCCAGATCGCACTCCAGCACTATATGCTGGCCAGAAGGCCGGACATTGTTTCGGCCGCCGGGATAATCCGGCGGTGCCAGCTCCATCTGGCTGCACTCCACCCCAGCCAACCGCCCCGAGGTGGCAATCATTCGGTCCGGGGCAACCAAGGGAATCAATTCCACGCCCTCTGTCTGGGCGATCCTCCATTCCTCTTGGGTGCAGGGCATATCTGCCTGAGTGCGCCGGTAAGCCAGTCGGACACTGTCTGCGCCCTGCCGCAAGGCGGTCCGGGCCACATCAATGGCGGTATTCCCGCCGCCGAACACCAAGACTGTTTTCCCGGGATACCGGCCGGATTCCGTCAAGTAATCCTTGGCCTGGACCACACCGGGCAGGTCTAGGCCCTCCGCCGCCGGGGACACGGGGCGCTCCGCCCCGGTGGCCACAAAGACGGCGTCATAGGCGGCCCTAAGCTGCTCCACTGTGAAATCACTCCCCAGAGCAGCCCCCGTGTGGAATGGAACACCCAGCTCCCGCAGCTGCCGGATTTGGTATTCCATAAGATTGCCAGGGAGCACAAAAGCGGGAATGCCCCATATGGGGATACCGCCCAAGCGCTGGGATTTTTCATAAATGGTCACATCAAAGCCGGCTACCGCCAGGGAAAGGGCGCAGGTCAGCCCCGCCGGGCCAGCCCCCACCACAGCTATCCGCTTTCCCTTTGACTGGGGCATTGGAGGATTGGATGCGCTGTGGGTTCGGTGCCAATCTCCAACAAACCGCTCCAACCGTCCGATGGCCACGGGCTCGCTCTTGATGCCCCGGGTGCAGCGGCTTTCACATTGCCGCTCACAGGGGCAGACCCGGCCGGAAATTTCCATCATGGGGTTCGTCCGCCGCAGCAGCTCCCAAGCCGCCTCAAACCGGCCCGCCCGGACCTCGGCGATAAACTCCGGGATGTAGGAGTGGGCGGGACAGTGGGCGGAACAATAGCGATCCGGGCAGTTGAGGCACCGCTCCGCCTCGGCCATAGCCTGCTCCGGCGTGTAGCCCAGGGCCACCTCATCAAAATTGAAAAGCCGCTCCGGCATGGGCTGCTCTGCCATAGGAGTCTGGCAGGGCGCCATATTGGGCTTTCTTCTCCCGTTCATGTCCGCACCTCCATCTCATTCACCGCATGGACTGCGGAGCGGTAGGCGGAGGCCACCGCCCAAGTCAGTTCAGAAATCACTGCCAGCTTTTCCCGGCGGTGCATGGCCGAGGTGGCATCCCCCACGCCGTACAGCCCGGGGATCACAGTGCCGTCGTTGCGCAGCACCTGGCACTCGGCGTTGACCATCAGGCCGCCCATGGCCGCTTCGGAAAACCGCTGGGCGTAGACGGCATAAAACGGCCCCACGTCCCGGGGGATCAGGTGCTCCGCCGCCTTGCCAAATTCTTCGTCCTGTCCCTGCCGGCACCAGCGGTTGTAATTGGTAACCGTCCTAATCAGCACCGCCGGGTCCATGTCCAGCTTCAGCGCCAGCTCTTCCACTGTGTCCGCCTTGACCACCGGCGGGATTTTATATTCCGCCTCCCGGTCCAGGTCCTCCTGGTAGTGCTCGTAGCACTCGATCTCATCTGCCAAAGACGGATCGCTGAGGAATCTGCGGAAAATGTCATCCACGTTCTTCTGCGTAAAGATGTTCCAGGTGCATTCCTTGGGATGGCCAGTGATATTTTTCATGCCCGTAAACAGCCCGCCGGACTCATCCTGCCAGCGCACGCCGTTGAGGTCCACTGAGAGGTTGGACGGTTCCTCAATGAGCCGGTAGAGGGAATAGCTGTACGGGTGATGGGCCGGGCCGAAGAAGGATACAAACAGCCGTTCCGGGTCGGGCTCCACCCCCAGCTCCTGGAGCATGTCGATGGCATCCCCGGTGTCACTGGGTACGGAAAAGCGGGTGACAGGCCGGTCTACATCAAAAAATCCCGCGTATTTTTGCAACTTCTCATCGCTGCTGCCAAATCCTCCAGTGGCCAGTACCACCGCCTGGCAGCGGATCTCCGTCTCACCACCGGGATCCAAGGCCACCACCCCGGTGACCCGCCCGCTCTCATCGGTGATGAGGTGCTTGGCCTCATGTTGAAGCAGAATTTCCACATTCAGCTTTTGCGCAGGGATCGCGTCCAGCATGGTCTGCTTGATAAAGGTGCCCGCCCAGCCCGGGCCGATAGAGGGATCCAAGCTCCGAACATTCTCGATGCGCCGGACGAAATGGGTGACTGCCGGGCCGTAGATGGGTCCTGCTTCCCGCTTGTCTCCCAGCTTTTCCACTGTGTAATACTCCCGGGTGTGGGGAAAGTCCAGCAGCCAGTCAAAAAACTCTGAGCAGCCGTAGATAGCGGTGCGCATGATATCCTCTCCGATCACACCGTCGGTGCGCTCCACCATAACCCGCACCGCTTCCTCCCGGACGTCCTCGATGCCCTGCTCAGCGTGGAGCTTGGAATAGACGGGGAAAAAGCCATGGGCGATATCAGTGTTGCCTCCTACCCGTCCAGCCTTCTCCAGCAGGATGACTTTCTTGCCCAGCTGTGCCGCCTTTATGGCAGTCACCAATCCAGTTCCTCCGCCGCACACCACTAGGTCGCACTCCCGGATGATTTTTTCATGGGCCGTGACCGTCGGCTTCTCATCTACATCATAAATGGAGCAGGTGGGGCACAGCGTCTGGCACAGCCCGCACTCCACACACAGCTCTGGATCGATTTGATACCGGGGTCCGTCATAGTGGATAGCCTGCATTGGGCAGGCCAGTTCACAGGTATGGCAGCCACTGCATGAATCTTTGATCTGATACATGGCACACACTCCTTCTTCCCTGGGGCCATATGGAATGTTCCCCTTCCAGGTTCCATTTTCTTTACCATAGCACAGGGAGACGGAATTGTGAAGATCGCACAATAAAGTCACTTTCCTACGGTCAGGTAGGCACACTATCTTTGGGGCTAGATCCTTACTTTAAAGTCAGTTCTCTCCACCAGTAGACAGTTCTTGCTTTTTCGCCCTTATCTTGATAGAATTGAGGCAGTTATACGGGATGGGACCAGGAGGAAAGGAGATGCGCAATGGAACTGGACGAAGAGAAGGAGCAGCTGCTTCAGAAGCTGATCTCCACCCCGGAGGAACGCCAGGTCATCCTGGATGCGGAGGAACAGGGAGAGATGGTCTTTGACATTTCCAAGGACCCATATAACCATATGATGCGGGTCGTGTTCAGCCGGTGGAAACCTTTTATCCTGCGGGCCATCCACATCGATAAAGGCACCTATTTTTCCCGCTTTTTTAAACAACTCCCCATCAGCCAGAAGGTGCTCAGCCAAAACCTGAAGGACATGCAGGAGGACGGTCTGATCTACCGAATGGTGCTGCCCGAGGTGCCGCCCCGGGTGGAATACCGTCTGACTAACGAGGGAAAAAGTCTGATTGGCCTGCTGGACATGGTGTACGACTGGGGCTGGAACGATATGAAGAGCAAAGGCTTGCCCATCGACGCGTTAGGCGAGATGTGGCACGGCTACCGGGAGAAGGATGAGCGCATCATGTACCAGCCTTATTACCGGACAACAGAGATCGGGCACACAGAGGACTAAACAAGTTCATACATACGCCAAGGAAGGGCTCTTACTTCATAGTAAGAGTCTTTCCTTTTTTTAATCTTATTTCCCGCAGGCGAGAAGCTTACTTGATTGTGCGATATTTACAAAATTGCGCTCAGGAGTTATGGTTACGATAAGCAAAAGCCCAGTCGAACATGGAATATTCAAAGGAAAGGAAGAGAACAAATGAAAAAATATCTTGCTTCGCTGCTGGCTCTGGTGATGTGCCTGTCTCTGCTGGCCGCCTGCGGCGACCCTGGTGGAGCGACCTCTGGGGCTCCCGGCTCCAATCCTCCCGCCTCCCAGGCCATCGACCCCGACAAACAGGGGAGCACCGCTGTCACTATCGGCTATGTGGGCGGCCACTACGCCTGCTACCCCTCCTCCGCCAATTCCGACGATTTCATCCAGCAGGGTATGGTGTATGACAAGCTTTTTGAAGTGGATGACAATACCGGCGAGTACACCTCCCGAGTGCTGTCCTCCTGGGAGTGGGCCGACGATCAGACTCTGGTTATGACGCTCAAAGATGGCATCACCTTCTCTGACGGCAAACAGATGACGGCCGAGGATGTGCTGTTCTCCATCCGCAACTATATTGACCAGGGCGAAACCACCGACAAATACCAGTACTTCCAGTACATCGACTTCGACGCCTCCACCATCTCAGAGGATGGTATGACCCTGACCTTGGTCTACCAGTTTCCTTACGGCCCCGCCGAGCGCACCCTTAACTGCTCCATCATGCAGAAGGAGTTCACACAGGCCCACGATAACGCCGACCAGATCTGGTACACTGGTCCCGTGGGTTCCGGCCCCTATGAAATCACCGACTGCGTCCAGGACTCCTATGTGACCTTCACCCTCCGGGACGACTACTGGAACACCGATTACACCTATGATGCCACGGAGATTACCCTGCGCTTCTACACCGACGAAACCGCCATGTACATCGACTACCAGGCTGGCAATCTGGACGCCATGTACGGCGTGGGCACCACTGTGGCCTCCCAGGTGGAGGCGGCCAACGGCGGCCAAGGTTCTGTCCAATACGTCTCCAACAACGACGTGGCCTTTATCATGCTCAACGAGGACAACGAGTACCTGGCTGATCCCGCCGTACGGGAAGCCATTGCCTGCGCTTTGGACATGACCTACATCACCGATGTGGCCTACGGCCTGCTGGGCACTCCCGCCAAGAGCCACTATGCCTCCACCTTCGACTGTTACAGCGAATATGAGGGCTATGCCTACGACGTGGAGCGCGCCAAGCAGATTCTGGCTGACGCGGGGTACAGCGACGGTGAAATCTCCCTGCGCTGGGTCTCCCCCGACCAGTCTCCCCAGCCCGAGGTAGGCAACTCCGTCCAGGCCCTGCTGGATATGATTGGCATCAATGTGTCCGTAGCCTCCTACGACTTGCCCACCGCTCTGGGCATGTATCTGGAAGGCGAGTCTGATATCATGATGATGACGGTCACCGGCGGTAACCCCACCAAGGAGCCTTATCAAACCCTGTCCGCCTTTGCCGCCGATGCTCCCTTCATCTGCATGTCCATCTCCGATGAAACCTATAACAGCTATTTGGCGGAGGGTCTCAATACCGTGGACGAGACGGCCCGCTGGGCAGCCTACCAACAGGCAGACCAGTGGCTGTACGAAAATTTTAATGCTCTTCCCATCTGCGAAACTCTGTCCGCCATCGTATACAACAGCCGCATTGCCACCTTCAACCAGTCTGCCGTGGGCCGCGGCTGTCTGGGGTCCCTGACCCTGGCCTGAACCGCACCGCTCCAGCTGTTTTCCCCGATGTGCAAGCCAGTTGCTCCGGGCATGCCCGGAGCAACTGGCAAATGATTCTGGAGGTGTTTGCACTTGCTGCGCTATTTCTTTAAGCGGCTGCTGCTCATCATTCCCACACTGCTGGGTGTGATGCTCATTATTTTTACCATTACCTATTTTATCCCCGGCGATCCTGCCAAGATGGCTCTGGGTTCCAACTACACCGAGGAGGCCTATCAGGCCAAGCGGGAGGAAATGGGCCTGAATAAGCCCTTTGTCCAGCGGTATGTGGACTATGTGGTGGGATTCGTCACCCGGCTGGACCTGGGGACCTCCTATGACTCTGGATGGACCGTGTCCAGCATGATTTTCAGCAGCCGTATGGGTATCACTGTCAAACTGGGCCTGCTGTCCTGTCTGATCACCATTGTATTCGGCATTGGCATCGGGATTTTGTCGGCAGTGAAAAAATATACCCTTGTGGACTATGCCGCTACTACGTTTGCCGTCATCTTCTCGGCCGCTCCTGGCTTTTGGGTGGCCCTGATGTCCATGCTGATTTTCTGCCTCCATCTGGGGTGGTTCCCCGCCTCCTGGGGCGTTGGCAGCTGGCGGGAAATTGTCCTGCCTGTGGTGTGCATGGCGTTGAGTCCGGTCTCTCTGGTGGCCCGCATCACCCGCACGAGCATGTTGGACGTCATCAACCAAGACTATATCCGCACCGCCCGTGCCAAAGGCGTCAAGGAGCGGTCCGTCATCTTCAACCACGCCCTGCGCAACGCCATGATTCCGGTGCTCACAGTGGTGGGTGCCCAGCTGACCATGGTGGTCGGCGGCTCCTTTATCATTGAATCTGTCTTTTCCATTCCAGGCATCGGAATGCTTCTGCTGTCCGCCATCAACACCCGGGATTTCCCCACCATCCAGGGGACCGTGCTGGTGTTGTCCATCTTTGTGTGTGTAATCAATCTGGTGGTAGATATCGCCTATGCCTTTGTGGACCCGCGCATCAAGTCCCAATACGAGAATGCGGGCCGCCGGCGCAGGGCAAGCGCCACCAAGGAGGTGGCCTGATGTTTTCCAAAAAAGCTGCGGCCCCCACAGTAGAAACCTTAGAGCGCCACAGCCAGTTTGTGGACATCTGGCGCCGCTTCAAGCGCAATAAGCTGGCTGTGTTCGGCATGGGTCTGGCCGTCTTTCTGATTCTGATGGCTGTGTTCGCCAATTTCATCGCTCCCTATGACCCGGCGGCCATCTCCACAGACCGGCTGGCCTCACCCAGCCTGGAGCACCTGATGGGGACGGACAACTATGGCCGGGATTTGTTCAGCCGCATCATCTATGGCGCACGGGTGTCCCTGCTCATTTCCCTGATGGCGCTGGTGTTCTCCCTTATCATCGGCATCGGGCTGGGGGCTACCGCCGGATACTTCGGAGGTTGGTATGAATCTGTCATCATGCGCATCTGCGATATCCTCATGTGTATCCCCGGGATGCTGCTGGCGGTGTGCATCTCCTCCCTGCTGGGCATCGGCGAGGTCAACACCGCCATCGCCATCGCCGTCAGCGGCGTGGCCCCCGCGATCCGGATGATACGGGCCACAGTCCTCCAAATCCGCAGCCAGGAGTTTGTGGAGGCAGCCAAGGCCACCGGCTCCAGCCAGCTGAAAATTATCTTCCACGAGATCTTGCCTAACATCCTCTCTCCGCTGATTGTGGACTCCACCATGCGCATCGGCGGCAACATTCTTCAAATTTCTGGGCTGTCCTTCATTGGCCTGGGCGTACAGTCTCCCACGGCGGAGTGGGGTTCGATCATGAGCGACGGACAGGAATTCATTACCACCTTTTGGCCTATGATCACCTTCCCGGGTATCGCCATCCTGTTGACCGTCTTTGCCTTCAACGTTATGGGTGATGGACTGCGGGATGCGCTGGACCCCCGGCTGAAGCAGTAAGGAGGCGGAACGACAATGGAACATCTGCTTGAGATTAAAGATTTGTCCGTCCGCTTTCAGACCATGGACGCGGATGTGCACGCCGTCAACGGCATTGACCTGGCCATCGATGCTGGCGAGACGCTGGGTCTGGTAGGAGAGACCGGCGCTGGGAAGACAACCACTGCCCTGGCCATTTTGAACCTGATCCAGTCCCCGCCGGGGAAAATTGAGTCGGGCCAGATCTTGTTCGCCGGAAGGAATATTCTGGAGATGACGGACGATGAGCTGCTTTCCATCCGGGGTTCCGCCATCTCCATGATCTTTCAGGACCCTATGACTGCCCTGAATCCCATTTTCCGGGTGGAGGACCAGATCGCTGAGGTCATCCGCATCCACGAGAAAAAATCCAAGCGCGAAGCGGTGGAAAAGGCCCGGGAGATGCTGGAGCTGGTAGGCATCCCCGCCGAACGGGGCAGCGACTATCCCCATCAGTTCTCCGGCGGGATGAAGCAGCGGGTGGTCATCGCCATGGCGCTGGCCTGCTCGCCTAAGCTGCTCATCGCCGACGAGCCCACCACCGCCCTGGATGTGACCATCCAAGCCCAGGTGCTGGACATGATGACAGAGCTGAAAACCAAAATGGACTCCTCCATGCTGCTGATTACCCACGATTTGGGGGTGGTGGCGGAGACCTGCGACAAGGTGGCCATCATGTACGCCGGCGAGATCGTGGAGTACGGCAGTCTGGAAGATATTTTCGAGCACACGGCCCATCCCTACACAGAAGGGCTGTTCAGCTCTCTGCCCTCCCTGGAAAACGACGTACACCGGCTCAAGCCTATCCAGGGCTTGATGCCTGACCCGGCCAACCTCCCGGACGGCTGCAAATTTCATCCCCGGTGCCCCTATGCGGTGGACCAGTGCCGGAGTGGAGCGCCTGCGCTGCGGGAAATTTCCCCTGGCCACCTGTGCCAGTGCCGCCGGTGCCAAGCCGAGGGTCTTCCGGGGCGCGGCGCCACAGGAAAGGTGGGTGATTCCCAGTGAGTCAAGAGATCCTCCGTGTCGAGCATTTGAAGAAATATTTTGACACCCCCCGGGGCAAGCTCCACGCCGTGGACAACGTGGGCTTCACCCTAAACGCAGGTAAGACCTTGGGCGTTGTAGGCGAGTCTGGCTGCGGCAAGTCCACCTTGGGGCGGACGGTCCTGGGCCTCACCTCCGCCACCGACGGCAAGATCTTCTTCCAAGGGGAGGATATCACCTTTGCCAAAGGCCACGCCAGGCGGGAGCTACAGAAAAAGATGCAGATCATCTTCCAGGATCCCTTTTCCTCCCTCAACCCCCGGTATACAGTGTTCGAGCTCATCGCCAATCCCATCCGCACCTTCCGCCTGTGCCGGGGCAAAGCGGAGACAGAGCGTAAGGTGTTTGAGCTGATGGATACGGTGGGCCTGGCCCGGCGCTTCGCCTACGCCTATCCCCATGAGCTGGACGGCGGCCGCCGCCAGCGCATCGGCATTGCCCGGGCCCTGTCGGTGGACCCGCAATTCATCGTCTGTGACGAGCCGGTATCCGCCCTGGACGTGTCTATCCAGGCCCAGGTGCTCAATCTGTTGCAGGACCTACAGGAACAGAAAAATCTCAGCTATATCTTTGTCACCCATGATATGTCGGTGGTCAAGCACATCTCCGATGATATCCTGGTGATGTATGTGGGCTCCATGGTGGAGAAGTGCCCGTCCAAGAGACTGTTCCAGGCCCCGCTCCACCCCTATACGAAGGGCCTGCTGTCCGCCATCCCCGTGCCCTCCATCCGGCGCAAGCGCAGCCGCATCATCATGCAGGGAGAGTTGACCAGTCCGGTGGACCCAAAGCCCGGCTGCCGCTTTGCCAACCGCTGTCCCTATGCCAAGGACAGGTGCCGCCAGGAGCTGCCTCAGTACGAGGAAGTTCAGCCGGAGCACTTTGTGGCCTGCCATTATGCGAGGGAAATCAATGAACTGTAACCGATGGCTGACTGCTTTGCTCCTGCTCGTCGTCTGCCTGTGCCTGGCATTGGGAACAGCCGCAGCAACAGCTCCTTCCGTCTCTGGCGAAGAACAGGCGATTGCTGCCCAACTGGCCCGGGACAATGCAGCCAAGGCCGTGCCCTCCATCCCGCCTCTGGCGGGCGGCATCGGCCTGGCGGCGCTCCTGATCTTTGGGGCTATCACCAGCCGGAGGCAGCGGACGCAGGAGGAAGCCGGATATGATCCCATTCTGGAGGATCGCCGCATTGGCGACCCGTACCGCCGGCTGGCCAGCGCGGGCAAGCGCCGCCGACGCCGGTGAAAGCAGTCCCCTGCCGCCGTTTCTCAGCGGCAGGGGACTCATTTTGTGATATGAGGTGAACCAGAATATGGCCTACTATATTCAGGAAAACTGCGTGGCCTGTCAAAAGTGCAAGGTGGAGTGCCCCGTGGGCGCTATCCGTCTGACGGAGGACAGACCGGTCATCGACGAAGCCCAGTGCGTCTCCTGCGGGACCTGCGCTGTGATTTGCAACGAGGGGGCGCCCATCGACCTAAATGCGCCCCCGGCGCTTCCCGCCCTTCACCCCCTCTTGGAAAAAGACTGCGACCTGCTGGTGCTTGGCGGGGGCGGCTCCGGACTGGTGGCTGCCGCCCGGGCGGCCTGGCTGTCCGGGAAACGGGTTATTGTAGTGGAAAAAGGCCCCAAACCCGGTGGAGGCGCCTGGTACGCCGCAGACTTCAAAATCTACAACAGCCGCTGGCAGCAGCAGCGCGACATCCCGGACATCTTGGAGGACAGCGTGCGCCGGGCTATGGATGACACCTATTGGAAGCTGGATCCCCAGCTGGCCCGAAACTGCTTTCAGGCCACCGGAGCATTTTTTGACTGGCTGTGCGATACCGGAGAGCGCGTGGAGGATCAGTTCCGGGAGGGGACCTATATCTTTGATGGTCCCAACGGCCCGGTAATCCCCGTGTTTAAGCAGATGCGCCGGGGTAGGCAGGGCGGCACGGGAAAGTTTGTGGTGGACCAGATGACAGCCCTGTGCCAACGGCTAGGGGTAGAAATTCTCACTGGACACAAGGCCGTGGAGCTTTTTTCCCACCAGGATCTGGTGACCGGCGCGCTGGTACGGGATGCCGGAGGGATGACCCGCATCACCTGCCGGGCCTGTGTCCTGGCCACCGGGAGTTGGATCGGAGACCAACAGCTGCTGGAGCGGGTAGATCCTAAATTCGCCGCTATGTCTCCGGTGCGCAGTCCCCACCGCAGTCCCAAATACACCGGAGACGGACTCCGGCTGGCCAGGCAGGTCGGGGCGAAGCTGGACTATGACAGCTTCTGCCTGCGGCTCATGGGCCCTCTGCTCATGGCGGCGGACGGTACGCCCTATCAGACGCTGGGAGCCATGCTGTTTGACCCCTCGGTCATCTTTGTCAATCAGAACGGGAAACGGTGGATCAACGAGCAGACCGGCCCCCGCAAAGGCTTTTTTGACACGGCCATCTCACTGCGGGAGCAGCCGGGCGGAATATCCTTCACCCTGTTTGACGCCAACTGCATTGCGCACGCGGTTGAACGGGCCAAAGGCGGCGGTCAGCGGGGCATCTTCGGCGGCGTGGAATTCCCCAAGGACTGGAAAGCAGATATGGACGCCGCAGCGAAGGAATACCCTTTTGCTCTCTACCAGGCGGACTCGGTGGAGGCGCTGGCCGGCAAAATGGGGGTAGATCCCCAGTCTCTTGCCGGGACAGTTTCGCACTACAACGCCATGTGCGCCCGGGGATGGGACACGGACTTCTGCAAACAGGGCGAAGAACTGGTTCCCCTCTGCCGCGCCCCCTATTACGCCTTGCGGTGCTCCATGGCTACGGACGGCGCCTTTGGCGGCGTGCCAGTGGACCCGTGCTGCCGCGCTCTGCGCCCGGACGGCACGGCCATGGAAAATCTCTATGTCACCGGAGACTTTGCCTCAGGACGCTTTCTCAATCAAGGCGGAGTAAAAGTGCAGATCATCAACGACCTGGCCTGGGCCTTTGCCAGCGGCTTTCTGGCTGGCAGCCACGCAGCCACCTTGCTTTCCCAGTCCCGTTAACATTACGCCCGGGCCACCTTCCGGATTACCAAAACCGCCAAGGGGCGGCAGCACGGTTCTGTGCTGCCGCCCCTTGCGTGCAGAAAAGGAAACACAACTGCTTCCTGACAGGATTCAGCCAAGGATCATTGCAATGACCATGCCCACAATGGTGGCGGCCGAGGTAGCGCCGATCTGCACCACCACGATCTGCTTGTACACGTCCTTGTGGCTCAGGCCCAGGAAGCTCATGGAGACATTGAGCATACTGGAAAAGGGCATGGAGTCAAAGGTGGTGGCGGCGGCCAGGGTCAGGCGGTGGACCAGCCCCGCGTTGGCGCCGGCGGCGATGGCCT
>URQA01000048.1 GCA_900549885.1 uncultured Eubacteriales bacterium | reverse complement strand
GTCCTCTCCGGCCAGCAGCATCACCATACGGTCTACACCAGGGGCGATGCCCGCATGGGGGGGCGCGCCGTAAGTGAAGGCGTTGTACATGGCGGGGAACTTGGCCTTTACGTCGTCCTCCCCCAGCCGCACCAGCTGGAAGGCCTCGATCATGATTTCCGGGTCGTGGTTGCGCACCGCGCCGGAAGAAAGCTCCACGCCGTTGCACACCAGGTCATACTGATAGGCGGTGATGGTCAGGGGATCTACCTCTCCCGCCGCCGCTTTTTTCAGAATTTCCAGGCCGCCGTTGGGCATGGAGAAGGGATTGTGACAGAATTCCAGCTGGCCGGATTCTTCGCCGATTTCGTACATGGGGAAGTCCACAATCCAGCAGAACTCATACCGCTCCCTGTCCATATGGTTGGGGCAGAACGCGCCCAGCTTGCTGCGCAGGACGCCGGCGGTCTTTTGAGCGGTGAGCAGCTTTCCGGCGGTGAGACCCACGAAGCAGCCCTTTGTCAGCCCCAGGGCGGACACCACCTGGTCCTTGATGGGCTGGACGAACTTGGAGATGCCGCCCACGATGTCCCCGTTCTCATCGTAGCGGAACCAGTAGGCCTTTTCGCCGGACTGCACCTCCACCTCGCTGCACAGCCCGTCGATCTGCTTGCGGGTGCCGGTGAAGTCCGTGACCACGACGGCCTTGACGGTGTTGCCCTCAAAGGGACCGAAGCCGCAGCCAGAGAGCAGCTGGGTGGCGTCCTGGAGCTTCAGGTCGATGCGCAGGTCGGGCTTGTCCGAGCCGTAGGTGTCCATGGCCTCCAGATAGGGGATGCGGACGAAGGGGGCGGTGGAGGCTACGTTGTAGGCGCCATATTTGGCGAAGATGGGGGGCAGCACCCGTTCCAGAACGGCGAATACGTCCTCCTGATTGGCGAAGGCCATCTCCATGTCCAGCTGGTAGAACTCGCCGGGGGAGCGGTCGCCCCGGGCGTCCTCGTCCCGGAAACAGGGAGCGATCTGGAAATAGCGGTCAAAGCCAGAGGCCATCAGCAGCTGCTTGAACTGCTGAGGCGCCTGGGGCAGAGCATAGAACTTGCCCGGGTGCTTCCGGCTGGGCACCAGGTAGTCCCGGGCGCCCTCGGGGGAGGAGGCGGTGAGGATAGGGGTGGTGATTTCCAAAAATCCTTCGCCCAGCATGGCTGTGCGCAGGGCGGCCACCACGTTGCAGCGCAGGATGATGTTGTTTTTCACCTCGGGGTTGCGTAGGTCCAGGTAGCGGTATTTCAGCCGCTGGGTTTCGTCCGCCTCCCGGCTGCGGTTGATGGGGAAGGGCAGCTCGTTGTGGCGGCAGCGGCCCAGCACTTTGATTTCGGTGGGTACCACCTCGATGTCGCCTGTGGGCAGCTTGGGATTTTTGCTGTCCCGCTCCCGTACCAGGCCGGTGACCTGGATGGTGGACTCCTTATTGAGTCCCTTGACGGCGGCCATCATTTCCTCGGTCTCGATGACCACCTGGGTGACGCCGTAGAAGTCCCGCAGGACCACAAAGGCAAAATTCTGCCCCACTTCCCGGACGTTTTCCAGGAAGCCGGCCAGGGTGACGGTCTGGCCCACATGCTCCATGCGCAGCTCACCGCAGGTGTGGGTACGGGATTGAACCATAATAATCAACTCCAAATAGTATTGTTATTTTTATAAAATACGGATTGTTTTGTAAAACCGGGAGACACTCATGCGTCCAGAATGAGCTGCATGAGATCAGACAACCATTGCTCCTGTTTTGGTACAACGGCCTGCCAATGATTTCCGGCAAAGGAGACGTCGAGGGTTCCATCATAGAAGCTATGGAATTGCAGAAGCGCTCCTTTTCCCCAGGTCCCGTCTGGAAAAAGCACAGCCTCTTCGTATTCCAGGATAATGTGCCACTGGAAATCTCCCGGCTGCAGGGAGACGGTCCGGCTGGTCTGGGGTAGAAGGTTCCGCAGGGAACGGCGGTAGGTCTGGTGTTCCAGAAGGGACAGCAGCTGGTCAAAGGCAGGATCATCCGGGGAGATGGTCAGTTCATATTCGTCCCGGTCATGGGAAGCGTTGTGATAGGTTGCATCAACCTTGATCTCCTGACAGGCTGGCAGGTCCACCTCCGGAGAAAGATGGTCAAAGGTCATGGGCCGGGTATACCACAGGCAAAAGGCGGCCAGGGCGAGGGCGAGCACGAGGATGACAATGAGAACGACATATTTTCTCTTGGTCATGACATCGGTCCTCCTGTGGAACATGATGGCCGGCAGGTTGCGCGGGCGGGTTTGGGAAAGCGGTCAGTCCCGATCCGGCTCCCGGATAGGCAGCAGGGCAGCCCGAACGGCCAAATCGTTTTTCATATGGACCACGGCTTGGTCCAGGGGAAGCGTGTTTTGTTCCCCGCTGATCATGTCCTTGACGGAGACGGCCCCCTGACGGACTTCATCCTCGCCGAGAAACACCACATAGGGTACCCCCAGCTTGTCGGCGTAACTCATTTTCTGCTTGAACTTCTTCTGTTCGGTGTACAGCTGGGTGCGGATCCCCGCCTGGCGCAGCCGGGAGGCAAAGGAGATGGCGGGGGAGAGGTCGTCGGTCATAGGGAGGATGAGTACGTCGGTGGGGGCGGTGTTCATGTCTCCATTCAGCATGCCCTGTTCACTGAGTACATAGAACAATCTGGTCAGGCCAATGGAAATTCCAACGCCAGGGAGTTGTTTATCTGTATAATATTCCGCAAGGTTATCATATCGGCCGCCGGAACAGATGGAACCGATCTCCGGGTGGTCCAGCATAGTTGTCTCATACACAGTGCCGGTGTAGTAGTCCAGGCCCCGGGCGATGGTCAGATCCACGGCGAAGTGGTCCTCCGGGACCCCGAAGGCGGCCAGATATTTCACCACGGTGGTCAGCTCGTCCAGCCCCTGGTCGAATCGCTCGTTTCGGCCCCGATAGCCCTCCAGGGCGGTCAGCACCTGGCCGTTGTCCCCCTGGATGGCGATGAACTTGAGGATCTCGTCCGCCGCCTCTCCGGTCAGGCCGATGTCCTCCGTCAGCAGCAGCTCCTTCACCTTGTTCGGACCGATTTTGTCCAGCTTGTCCACCGTGCGCATGATGTCGGGGGCCTTGTTCGTCAGGCCCAGCATGGCGTAAAAGCCGTTCAAAATTTTCCGGTTGTTGACCCGGATCTGGAAGCGGCGCAGGCCAAGGGCGGTGAAGGTGTTGTAGATAATGGCGGGAATCTCCGCTTCGTTTGTAATGTCCAGCCTGCCGTCGCCGATCACGTCGATGTCTGCCTGATAGAACTCCCGAAACCGGCCCCGCTGCGCCCGCTCTCCCCGGTAGACCTTGCCGATCTGGAAGCGGCGGAAGGGGAAGGACAGCTCGGCATAGTGAAGGGCCACATATTTGGCCAGAGGGACGGTTAGGTCAAAGCGGAGGGACAGGTCGGTATCTCCCTTGGTGAAGCGGTAGATCTGCTTTTCTGTCTCTCCTCCGGCTTTGGCCAGCAACACCTCGCTGGCTTCAATGATGGGAGTGTCCAGCGGGGTGAAACCGTAGAGGGAATAGGAGCGGCGCAGCAGCTCCATCATGCGGTCAAACTGTACCTGTTTCTCTGGCAGCAGTTCCATAAAGCCAGACAGGGTACGGGGTTTTTGTCTTGCCATTTTCATAACTCCTTGTAATATAATCTCTATATATTCCATTTTTGGAGGGAATTCTACCGGGCAAAGGCGTCAAAATGAAAAATGCTCTCCCCCCATGAGCCTCATCGGTTCCATGGGACGAGAGCATTGCCGACGCAACACTTCGTGGTGCCACCCATTTTCAGCGGGACATAATATGCTCCGCCCTTTACCTTCTGCTGCGGGAAGGGAACCGCACCCGTCTCCGGGCCCGCTCCACCGGCGTCTTTCCCGTCCTCTTTGCTGTGAGTACTCTCAGCAGTTGTCGCGCTCGAATTGGGCACATGGCCGACCGCGTTCCAAAGAGAATTGCCCTGCAATTCCCGGTTTAGAACGCTCCCTTTGTGTGTCTATCTTCGCGCGTTTGTACTCTCTCTGTCCAGCGGTGTGGGCGGTACTCATCCAGCTTCTTCGCGGATGAAAGCTGAAAACTGTTCAGACTTTCAGCGGGGCCTTTTTGGGATTGACGATATCCCGCCAGTCCAAGTCGCCCCGGGCCAGGCCATGGATCAGCATTTCCGCACTGGCCGCATTGGTGGCAATGGGGACATTGTGCTGATCGCACAGCTTGACAATATAGCTCAGGTCGTCATCCAGTTCCGTGGAGTGGGGATCATTGAAGAAAATAACCATGTCGATCTCATTGTAGGAGATACGTGCCCCAATCTGCTGGCTACCGCCGTGGGCATGGGACAAAAACAGCTGTACTGGAAGTCCGGTGGCCTCCGCCACCAGCTTGCCAGTGCGGTTGGTGGCGCAGACGGTGTGTTTGGAGAGGATACCGCAGTAGGCAATGCAGAACTGCACCATCAGCTCCTTTTTGTTGTCATGGCTCATCAGGGCAATATTCACGGGAATCCTTCCTTTCTGACCGATGGACGGTCAATGGATGCGCAGCAAAGGGACTTTGGCTCCCATCAGCCGCTTGGCGATATTCAAATAGGCTCTGGCGGCGTCCTTGTGGGCGTAAAGGACCAGAGGAAGGCCCTGCCCAGCGGCCAGCATCACCTGTTTGTCCTCTGGTACGATGCCCAGCAGCGGCAGGCCGGCGGTATCCATCGCCTCATCAATGGAGGTGCGCAGTTTGCGAATGAGTTTGGGCTGCACCCGGTTCATGACCAGATGGATTTCGCTGACCTGGGGCAGCAGCTCCGCCACCGTCCGCTGGGCGTCCCGGAGGGCGGCGGGGTCGGTGGCGGACACCACAATGACCCGGTCCGCGGCGGCCATGGCCAGTTGGAACCCATCACCCAACCCGGCAGGAGAGTCCATAAAGATATAGTCAAAATACTCCCGGGCTTCCGCCATCAGCTGGCGAAAACTCTGGATGTCCGGCTCAGGCAGGACTAACGGGGCGGTGAGCAGGTAGAGCCCGTGGATGCGAGGGTGCTCCGTGGCAGCGGTGAGCAGGGGACAACGCAGCTCCATGACGTCGGTGAAGTCCATCACCGCTCGGTCGTCCAGCCCCAGGGCAATGTCCAAGTTGCGCAGGCCGATGTCCAAGTCCACGCACAGTACTCGCCGGCCCAGGGCGGCCAGGCAGGAGGACACGCCGGCGGTTAAGGACGTTTTTCCCGTTCCTCCCTTACCGGACGTGACCATGATGACGGTACCCATAGGCTCATTTCCTCCCAGTATGAAAATGATATCACGAATTACCAAAGATAGCAATATAATTTTGGCCAGATTATCCAAAAAATCTGGAAAACCTCTGCCGACGGCGCCACTTGGCATGAAAACGGGCTTTTCCCGTCAAAGGGGCGACTTCTGAATCTTTGCCCACCGTCGGGGATAGGCGGATGGAGTGGGGGATACCTTGTCCACCACCACCACCCGGTGGGTCACCTGGGTGTGGGGGATGGTGTAATCATAGTAGCCCGCCGCTTGGCCGCCCAGCGCCTGGATGGCGGGAAGAGCGGCGTCCAGCTCCTGGCCGCACTCCACACTTTTCATGGCCAGGAAGCGCCCCCCAACCTTGACAAAGGGCAAGCACAGCTCACACAGCAGTCGCAGATCGGCCACCGCCCGTGCGGCGGCAAAGTCAAAGGCTTCCCGGAGTGCGGGGGCGCGGCCGGCCTCTTCCGCCCGGGCGTGGAGGGTGTGCACGCCCTCCAGCCCCAGGCTATCCGCTGTCTCATCCAGCCAGTCCAGCCGCTTTTGCAGGCTGTCCAGCAGCGTGACCTCCAGGGAGGGAACCAGAATTTTCAGCGCCAAGCCGGGAAAGCCCGCTCCAGTCCCCACGTCAATAAGGGTCCTTCCGGAAAACCGGCCACACGCCAGCAAAGGGGCGCAGTCCAGCATATGGAGGGTGGCCACATCCCGGGGCTCAGTGATGGCGGTGAGATTCATCACCTGGTTTTTTTCGATAAGGGCCTGGCCATATTGGGCCAACTGTTCCGGCGCTTGGGCGGGTATTGAGGGGGTCAGCCCCAGCTGCTCCAGACCAGAGCGGATGAGTTCTTTCATCATGGCGCGCTCCTTAGGTATAGGCGTTTTGCAGGGCGTGGATCAGGGCTGGGACGCCCAGCCACAGCCCCAGGAGCAGGGCAGCGGCGCACAGCAGCACAATGATCACTGTGCCGGGCAGACCGCCCAGGGCGGTCCCCTTTCGCTGGCGGTAAATGGCGATCACCGCCACGGCTACTGCTGCTGGCACAAGAAATAAGGGAAAGGTACCGGGCAGCTCCTTACCCCCGGTGAAAATGGCGAAGGTGATGGTGAACAGCACCATGACCATGTAAGCCACTCCCATCCAGGCCGCCGTCCGCTTCTCAAAGGAAGCAGGGGTATAAGAGGAAGAGGTCTCCTGCTTCTGATTGGGATCGCGTGTTTCCATGGTGTTTTTTCATTCCTTTGCTTTGCCGCTGTGCAGCAGGGCATCATCGTCATAGAGATCCTGTTCTTGTGCTCTGCGTCCAGGGAGGTGAAGGCCGAGGGAAATTTCATAATGGGTGTCGCCATTCTCATTTGGAATCCGGCGGAGTTTCCAGAGCAGAGCCTGGAACGTGGCTTCCCCAGTGGCGATGTCTCTGGTGTGGGAATAGGGGACCAGGGCGGCGATGGCTGCGGCGGCACATAAGAGCTTGCAGGACTTTTTCATGGCACAGCTTTCCTTTCTTGAAAATAGTAGCGGAGAGAAAAATGAAATTATTTCTCTGATTTGTCAGAATTAGCCTTTAGCAGATCACGAATTTCTGTCAGCAACACTTCTTCGTTGGAAGGAGCCGGGGGAGGAGGAGGGGTCTCTTCCTCCCTCTTTTTGGTCAGAGACATGGCTTTGTTCACTGCTTTGACGATGAGAAAGACGACCAAGGCTAGGATGAGAAAGTTGATGACTGCCGAGATAAAATTGCCATAGTTGAGGGTGTTGGGGACGGCCTCATCTGCCACGGGAAAGAAGGTGGGCAGGGCGAGGTTCATGGTGGAAAAGTCTACGCCTCCCAGGAAGATGGACACGATGGGCATGATAATGTCGTTCGTCAGAGAGGTGGTGATGGTGGAAAAGGCGCCGCCAATGATAACGCCCACCGCCAGGCCCAGGACATTGCCCTTATTGATGAACTCCTTGAATTCTCTCCAAAATTTCTTCATCGTGGAATCCCTTCTTTACTGACAAAATTATTTTTTGGGCTAGGAAAGGGAAAGAGCTTCATGTCAAGGGAAATTATTCGTGCTTGGGTACCAGCACCTGAGTACCGCCCATATAGGGCCAGAGCACCTCTGGAATTTTTACCGAGCCGTCCGCCTGGAGGTTGTTTTCCAGGAAGGCGATGAGCATTCGGGGGGGCGCCACCACGGTATTGTTCAGGGTGTGGGGCAGGTAGGTGCCCCGTTCGCCCTTAACCCGCATCTTCAGCCGTCTGGCCTGGGCATCCCCCAAGTTGGAGCAGGAGCACACTTCAAAATACTTTTGCTGACGGGGGGACCAGGCTTCGATGTCGCAGGATTTTACCTTCAAATCGGCCAGATCGCCAGAGCAGCACTCCAGCTGGCGCACGGGGATGTCCAGGGAGCGGAACAGCTCCACGGAGTAGCGCCACATCTTCTCGTACCAGTCCATGGACTCTTCGGGCTTGCAGACCACGATCATCTCCTGCTTTTCAAACTGGTGGATGCGGTACACGCCCCGCTCTTCGATGCCGTGGGAGCCCTTTTCCTTGCGGAAGCAAGGAGAATAGGAGGTGAGGGTCTGGGGCAGAGCGTCCTCGGGGATGATCTGGTCGATGAACTTGCCGATCATGGAGTGCTCGCTGGTACCGATGAGGTACAAATCCTCCCCCTCGATTTTGTACATCATAGCGTCCATATCCGTCTGGCTCATAACGCCCTCCACCACGTTGCCATGGATCATGAAGGGAGGAATGCAGTAGGTGAAGCCCTTGTTGATCATGAAGTCCCGGGCGTAGGCCAGCACGGCAGAGTGGAGCCGGGCGATGTCTCCCATGAGGTAATAGAAGCCAGCTCCGGACACCCGGCCAGCGGCATCCATATCCACGCCGTCAAACCGCTCCATAATCTCGGTGTGATAGGGTACCTCAAAGTCGGGAGTGACCGGCTCGCCGAACCGCTCGACCTCCACATTGGCGGAGTCGTCCGGGCCGATGGGAACGGAGGGGTCGATCATCTGGGGGATGAGCAGCATAATCCTGCGGATCTCTCTGGCCAGCTCGTCCTCCTGCTTTTCCAGCTCCGCCAGGCGGTCGGCGTTGGCTTTCACCTGGGCCTTGGCAGCCTCGGCCTCCGCCAGCTTGGAGGGGTCCTTCTTGGCCTGGCCCATGAGCATGCCCACCTGCTTGCTAAGGGTGTTCCGGGCAGAGCGGAGGTTGTTCGCCTCGGTCATGGCGTCCCGGTTGCGGCGGTCTAGCTCAATGACCTGGTCCACCAGGGGGAGCTTCTCATCCTGGAATTTCTTTCTGATATTTTCCTTTACGGCTTCCGGGTTTTCCCGGATAAATTTGATGTCCAGCATTGTTTTTCACCTACATTTTTCATATGATTTATCTGAGGCCTGTGGGTAACCGTCGACTGAAGGCATACCAACGCGGCGGGTCGGATTTGACAGAACGGCCCCCATGCGTCGTCAGTCAGTGGGCCAGGGGTAAGGTTGGGGCTGAGGGCTGCATCCCTATGGTCAGCCGCCCTCAGAAGAGCTGTCCGAGGCGAGAAGGCGCATGGCCGCTTCGCCGTAGGACGCCGTCAGTGTGCCATCCTCTCCTGGCTCGATGATCAGGTAGTCTTTCGCGGTCAAAACATCCAGCAAATGTTGATACCGCGGGAGAAAGGCGGGCGAATCGGTGGTGGAGTATTGCTGATGGAAGCTGTCGTATTCCTCCCAATAGCGGATCATCTCGGCAATGGGGATGGTCATGACGGCGAGGGTGGCATTGTAATAATCCCGGGTATTGAGGTAGATTTCTCCATAGCACAGGATCCGGAAGGCCATGGCTTCCATCGTAGTTTCCTGGAGTCGGTCATATAGGGCGGAATTGGATTCCGTCAGAATATAGACTTCCTGTTCCAGTTCCCCGATCTCTTGCGCCATGGGATCACGGGTTTGGAGCATGGACTCGATAGAGGCCAGATCTTCTTCTAGCTGGGTGTACCGGGCGTTATCCTGTCGTAACTGGAACAGGTAGGCCACCAACAGGATGCAGAACGCCGCCCCAAACAGCACCGTGAAGCAGGGCAGGAGGCGGGCAGACCACCGGGCGGCCGGGGCGGGGGCTTCGTGGCCGTCTCCCGGCGGTTCCGCCGTGGAGTCCTCCGGCTCAAAGACGGCCTGGGACCGGGCGGAGGGGAGCTTCTGCCGGGCCAGCTCCCGGTGGATGGTCTGTTCGATGATGTCCTCTTCTTCCAGTGGAGTGGGGTGGTTAGCCAAGGGGATGCCTCCTCTCTTGTTTCACGTGAAACAAAGCCGGTTTCAGCCCTCTGTTGGTTCGGGGAAAAGGGAGGAGCGGAGGGCTTCGTCCAGATAGCCTTTCTCCACCAGCTCGTCAAAAATCTCCTGGAACCGGGAGAAAACGTCTCTCTCTTTCGGCGGAGCGTAGTCCTTGGAAGCGCTTAGCGCGGCGTATTGCTCGGCGCATGCCTTCAGATCGCCCTCCCGGTAGCTGTATTCGATCCGCCAGAGAGCCTGCCAGGTGCGGGCGTCCGCTTGGGATTCCTTCTGCTGCTGGGTCTGGTCGTCATATTTTTGCCGCCAGGAATCGGCCGAATCCTGGGCCTGGTGCAGCTGCTCTTCCAATTCCGCTGCCTGATTCTCCAGGGACTCGTTTTCCCTTCGCAGCTCCTGGTTTTCATTGAGCAGCTCGTCGATGGACTCAAAGGAGGTCAGCGAGTCCTGAAGGGAATCGATAGCCGCGTCGTTGGCCCGCTGCTGCATAAGATAGGCCATAAACAACATTGTAAAGGCGGCGGCGAACAGGACCGCCAGATAGAGAAAGACAGAGGTGCGGCGGGGGCCGTGCTTTTTCGAATCTTCTTCTTTAAGTTCGCTGGAAGGGGAGGGATCGGCCTGAGTCTGGTCGGAGGAACTGTCTGCCGGCGTAGCCTGCTTGGGGTCCTGCTCCTTGATCTGATCAGCCATGCTGCGCCCCCCCCTGGCCTTTGGCCGTAGCAGCGGAAACTGGCAATGTCTCCAGCAGGTCCAGCAGGGCGTTCAGGTCATCTACATCGTAAAATTCCAGCTCCAGACGGCCCTTTTTTCGGCCAGTGGTAATGCTCACCTTCCGCCCCAGACGACCGGAGAGAGATTTTTCCACTTCAGCGATGTAGATGCGGTTCTCATCCGCGGGCTTTTCCTTTTTTTCTTTTGGCTCCAAAGTAAATTTTTTTGCCGCGGACTCCGCCTGCCGGACCGACAGGCCCTGATCCGCAATGAGCTGGGCAAAGGCGGTCTGGGCCTTTTCCCCCTCTACCATGAGCACTGCACGGCCATGGCCGGCGGACAGCCTGCCGTCTACCAGCATTTCCCGGACTGCGGGGGGAAGGGAGGTGAGGCGAAGGGCGTTGGCAATGGCGGGACGGGACTTTCCCATCCGTTTGGCCACCTCCTCCTGAGTCATGGAAAAGTCGGTGAGCAGCACCAGGTAGCCCTCCGCCTCTTCCATAGGGTTCAGGTCCTCCCGCTGGAGGTTTTCAATGAGGCCCAGTTCCAACACCTTTTTGTCGTCCGCCTCGATGATGACGGCGGGTACTTCCATCAGTCCCGCCAACTTGGCGGCCCGCCAGCGGCGCTCTCCGGCGATGATCTGGTAATAGCCGGAGGACAGCCGACGGACGGTGAGGGGCTGGATGATGCCGTGCTCCCGGATGGAGTCGGCTAGATCCATTAGGGCCTCGTCGTCAAAACGCTTCCGGGGCTGATTTAAGCCCGGTTCTACCTGGGAGATGGGCAGAAAAATGGAGCCAGCCTCGGGGGTTTGCAGGGCGGCGTCCCCCATCAGAGCGCCCAGCCCTTTGCCCAGACCCTTGGCTTTTGGCATGAGGATCACATTCCTTTCTGTCTTGATGTTTCACGTGAAACGATTACTTTTTCTTCTGATTTCTGGTCAAGAACTCCTTGGCCGCCGCCTCATAAGCTTCTGCCCCCCGGGAGAGGCGGTCATATTCACTCACCGGCTTGCCATGGCTTGGAGCTTCGCTGAGGCGGACGTTCCGGGGGATGACGGAGGCGAACACCTTGCCGGGAAAATGACGTTTGACCTCTTCCGCCACCTGCATAGACAGGTTGGTGCGGCCGTCGTACATGGTGAGCAGCACCCCCTCCAGTTCCAGGGTGGGGTTCAGGGAACGCTTGGCCAGCCGGACGGTGTACAGCAGATCGCTCAGCCCCTCCAGGGCGTAGTACTCGCACTGGACTGGGACCAGCAGGGTGTCCGCTGCGCACAGAGCATCCAGGGTGAGCAGCTCCAGGGAAGGGGGGCAGTCGATGAATACATAATCGTAACCCTCCTTCAACTGGACCAGGGAGTCCCGCAGACGGTATTCCCGCCGCTCCACCCCAATGAGCTCTACCGTGGCTCCGGACAGGGACTTGTTGGAGGGTAGCACATCTGCCCAGCGGGTATGGATTACGGCCTTCTCAGCCGCTGCAGCGCCCAAGAGAACATCATAGATATTGGGAGAGCAGTTCTTATCCACCCCAAAGCCGGAAGTGGCGTTGCCCTGGGGGTCAAAGTCGCAGACCAGCACCCGTGAACCCAGGGCAGTGAGGGAGGCGGCCAAATTGACACAAGTGGTGGTCTTGCCCACGCCGCCCTTCTGATTGACGATTGCAACGGTTTTAGCCATAGGGTACCCGCCTTTTCCCGGTCTCAGACGACCGAACCATAAAATCAACAATAAAAGGACAAAATACATTATAGCTGGTTCCTCTGGTCATTTCAACTGTCAAATCCTCAAAAGCGGCAAAGAGGGCGGATATGCTTCCCACGAAACACCGGATAAAAAAGCCCCGGGTGTTTCACGTGAAACATCCGGGGAAAAGGAGGGAGAGAGGGGGAAAGGCGGTATTAGTTTTTTTTAGCGCGT
Organism: uncultured Eubacteriales bacterium; assembly: GCA_900549885.1. Classification (GTDB taxonomy): domain Bacteria; phylum Bacillota; class Clostridia; order Oscillospirales; family Oscillospiraceae; genus Enterenecus. The sequence goes on along the minus strand of URQA01000048.1, from coordinate 3,961 downwards.
CCGGAGGATACCGGAGCTGCCTGTTTGGGAATTCGAATGGTAAGCAGAATCTCCTGATCGGTCTCTTGGCGGCCACATTGAGCGGCTACTCCGGCGGAGTTCATAATGGACAGCCCCCGCTGGATGGTGTTGAGAAACAGCCGCACATCCTTTGTGCGGTAAAGGGGAAAGGGACGGCGGCTTTTGGCAGGGCGGGTCAGGCGCTCGACATATTCTTCCGTCCGGGCTACGGTGAGTTGATGACGAATCACATGGGCGGCGGCCTGCCGCTGAAGCTCCGGACCTTCCAGGCGAAGCAGGGCCCGGGCGTGCCGCTCAGACAAGCCTGCGGCGCGCAGACTGTCCAGTACATCCGTAGGAAGCTTGAGCAGGCGCAGCTTATTTGCTACGGCGGACTGGGACTTGCCCACCTGCCGGGCCACCTCTTCCTGGGATAACTGGTAATTGTCCACTAGGCGGCGCAGAGCCAAGGCCTCTTCCCAGAAATCCAGATCCTTGCGCTGAAGATTTTCAACTAGGGCCATAAGGGAAGAGGCTTCATCTGTGGCGGATACTTCCAGGCATGGCACGGTAGACAGTCCGGCCAATTGAGCGGCCCGCCAGCGGCGCTCTCCGGCGATAAGCTCCCAACCACGGTCCCTGCGCCGGACCGTGAGGGGCTGCATAACACCCAGCTGAGAGATGGAATCAGCCAGCTCATTCAGCTCTTCCTGAGAAAAGTGCTTCCGGGGCTGGTTGGGGTTGGGGGCGAGGGCGTCCACAGGCAGCTCCAGCACCTGCCGGCCTTCGTGTTTTCGAAACAGCGCCATATCTGCCGCCTCCTGCATGGTTTTGCCAAATTATACCACGAAATGAAGGAGAAAACCCACGAAGAGAGGCGAAGAGAAGCAGCGGATCGAGAAAGGGCTAAGGCTCTCAGAGGCATTTGGAAACACAGCCAAAGGAAAGACGCGGGGCTCTTAGGCTCGGAGGAAGCCCTTGCCGAAAATCTCGCTGGAGTTGGTGATGAGAATAAAAGCATGGGGATCCAGCACCTTGAGGTAGCGGCGCAAGGCCACCGCCTGGATGCGGGACAGGGCGGCCATTACCACCCAGCGCTTTTCATGGGAATAGGCGCCCTCCGCCTCCCAGCAGGTGGCAGAGCGGTGGAGGGTATGGGTGATATAACCGCATACCTCCTCCGGAAGAGAAGTGACCAGGATAAAATTCTTTCTCCGGTTAAGGGACTCGATAACCGTATCCACCAGTACACTGCGCAGGGTCAGGCCCAGCATAGAACACAGGCCCGTTTCCGCGTCGAACACCAAAAAAGTGGCTGCGGCGATGAGCACATCCACACACAGCAAGGCCTTGCCAATATCCAGGCTGGAGTATTTTTTCAAAATCATGGCCAGGATGTCGGTGCCCCCGGTGGAGCTCTCCAGGTTAAATAGAATGGCGGAACCCAGGGCGGGAAGGATGATGGCGAAAAACAGCTCCAGAATTTTCTCATCTGTCAGGGGAGAGGTCATAGGAAACAGCCATTCCATCAGGGACAGCATCCCGGAGAACAGCACTGAGCAGTACACCGTGCGCAGTCCAAAGCCCCGGTTGAGCACAGCAAAGCCCAGCACCAAAAACAGCAGGTTGATGACTGCCGCGTAGGTGGACGAGCTAATGGCGGGAAAAACGGAGGATAGAATGACCGCCATGCCCGTGACGCCGCCAGTGGAAAAGTTGTTGGGAAATTTGAACACATAGGTGCCGATGGCCACCAAGGCGGTGCCAAAGGTCATGAGCAGGAACTCCTGAATCAGCTTTTTTTTCGTCATGTGGACAGAACTCCCTTTCAGCACGACAAATCTCATTGTGAAGTGTCAATATTGTATCAGAAAAAAGAGGATGCCACAAGAAAATATGTGCAAAAAATCAAATGGCATACCCTCGTATTTTTTGTTACAATGTTGGCATTAAAAGGGGAAATGAGGCGAAGGCATGAAACTGCTGGAAGACCGCATCCGAAGGGATGGGGTAGTCAAGGACGGAGACGTGCTCAAGGTGGACAGCTTCCTGAACCACCAGATGGATGTGGAGCTTTTTGCCGAGATGGGCCGGGAGTGGGCCAAGCTGTTTGCGGCGGACCATGTGACGAAAATCCTCACCATCGAGGCGTCCGGCATCGGCATCGCCTGCCTGGCGGCGCAGCAATTCCACGTGCCGGTGGTATTTGCCAAGAAGAACCAGACCAAAAATATTGCCGGAGATGTGTACACGGCCAAGGTAGAGTCCTTTACACACGGCCGGGTCTATGATATTATAGTAGCCAAGCAGTTTTTGAACCCGGGCGACCGGGTTTTGATTATTGATGACTTCCTGGCCAAAGGGGCGGCCCTGCAGGGGCTGATCCAGCTGGTACGGGAGTCGGGGGCCACCCTGGTGGGTGCGGGCATTGCCGTGGAAAAGGCGTTTCAGACCGGCGGCGACCTCATCCGCGGCATGGGTGTCCGGGTGGAATCCCTGGCCCGGATTAAGTCCATGGGGGCGGGCGGCATTGAGTTTTGCTAATGACGCAGCTGTTTAGATTACAACCCGGTCAGATAAGGCCGGTCTGTAATGATAGATGGATCGAATGGGTAGAATTCTAAGGAGGAAACAAAGACATGAAGAAAAGACTTTTGGCCCTTATGATGGCCGCCATGATGGCTTTCGCCCTGGCCGCCTGCGGCAGCGACGACGCTGGTAACAACGGGCAGAGCAACGCCCCGGACAGCTCCAGCCCTGCCGGGGAGCAGAGCAGTGAGCCTGACGGCACCAACGCCGACTTCAAGGTGGGCGCCATTTATATCAACAGCAAGAACGACACCGCCGGCTACACCTACGCCCACAACAACGGCATCACCACTGCCATGAAGGACCTGGGCCTGGATGTAGACAGCCAGCTGGTGATCGTGGATGAGGTGGCTGAGGACTATGAGGCCGTGTCCACCGCAGTGGACACCCTGGTGGGCGAAGGCTGCAATATTATCTTCGGCATCTCCTTCGGCTACATCGACGCCCTGGCCGATAAGGCGGAAGAGTATCCCGAGGTGATCTTCTCTCACGCCACCGGCTATAAGAGCAACGAAACCAACTTCAACAACTACTTCGGCCGCATTTACCAGGCCCGCTACCTGGCTGGCGTGGCCGCCGGCCTGAAGAGCTTGGAGGAAGGCAATAACAGCATCGGCTACGTCTCCGCCTACGGCACCCAGTACGCTGAGACCTGCTCCGGCATCAACGGCTTCACCATGGGCGTGCTGTCTGTCAACCCCGAGGCCACCGTCTATGTCAAGGAGCTGGGCGCCTGGGCGGACGAGCAGAACGAGTATGCCTTCGCCGAGGAGCTGATCAACACCTACAACTGCTGCGTCATCGCCCAGCACTGCGACTCCGCCCAGCCCCAGCTGGCGGCCGCCAACGCCGGGGTATACGGCTGCGGTTACAACTCTGACATGACCGCAGACGCCCCCGATGCTCACCTGACTGCCCCCATCTGGAACTGGAACGTCTACTATCAGAAGGCCATTGAGACCGCCATGAACAACAGCGCCGACCAGTTTGTCACCGCCATGGGCGGCCCGGCCTACTACGCCGGTCTGGCTGAGGGCTTTGTGGACATCAGCCCCCTGACGGAAAACTGCGCCGCAGGCACCCAGGCCGCCGTGGACGCGGTGCGTGAGCTTATCGTTTCCGGCCAGTGGGACGTGTTCTCCGGCGTGAAGCTGCACGTCACGGTCAATGAGGACGGCACCGCCTCTGTGGAGCAGGAGGACGCCCCCCTGATGACCAACGACGGCACTGAGATCGTGGCCGCCGGCGGCCCGAGCGTGGAGGACGCCGTCATTACCGGCAGCATGAACTACTTTGTGGAGGGCGTACAGGTGGCCTAAGGCCGCCCCGCCCAGAGGCAACTGACCCGAGCAGCCCGGGCCGGCCGGAGGAT
>URQA01000047.1 GCA_900549885.1 uncultured Eubacteriales bacterium | reverse complement strand
TCGTGGGCCAGGGCGGGGGGGCCGCGGCCCTGGTGGGCGCGGTCGGCACTGCACTGGGCCACATGGTAGGCTCCCTCACGGTGGGCAAGAAAAAATATGCCGATGTGGAAGAGAAAATCAGGTCTCTGATGTCCCAATGCGACGATCTTCAGGGGCAGCTTCTGGACCAGGTGTCGGCGGATGCAGAGGGTTTTGTCCCTCTGGCCCATGCCTATGGCATCCCCAAGGACGCCCCCGACCGCGCCCAGACGCTGGAGAAAGCCACCATTGCCGCCTGTCAGGCGCCTATGCGTATCATGGAACTGTGCTGCGACAGCCTGAAAGTCATCACCGTGCTGGCGGAAAAGGGCTCCAGGCTGGCCATATCCGACGCAGGGTGCGCTGCGGCTCTGGTAAAGGCGGCCCTCCAGGCCGCTTCTCTGAATGTATTCATCAACACCAAGACGCTGCAAGACCGGACCTTGGCCTGGAAGACCAATAAGAAATGCTTGGACATGCTGGAGGAATACGGTGGGCTGGCTGACCGGATCTTCGAGGATATCATGCGCGGACTATACGCAAAATCGGGAGGCTGATGGAATGGCGAAGCAACTGTTGGGTAAAGAGGTCACCGCCGCCATGAACCAGCGGCTCCAAGAACGGGTAGCCGCACTCAAAGAGAAGGGGATATCCCCCAAGCTGGCCATCATCCGCTGTGGGGAAAATCCATCCGACCTGGCCTATGAAAAGGGTGCCGAGAGCCGGGCCGCTCTCATCGGGGTAGAGGTCCAGAAATTCCTACTCCCAGGAGATGTGAGCAAGGGGCGCCTCATAGAGACCATCGACCAGGTCAACGCCGATGGTTCCATCCACGGCTGTCTCCTGTTTCGTCCCCTGCCCCTCCATTTAAGGGGGGAGCAAGATAAGATCTGCAACCACCTGCGCCCGGAAAAAGACGTAGACTGCATGACGGACCTGTCCAATGCTGGGGTGTTCACTGGGAAGGATCTGGGCTTTGCCCCCTGCACCCCTCAGGCCTGTATGGAGATCCTCCACCATTACGGCATCGACCCCAAGGGCAAGCGGGCAGTGGTCATTGGCCGCAGCCTGGTGGTGGGCAAGCCGGTGGCCATGATGCTACTGGCGGAAAACGCCACCGTCACCATCTGCCATACCAAAACGGTGGACACCCCCGCCATTGCCCGCCAGGCGGATATCCTCGTTTCCGCCGCCGGTGTGCTGGGCAGCCTGACCCAGGATTATGTCCGGCCCGGACAGGTGGTCATCGACGTATCCATCAACTGGGATGAAAAAAAGCCCAATGCCAAAGGTGGCCTGGGCACCATTGCGGGAGACGCGGTCTATGAAGAAGTGGAGCCCATCGTGGACGCTATCACCCCGGTACCCGGCGGCGTGGGTAGCGTTACCACCAGCGTGCTCATCAGCCATGTGGTGGAAGCCGCCCACCGCACCTTGGTATAAGGGGTAGGCAGAATGGGTTATTTCAGGACCTTTGTCTCCGGTATTTGGGGCGGTGTCTGTATTGCCCTGGGCGGCGTGGCCTTTCTCTCCCTGGAGAGCAATATACTGGGCGCCCTGTTCTTCACCGTGGGACTGTTCACCATCTGTACTATGGGCTTGAGCCTATTCACCGGCAAGGTGTGCTATGTGTTTCAACGGGATAAAATTTATGCTGCAAATCTTCCGCTGATCTGGCTGGGCAATTTGGCTGGGACTGTGATATTAGGGCTGCTGGTCCAGGCCACCCGCAGTGCCGATAATTTAGTGGCGCGGGCCCAGAGCGTATGCGCGGCCAAACTCGGTGACAGCTGGCTGAGTCTGTTCCTGCTCGGCGTTCTGTGCAACATTTTTATTTACATCGCTGTGGAGGGCTTTAGCCAAAACCCTCATCAAATCGGGAAATATCTGTCCCTGTTCTTCGGGGTGATGGTATTTATTCTGTGCGGATATGAGCACTGCGTAGCTGACATGTTCTATTTCACCATGGCCGGGGCCTGGAGCGTCGACGCCTTCCTGCGGCTCATCGTCATCACCCTGGGCAACGCAGCAGGAGGAGTACTCTTCCCCCTGGCGCGGCAGTTCCTGTCAGGCGGGAAGCAGGGATAGGGAAAGGAGGGTGCCGTCAATCGCAAATCGGTCCTGGGCAAACCACTGTGCTGGGTTTCGGGCTGGAATGGGGCAAAGGCGCAGACATGGGTTTCCCGCAGCAGTGGGAGATGGCATATGCGGCCTGATGACAAACAATCTTTCGGAGGGCGGGGCTGGCAAAGCAATCCGCCTTTCCTGCCCGTGAATACGCCGGCGCAGCCAGTGGACTGCCGTTGGAAGAAGCTCCGCTTTTAAACGCAACCGATACTTTTGGAAAATCTGACAGAGTAGGGCCAGCGCGTCAAGTGCCGTGGGATGGGAGGTCGCCCGCGGACGAAACACCTTGTGTGTGCGATGCTGCCCCGCATCCGCTGCCACCCTGGGAGATCACACTCCTTTCGTGGCAATATTCGAAAGGAGTAAATTCAATATGAGAACGAACAAAGTAAAACAGCTTGTCATCAACGCAATGCTAGCCGCCATATGTTTTGTACTGGCCTATTTTTCCTTAACCTTCGTCAATATTAAATTTACCTTTGAGAGCATCCCAGTCCATTTGGGCGCCCTCTTCTTTGGGCCGGCCGCTGGTATGGCCATCGGAGGGATCGGTACCTTTCTGTATCAAGTCCTTTCCTACGGTGTCACTGTGACCACCGTCTTGTGGATCGTCCCTTATATATTGTGCGGTGGGTTCGTGGGTTTTGTTGCCAAGTGGAAAAATTTTTCTCTGACTCGTATTCAAGCAATCGGATTGATGGTAACAGGAGAGCTCATCGTTACATTGATGAATACAGGCGCCCTTTATATTGACAGTCAGATTTATGGCTATTACCATCCTACATTGATTACCGGCGTACTGGCCTTACGGGTTTTGATCTGTGTTATAAAAGCGGTTGCCTACGGCCTTATCCTTCCAGAATTGGTCAACACGCTCCGGCGTGTGCTTCGGCTGGAACCTGCGCTACAAAAGGAGTTTTGGAAATGACGCCACAGGAAGCTGTCGCTTATATTGAAAACTATACCTGGAGCGCTTCCCGGCTGGGCCTAGAACGGACGCGGGAGCTGTTGCACGCTTTGGGCGATCCCCAAAAGCAGCTTAAATTCATTCACGTTGCCGGAAGCAATGGAAAAGGTTCCACCTGCGCCATGCTGGAGTCGATTCTGCGCTGTGCCGGCTATCGTACCGGCCTGTATATCTCCCCTTATATCCAGCAGTTCTGTGAGCGTATTCAGATAGGGGGACACAATATTCCTGGTGAACGGCTTGCCGCCATCACAGAACAAGTACAAACCATTGCCGATCATATGGCCGACCATCCCAGTCAATTTGAGCTGGTCACCGCCATTGCCATGGTCTACTTTCAGCAGGAACACTGCGACATCGTGGTGCTAGAGGTGGGCATGGGCGGTGCGCTGGACTCCACCAATGTCATCGACGCGCCCGAGGTGGCGGTTATCACCAATATCGGACTGGAGCACACGGAATATCTGGGCAGCACTTTGGCGGAAATCGCCGCCACCAAGGCGGGCATCATCAAACCGGGCTGCTGTACGGTGTGCTACGACGGCGCGCCGGAGGTCACCCAGGTCATTGCTCAAGTGTGCCGGGAAAAAGGCGTCCCTATGCACCTGGCAAAATGGGGGACTGTCAAGCCCCTGGACCACGGTCTACATGGTCAGCGATTTGCCTGGCGGGAGCAGGAGTATCTGCTGCCCTTGCTGGGTGAGCACCAGCTGCGTAACGCCGCCGTGGTGCTGGAAACCATACTGGCACTGCTCCGACGCGGCTGGAATATTTCAGAAGGGGCGGTCCGGGAAGGGCTTGCCCGTGTGGAATGGCCAGCCCGTTTTGAGGTGCTGGGACTCGCCCCTCTATTCATTCTGGACGGTGGCCACAATCCTCAGTGCGCTCAGGCTCTGGCGGAGTTGCTGCAGGACTACCTTCCTGGACAGAAGGTCACCTTGCTAATGGGTGTGCTGGCAGATAAGGATTACAGGACGATATTGGACACGCTGCTACCCTTTGCCGCCGGCTTTGTGTGTGTGACCCCGGACAGCCCCCGCTCCCTGAGTGGAGCGGATCTGGCCGCCGTTATTGAGGACAAGTGCACGTTGCCCACAGAGGTGTGTCATAGTGTGATCCAAGCTATCCCCGCCGCCCTGAGCCGCGGCCTGCCGGTGATTGCCTTTGGCTCCCTTTACATGGCCGGCAGCATCCGTACCGCGTTCCACCCCACATTCCGAAAATGGCTGAGACAACAAAAAATCAAGGCCAGAGATAACTATACTCCAGATGAACGCGCCCATCTGTCTGAGAAGGTAGTGGAACAGATCGTAAGCAGCCCGGAATTCCGCGCCGCCAAAACCGTCCTCATTTACCGAGCCACCCGGGGCGAGGTGCGATTAGAGGCGTTGGAGAAGTCCCCTGCCGCACAGGGGAAGCAACTGGCGTTTCCCCTGTGTGTGAGCGACACCGAGATGATTGCGCTACATCCTAACGGCCCAGACGCCTGGAAAAATGGCTACTACGGCATTGAAGAGCCTGTACCGGAGTGCTCCCGGCTCATCCGGCCGGAGGAATTGGACTTCATCCTGTGTCCATGTACGGTGTTTGATGAGTGGGGCAGCCGCATGGGAATGGGTGCCGGTTTCTACGACCGTTATCTCACTCACTGCCGGCCAGACGCCTGTATCGCCTCAGTGGCCTTTGAGTGCCAGAAAGCAGAAAAAATTCCGGTTGATTCCTGGGACCATCCAATGGACGTAGTTTTTACGGAAAAGGCCACCTATCGTTTCCATTCATAAATCACCACATAGTTCTCCCCAAAGCGGGGTGTAAAGAAACGCATTTTATCCATTTAACAGGAGGGAAATCATCGTGAGACTGACAAATAAATCTGTAGTGATTACCGGCGCATCTTCTGGCGTGGGCAAAGGCATGGTAGAGCTCTTTGTGCAGGAAGGGGCCAATGTTGTCGCCGTGGCCCGCCGGGAGGAGCGGCTGAACGCGTTGGCAGAAGAATTAAAGGATGCCCCTGGTAAAATCGAGATTTTCGTAGGCGATGTCTCCCAAAAGGAAGTCAACGAGCAGATGATTGACTTCGCCATTGAGAAATTTGGGAAGCTGGATGTTCTGGTAAACAATGCAGGCATCATGGACAATATGGCCGCCGTAGGCGACGCGCTGGACGAAAAGTTTGATCAGCTTATGGCCGTCAACGTATACGGCCCCATGTGCGCCATGCGCAAGGCCGTCAATGTGTTTCTGTCCCAGGGTAACGGCGGATGTATCATCAATATGGGCTCCGAAGGCGCCCAAAAGAACAGTGCCGGCGCGGTGTACTGCGCTTCCAAAGCCGCGCTGGAGGCCTTGTCTAAAAACACTGCCTTTATGTATGCGGACAAGGGAATTCGCACCAATGTGGTGGCCATTGGCGCCCTGGCCACGGAAATCTCCGCCTCCATCGGCCAACCCAACATGAACTGTATGCACCGAATCAAAAGCACGCAGGCAACCATGCCCGGTGTTGGAGCACCTGTCGATGCGGCATATGCAGCGCTGTATCTTGCCAGCGATGAAGCGAAGTTCATCAACGGTGCCTATCTGACGGTGGATGGCGGTTGGTGTGCTTCCTGACTATCCGGGCTTCGCCGCGAATACTGCCCCGGAACGACCTTTCGAAAGGGAGTCTGATTCTATGCGTATTACCCGTCTGTCCGCAGCCAGCGGTTTTACTCCACCTGGACACTTTGATATGAAGGCCTTTGTTCTGCAAGCCTCCGGTCAAGGCGGTCACTTGACCCTGGTGCGTTCCGTGTTTTTGCCCGGCGGCAGAGCAGAGTATTCTGTTTCGTCTCAGGATAGCCAAACCGAAACCATCTACTACATGCTGGACGGCGAACTCACCTTTACCACAGATACAGAAACGGTCCTGCTACATCCCGGCGACAGCATTCTTTGTCAGCCCGGCGATGGTATCTCTGTGTGCAATCAAACAAATCTGCCGGCTACCGTGCTCATTCTCCTCGGAACAGAATGAATCGGCGCCAGCCGCTGATGCGCTCCCTCGTCGGTATCGTACCACTGGTAATACCGCGGGGGAGCTCGCCATATCCCGAAAGGCCTGGACTCCCAGTTCTCGCCTTTCCGGCACGCTTTCCTATCCTGTTTATTGCGGAAACACAAGCTTTACTTTTCCCCCAGCCAAATTATAATGATATTATATTGTCTTTTAAAGGAGCCTGGATAAAGCAATATGGAACTGACATACGACAAACAAGTCTTGCAAGGGCTGCTGGCCGGTATTGATAAACTGGCTAATACAGTTAAGCTCACTTTGGGGCCCAAGGGCCGGAACGTGGCCTTATATCAAAAGGCCAACCTCCAGAATGCAAGCTATTCCGATCCGGCTAGAGCCGATTCTCACGTGCTGATTACCAATGACGGTGCGACCATTTCCAAGAGCCTCGTGCTGGATGATCCTCTTGAAAATATGGGCGTTTGCCTGATTCAGGAGATTGCTTCCAAAGTCAATGCCGCCGCTGGGGATGGGACCACCACCGCCATTGTACTAACGCAAGCCATACTTCACTCAGCGTTTCGAAATCTAGCTGCCGGAGCGGACCCGGTCGCCATGCGCCGTGGGATTCAAAAAGCCGCCCGTACTGCGACTGAGACGCTGCTTCGTCGTGCCCGCCCTATCCGTACTCCGGAAGAGATCGCACAGGTGGCTATGATCTCCTGCCAGGATACGCAGCTCAGTGGCATGATCGGCCAGGCATTGGATTGCGTCGGCTTGGAGGGGGTTATCTCCGTGGAGGATTCCCAACGTACAGACACTACAATGGAACTTCTAGAGGGCATCGTTTTCGACCGGGGCTTTCTGTCTCCTAAGATGGCTACCGATGAACTGCAGAGCGTTGCCGAACTACATGACCCCTATATTCTCCTATGCGACGCCAAATTCACTGATCCTCAGGATCTGATTCCGGCCCTGATTTTGGCCGCAGAAGACGAGCGCTCCTGTCTGATTGTCTCTGACGGCGTAGAGGGCGATGCCATGGGACTGGTCCTGAAAAATAAAATCGAAGGTGATATGGATATCGTGTGCGTCACTGCTCCCCTTTATGGAGAAGGTCGCAAATGGCGTATGGAGGATTTGGCCGTCCAGACAGGCGGAACATATATCACCAAAGAGCTTGGTGAGAACATCCGGGAGGTCACCCGCGATATGCTGGGCACCGCAGCCTATGTGAAGGCGACCCGTCAGCAAACCATCATCACTGGAGCCGGGGGCAACCCTGATATGGTCCAAAATCGGATTCAGGAACTGCAATACCTGGTTGGGCATACCGATTATGAGTTTAACCGTCAACGTTACCGGGAGCGCTTGGCCACATTTGTCTCTGGGGTAGCCAAAATTTCTGTGGGCGGCAGAACAGAACCAGAAATTTGGGAGCGAAAAATGCGGGCGGAAGATGCCGTCCATGCCGCCCGGGCAGCCTATGAGGAGGGAGTCGTCCCCGGAGGCGGCACCGCCCTGCTCAATCTGATCCCTCAGGTGCAGGCGCTGGCCGCCAGTCTAACAGGAGACGAGCAAACCGGCGCACGGGCCGTTGCGGAAGCCCTGGCCGTACCGGCGCGGCAGATCTTCGAAAACGCCGGACTGGACGGGAACGCCCTGCTGGCCCGGCTCATGGAACAGAAGGACAGTTTCGGCTATGACGTATGCCGGGATGAATTTGTCGATATGCTGGCTTATGGAATCTCCGACCCAGTCAAAGTGACCCGGCTGGCGCTGGAGTGCGCACTTTCCGCCTCCGCTACCCTGTTAACCACGCAGTCCAGCGTCACGGCAAAAAAATAAGATGTGGATTGGTCGGCTACTGTTCCAAGCCCGCGGCCTCCTGCTCACTTGTCCCAAAAGCTTTGGCGCAAATCTGTTCCCCTTCCTAAATAAAAATAGGTTCTACAGATCGTGCGACTGGAAAACGGTATTCTCAGAAAATGGCCAAGAACGTGATAGATGATCTCCATTGGCAGTATTCAATGAAACTGGGATGTGAAATATTATGTTTGACTGATCTTTCAGGTTCCTGTGGATGGTAAGCGCTTCTTATCGTCTTGGATGAAAAAATATAAAAAATAACCATTGTATTTGGATCCATCCAAAATTGCTCAGAATTTCTCCATGGGAAAAACCACTGGTTTCATATAATCCGTGGTTTTGGGTTGCGGTGGAGGGATTGCAGCTTTGTCCTGTCTTGTTCCCTGCCGCCTATCTGTATAATCCTGTCATACTTTTTAAGGGAATCGTTTTTTTATTGGAGTTTGAATGGGAATACTATACAGCCATATATTATAAGCAAATATTTTGTGACAGCCTATAAAAGTTCAGATCACAATTAATAATTTTATTTGACAGACTTGCCAGCCAGAGAAGGCATCAGCATGAAATTGGCAGAGCAATTCGTGCGCGACTTAAAAGGCATGTATCCTTTCATAAATAAATCTGGGTATCTTTTTCTCAACCTATGGCAAGCCAATATAATCTGAACTTGTTCCTGGTAGGAGATGGGTTCGGGTTATGAATCTCTCTGGGATTGCTTCATTCCCTGTAAGGATCAGAAAATGGGGCAGCTGAAAGCGCCCATAATAATGGCTCAAAAAGAGCTGTAAAACAAAATAGGCTAGCCAGAATTCATATATTCTGACTGCTTTCGACTGCGGGACGCGATTTGATTCTTGATAAAAGACCCAAAAGCCTGCCGCCAAGCGTATCCCGCATTTTGGCGGCAGGCTTTTACACGGTCGCAGCCGATCATTTCAAATAATCGGCCGCGATGGCAAGTGAACGAAGGCGCAGTCAAATATCCAATGCAGCGTGATACCCCTCATACACCGCTTTGGTAATATTCGCCGGGCGGATGCAGTCGCCCACCTCCCGGACGAAGGGAGCGGCGGTGTGCAGGGCCTGGGCGTCCGCCCGGTTGGCCCGCTGGCCCACGGCGCATATTACCGTCTGGCCGGGGATGAGCACTTGGCTTCCGTCGGAGGCCTTGCATAGCAGGCCCTCTGCCGTCACTTCCACCCCGGCGTGGCCCAGATGGACGGTCACCAGTTCGTCGATCATCTTCATCAGGATGGGCCGGTGGCGGATGTTGCAGTCCGGAGCCAGGATGTCCCGCATCTCCACCAGGTAGACTTGTTTGCCCTCCTGGGCCAGGTGGACGGCGCACTCGCACCCTGCTAGGCCGCCCCCCAGCACCACCACGGTATCCTTTATTTTATCTTTATTTTTATAGTAGTCGTTGACCACCACCACGTTGCCCCCGTCAATTCCAGGCAGAGGGGGCACGACGGGGGTGGAGCCCACGGCCAGGATCAGGGCGTCCGGCGCCTCGCGCTCCACATAGTCTGGGGTAACGGCGGTGTTCAGCCGAATCTCCACCCCCTCTACCCGGGCCTGACGCTCCAGGGTGAGGCCCAGTTCGTACATCTCATGCTTGAAGGGGATGGCCTGCTCACTTTTCAGGATGCCCCCCAGCGCGTCCGTCTTTTCGCACAGGATGACCTGGTGCCCCCGCTGGACAGCGGTGATGGCGGCCTTCAACCCAGCCACTCCACCCCCGGCCACCAGCACCTTCTTCGACCGGGGCGCCGGCGTCACCTCCATCCCCTCGATCTCCCGTCCGATGAGGGGATCCACCGCGCAGCGGCGGGTCTGGGTGGTGGGCCGCTCCGCCATGCAGGTGAAGCACCGCAGGCACTTCACGATCTTGTCCTCCTGTCCAGCCATTACCTTATTGGGCAGGAAGGGGTCGGCCAGCAGCTCCCGGGCCATATCGATCACATCCGCCTGGCCTTTCTCCAGGATCTCCTCCATCATGGCCGGGTCGTTGATGGCCCCGATGGTGGCCACCGGCTTGGACACGTGCCGTTTGATCTCCGCCGCCAGGTGGACATTCACTCCGTGGGGAGAGAACATAGAGGGGTGGGTGTGAAAAAAGCCGAACTGATAGGAACCGGCGGACACATGGATCAGGTCCACCAGGTCCTCCAGCCCCTGGGCGATTTCACAGCCCTCCGCCAGGTCATAGCCCCCCTCGAACAACTCCGACCCGCTCATGCGCAGTTCGATGGGGAACCCCGGCCCCACCTGGGCGCGGACGGCGGAGAGGATCTCCCGGGCAAAGCGCAGGCGATTTTCCAGACTGCCGCCGTACTCGTCCCGGCGATGGTTGAAATAGGGGGAGAGAAACTGATTGATCAGCCAACTGTGACCAGCGTGGACCATAATCATCTCATAACCTGCCCGCTTAGCCAGGGCAGCGGTATCCCCATAGGCTCTGACAATGTCGGCGATCTGCTCTGCCGCCAGCCCCTTGACAGGGTGACCATCCGGCCGCACTCCATCGCTGGGGCCGTACTGGCACAGGGCCGCCTTCTTCGCCCTATCCGCCAGGTAGGTGCCGGCGTACTGCCCAGAGTGAGAGAACTCGATGGACGGGATGGCGCCGTGGCGGCGGATGGCGTCGGCGGTATAGGTGTGGGCGGCCAGGCAGCCGGGGGTAGCCAGGTCCAGGTGGAGCATGTGGGAACCGTCCGTCTCCGGGTGGACCACCAGCTCGCTGACGGTGACCGAGGCGGCCCCGCCCTTGGCCCGCAATTCGTAGAAGCCCACCGACCGGGGCCCGGGACAGCAGTCCGGCGTGATGTCGGTGGCCCCCATGGGGGCGGCGCACATCCGGTGGCGGAGGGTGACGCCGCCAATCTGGATGGGGCTGGTGAGAAGGGGGTATCGAGTTCGATCCATGTTAAAACTTCCTTTCAGCATGTGACCAGCCCTTTGGCCAAAGGGCTGGTCACATACATTTTTCAATACTTTTAATAGGCGACCACAGCCACGACCATGGCCACCAGGGACATGATCATTGGGATGGCAATATTGCTGATCATAAGATATTTGTATCCGTCTTTATGTTCATAGCCATAGCACATCAGGATCATACACATTGACCCATTGTGCGGCATAGAGTCAAACGCAGTGGACGTGATGGAGGTCAGCCGGTGTACTGCTGCCGGATTGGCACCCATAGCCAGTATCTTCTCCCCCATCAGTGCCAAAAACGAAGATGACCCGCCCAGGCAGTCCGCACACAGGATGCAAATAAGCGTAGTCCCAATGACCACCAGCACGTAGGGGTTCATATTCAGGCCCATGATCCAGCCCACCACCGCATTGTAAACCTCCGTATTGGCCACCACAGCGGCAAAGCCCACAACGATGGAAGTCCCAATCACGATAGGCATCATAAAGGAGATCGTGTCACCCAGCATCTTAAACTTGCTCTTAGTGTGAATATACTTTCCACAGGTGATCAGCATCAGCAAAGCGCCCAGCAAAGACGCATAAATCACCGCTTGAGATGAGTCCATTTGGAATGCCAGCACCGCGATAAAACAAAATACAATGATAAATACGATGGGAAGGATGGCCAAAATAAACGGCGGTGTATCCGTCTCCTCCCGAAGTTTCATATTCTCCTCACCCGGCATAGGATCATAAACCCTTCCCCGCTTTTTTGCGTCTTTTACCAACCAGTTGACGTAGAAGATATTCAGGGGTAGTCCTACAGCAAACGCGATGATTCCCATCAACGGTGCCGCGTAAATAGTGGTTCCCAAGAACATTGTGGGAATCAGATTTCCGATAGTTCCCGAAACCGGCAATACGTTCTGCGTCATGATCATGGTCCCTGCCATCGCACACATACCGATATAGCGGGGCATGTTCACGCTCTTCATTAGTCCGACAGCTAAGTAGGCAACGATGATGATAGGCGATGCACCCGTTGCGGCAACCACCATAGAAAACACCATGATAATATACAAAACATTCTTTTGCCCCAGTACTCTGGTCAGGGTACGCCCTATCGAATCATTACACCCAGTGATATTCAATAGGCCGCCGAAGAGAGCGCCGGTGATGAACAAAAGCAGCATATTCTGCATAAAGCCCATGGTGCCAGTCATAAATACCGTAAAGAAATTCTCTGTAAATCCACCGTTTGCCGTAACGGCAATAATCATAGTCGCGATAACAGAGGCAAAAATGGCGCCTGTCCCCTTCATACAGAGGATGATAAAGACTGCGATGGCGAGAATCAAACCGATAGCCGAAAGAATGATGCTTGTCATAGCTTTTTCTCCTTTCCTTTTGCCCTCTCGTTCAGGCCGCCTTGATGATCGTCCCTCTATGCATCACAAATGCCATGTTTTCAAGCGCTTGGAACGTTTCGTCTATCGCACCTGAGACAGCAACGAGGTCAGCCTGCTTCCCTGCTTCGATGCTCCCCGTCACGTCAGCCCTGCCACAAATACCAGCTGAATCGATTGTAGCGGCCCGGATGATCTCATCGACTGTCAGGCCGGCCCGATGAAGCAGTCGAAGCTCATGGATAGGAATGCCGGCAGTTTGATAAGGATGGTTTTCAAACATGAAGTCTGTTCCAACTGCCATAGGAACACCTGCCCGATACAGCCTTCTGGTGTTCGACAGCGCGTCATCCATGATCTTTTCACCTGTTTCAGCCGAGACCATGTCAAAAATAGAGAGCGTGGCTGTGAACGCCATGCCGCTGGCGGCGATCAGGGCGACCTCCTCATCCGTCATAGGACTATGGGTGACATGTGCGCTCTCTGTCAATCCCCACTGTGCAGCGCGCAAGAAATTATCTGTCTTTGTGATGTGGGCAGAGGAAGGAACACCACGTTCCCGCGCCCTGCTGCATATGGCGCGGAATACTTCTTCTGGTAGATAGTCCAACGGTTTTGCTGGATCCATCCCGTAGTCAAGACCGGTCTTGATCAATGCAGCGCCAGTGTCTACCATGTGGTCGACTGCAAGCTTGGCCTGCTCTGGCGTTTCATCGATTACATATCCAATCAGTGCGCCAGACGGATGGACTGCTCCATATGTGTTTGTCCCGCAGATGAACTTTCCCGCAGAAATCACAGAAGGGTATTCTGGCCCAGTCCGTTGCGTCAACCACTTCTGATACTCCTCAAAGGTGATCGTAGATGTGACTCCCATGTCGCGGACCGTCGTCACCCCGCCCAATACAAATCTGTGCAGAAGTTCATCTGGAAGCGGGCCACGAACTCCATACAAATGGACATGCGCATTAAAAAAACCTGGTAGGATGGTCTTTCCTGTGAGATCGATGATTCGTGCATCCACCGCACCCAGAGACTGTCCTGGCACGATCTGAACAATTCGCTCATCGTCTATGAGGATATCGACCATTTTCTTGGTATCCCAAAGGATTCCATTTTTAAGCAAGCAGCGGCCTGCGCTCATGTGTCCCTCTCCTTTCTGTCAGAATCTAAGCAAATGTCAATACTCCAAATACTCCGGCATCGTCCCTGGGTATCTCTCACACAGGACATCCCACTCCTTGGGCAGCTCTACTTTTTTGCAGACCGGCCCGCCGTGGTCGCCGCCGCCCAGATAGCACATGCCCCAGTCCCGTCCGGCCACCATGACAAACATATGCTCCGTGTTCCAGAACAGCGGTGCGGAGTGGACCAGCCCGGGGGCGGGGAACACCAGCCCCTTCCGGGGGTGGTTGTTGCCGATGGCCGCCCGGGGGATCTCGCTGGACGGCCGGCGGTTGTATTCCTTGACATAGGTCAGGATGTCCTGCTTGGACCAGCCCGCGTCGGCGAACTGCCTGGCCGTCTCCGGCGGCAGGGTGATCATGGCCCCCACGTCAAAGCCGCCGTGCCACAGGGCGCACAGCCGCTCCATTGTGGAGCTGACGGTGAAAGTGGGCAGCTGGTGGTGCTCACTGGGCCAGAACAGGGTGACGGCGTTATCCCCGTCGGCCAGGCCCAGGTCGGCGGGCAGAGTGGGCCAAGACTGAGGCAGCGCCTCCTCGTCCTCTGCCACGCACAGGCCGAATCGGCAGTCGCTGCCCGGGCCGCTCATATCCTCCTGCTGCATGCGCACGCCGGAGATGTTCATGATCATATAGGCCATGGCCCGGGCGATGCAGGACTGGGCCCGGGTGTAGGCGGACAGGAAATTTCGCCCGGCGTTGATGCCGATGGCCTTGCGGATGGGCCCGCTGATGACGATGGTGGGCAGCCAGCCCGCGTTGGAGCAGGTCCACCCCTCCAGCTTGACGATCTCGTGGTCCCCCATCCCCTGGGCGATGGCGATCAGAATGGGCATCATGGTGGGGGTACAGCCGGCCATGACGCCGTTGACGGCGATCTTCTCCACCGTGGCCTTGCCGTTCATGGGCGGCAGGGTGGCCACCACATGGTCCCGGGGCAGATCGGTACCCCGGCACATCTCCGCCACCGCCTCCTCAGTGGGCGGGGTGATGGGGGTGCCGTTGGTCCAGCCGTGGGCGTAGAACAGGTCGTTGAGCTCATCCAGGGTGCCGGTGAAGCTCTTGTGGGAGAAGTCCTCCACCGGGGCGGGCCGCATCTCCTCTTCCGTCAGCGGGGCGGTCAGCGCGGCCACGATCTGATCCAGCATCCCCGCGATGGTGTCCCGATAGACCTGGATGGTCCACTGCTCACAGTCTACCCCGTTGGGGACGAAGCCCGGCCCGTCATAGGTGACGATGCGCAGGCCGGGATAGGCGCGGGCGGACGCCCCCTTGGAGGCGGAGGACAAGTATTGATACTTGCTCAGCAGGCAGGCCGGCTTGCCCAGCCGCTCGATCTGGGCGAAGATATATCCCATGTAGAGCGCGCAGGAGCCCATATCCGCCCCCACGCCCACCACACAGTCCACGCCGTCCAGCCAGGCCTTAAAGGTTGGGAAGTTATCCGGATCCTGGTCGATCTCCTGGGTGTCCACGATGTAGGTGAAATGGGAGAACTTCGCGGTGGGGAACTTGGCGGCCAGCTGCCGCTCCACTTCCTGCATGAAGAAGGGGTGATACTCCTTGAAGGATGCGTACAGGCCGATGGTCTTCCCCTCCAGGGTGTCCAAGCGGGGGTTAATGGGCCGCTTTTCCAGGTGGTCGGACTGGGCCCAGGGGGAGAGCACGGTATAGACAGCGGACATGAACAAGACCTCCTTACAGTCATCTGGGCGGGATCGCCCTATCGCTGACTCTACTCTATCCTCCGGTCTTTATTTTGTCCAATTGCGTTTTTCTTTCATTTTGATAGTTTTAAGCTATAAGAGACTTGTGCCGCGCCTTTCTTCATGTTACACTGGAGAAAAGGAGGCGGTCCCATGGAACTGTCACAGTTGGCCTATTTCCGGGCGGTGGCCCGGACGGAACACTTCACCCGGGCGGCGGAGGAGCTGCATATCACCCAGCCCTCCCTGTCCAAGGCCATCGCCAACCTGGAGGGGGAGCTGGGCGTCCCCCTGTTCGACCGGGAGGGGAAGCGGGTCCGCCTCAACCCCTATGGGGCCGCCTTTTTAGAGCGGGTGGAGCAGATCCTGTCCCTGACGGATGAGGCGGTCTTTTTCATCCGGGACATGAAGGAGGGGGAGCGGGGCCATGTGCGGATCGGGTCATCCTTTCCTATCACGCCCCCATCCCCGGTCTACTATTATCAGTACAGCTTTTTCCAAGCCCACCCCCAGGTGGCGCTGTCCCTGTCCGTGCGGGCGGGCGGACAGATCGAGTCCCTGCTGGAGCAGCGGGAGCTGGACTTTGGCATCTCCCTGTGCCCCGCCTCCCGGGCGGGCATCACATCCCGCCCGCTGTACACCGACAAGCTGGGCATCATCGTGGGCCCCGGACACCCGCTGGCCAGCGCCCGCTCAGCACCGCTGGAGTCACTGGCGGGTGAGGCGTTTCTGTGCAACTCCTCCGCCCCCGATCCCAACGACTCCGCCCGGTATCTGTGCGCCCAGGCCGGGTATGAGCCAAAGATTCTGTACGAGGGAGAATCCGCCGAGCTGATTGGCGAGTCGGTGGCCATGGGCCGGGGGGTGTCCTTCGTGTCCCAGGCCCGGTTTCAATTCTTCCAACACCGGCCCGACCGGCCGGACTGGGAGCGGGAGCTGCACTATGTTGCCCTGGAGAACGACTTCTGCACCCGCACGGTCTATCTGCTCACCCGGACGGCGGGCTATCGTTCCCAGGCGTCCCAGTGGTTCCTGGAGGGACTGCTGGAGCATCTGTCCTCCTGATCTGCGCAGAGAGCACGCAGATCAGGAGGACAGATGC
>URQA01000046.1 GCA_900549885.1 uncultured Eubacteriales bacterium | reverse complement strand
CATATGGAGGCGGAGGCAAGGAAAGCATGTGCGCAGAGCAGAAGGCGCAAAAAACTGCCGCCCGTCTGGGCGGCAGTTTGAAAATATTGAAAGAAAATCAGCGCTTGCTGAACTGGGGAGCCCGACGGGCGGCTTTGAGGCCGTACTTCTTGCGCTCCTTCATACGGGGATCGCGGGTGAGGAAACCAGCAGCCTTCAGGGCAGTGCGGAACTCAGGGTCCATCTCCAGCAGGGCACGGGCAATGCCGTGGCGCAGGGCGCCGGCCTGGCCAGTGACACCGCCGCCGGTGACAGTGGCTTCTACGTCCACCTTGCCGATAGTGCCGGTGGTGTTCAGGGGCTGGCGGACCACCATCTTCAGGGTCTCCAGGCCGAAGTACTCCTCAATGTCACGGCCGTTGATGGTGATAGAACCGGTGCCGTTGGGGATCAGGTGGACGCGGGCCACAGAGGACTTCCGGCGGCCGGTGCCGTAATGATAAGGCTTCTTGCTCTTGTACATGTTCGGTTACCTCCTTATTCCGCAGTCCAGGCCTCAGGCTTCTGAGCGGCGTGCTTATGCTCGCTGCCGCGGTAGATCTTCAGGCGGCTCAGAGAGTCCTTGGTGACGATGTTGCGGGGCATCATGCCGCGCACGGCCACGCGCATGGCCAGCTCGGGCTTCTCCTGCATGAGAATGCGGTACTTGGTCTCCTTCAGCCCGCCCACATAGCCGGAGTGGGTGCGGTAAAACTTCTGCTCACCCTTTTTGCCAGTGAGAACGGCCTTCTCAGCGTTGACAATGACCACGAAATCGCCGCAGTCAGCATGGGGGGTGTACTCGGGCTTGTGCTTGCCACGCAGCAGGACAGCGGCAGTGGCGGCAGTCTTGCCCAGGGGCTTGCCGGCGGCATCGAGGATATACCACTTGCGCTCGATGCTGCCCTTTTTTGCCATGAACGTAGACATGGTTGGGAACCTCCGTTTATGATAAATTTGTTCTAAACAGTTGGAAAGCTCCGCTTTACAAAACGGAGCATGTTGTATTATAATGCCTTGTCCAGAACATGTCAACCAAAAAAACGGAAAAAATCATGTTGGACGAAAAATTCTAATGATATCTCTTTTATTCTCTTGTAATCTCTGAAATACTCATTTTTGATTTTGCGTTTGGAGGAGTGGATATGCAACAGATACTTTCCCATCTGCGCCGATGCGTCGAGGACTATGATATGATCCAGGCCGGAGACCGCGTGGCAGTGGGGGTGTCCGGAGGAAAGGATTCGCTGACGCTGCTGTATGCCATGGCCAAGCTCCGGGAGTTTTACCCCCTGCCCTTTGAGCTGCATGCCATCACCGTCCACCCGGGAGTGCCGGAGATGGACTTTGCGCCGGTGGCGGCTCTGTGCAGGGAGCTGGAGGTACCCTACCACCTGCTGCAAACGGAGATCTTTCACATTATTTTTGATCTGCGCCGAGAGAAGAACCCTTGTTCCATGTGCGCCAAAATGCGCCGTGGGGCCATCCACAACGCCATGAAGGATTTGAGGCTGAATAAGATCGCCCTGGGACACCACTTTGACGATGCGGTGGAGACGTTTTTCCTGTCCCTGTTTTATGAGGGGCGGCTGTCCTGTTTCCAGCCGGTGACCTGGCTGGACCGGACGGGCATCACCCAGATCCGGCCCCTGCTGTACTGCGGAGAGGGGATGATCCGCAACGCTGCGGCCCGCCACGGCTTGCCCATCGTCCACAACCCCTGCCCGGCGGACGGCAACACCCGGCGGCAGGAGGTGAAGGAGCTGGTGGCCAGCCTGTCCAAGCAGTATCCCCGGCTCAAGGACTATGTGTTCGGGGCCATGCAGCGCCTGCCTTTGCCGGAGTGGGGGCCGCGGGAGTACCGGAGAAGGCCGTTGAGCGAGGAAGAGCCAAAGTAAGATCAAGGCGGTTCCGCTGAGAAGCGGAACCGCCTTGATCTTTTATGTAGGCCGTTTATGTAGGCCGCTCAGGTGCCATACTCGGCCCGGAGAACCTCGGTCCACTGGCCGTCGGCCAGGGAATAGGCGGAGTAGTGCCCCCACTCCCAGCCTTTGTACTGAAGAATGATCTCACACCGGCCGTCTCCGTTCAGGTCAGCGGCTGTAAGCGAACCGGCGCTGAAGTGGGCGGTGACATCGTCGGTATAGTCAATGGCCTCGGCGCAGACCAGACTGGTTTCGTCCCCGTCGGTGAGGAGCAGCGCATAGAAAATGGGGTCGCCTTCGCTGAGTATGGCGTAGCCGCCCTCATCCCGTGGGTTTTGCAGCAGGGTGAGGGTTTCAACCTGGCCGTCGCCGTCCAGGTCTATGGCTTGGAAGCTTTTGGCCGCCCGGGCCGGATCAAAGGTGATGTCGGCGGCAGAGAGTAGCCCCGCGGCGGTTTGGTCGGAGAGATCATGAGCCGCTTCTGTGAAAAAGGTGGGAATGGTCAGCGCTGCGTTGGACGCCATCCGCTGGGCCTGGCCGTCGAACTGGGCGTAAAACCCATAAGTGGGAACCGGGATTTGAGCCGCTTCCCCGGTGAGCTGGGCAGGTAGGGCCATAATGAAGTCGTGCCCCTCGATGACGCCATAGGGCTGAAGCAGTTGTGTGTCTGCCTCGGTAAACTGTCCGCTGTCCCAGGCAACGGAAAAGCGCACCGCCCCAAGGGACTCGCCCCAGATGTCCAGGTAATCCCGGCCAAACAGTTCCCCCAGGGTGAAGCCGCCCTCTGAGGCGGAGCGCCACTGGCCGCCGGACCAGCTGCCCAGGAAATAGCCGTCGGCAAAGAAGTAGCGGACATCTTCGGGCAGGGCGATGGTGGGGACAGGGGAATCGGTCGTCACGTTCTCAGAGAGGGCGGGGCTGGGGTCCGGGGAGGGGGACTCCACGGTGGGGGTGCCGCAGGCGGCCAGGGCCAGGAGCAAGAGCAGGGACAGAAGCAGAGCAGACAGGCGTTTCATAAAAAATCCTCCTAATAAAATGTGATCAGACGATTAGGAGCAGTCAATCGTCGGCAGGCAGGTCCAGGCTACTCCAGCGGGGGTAGCGGATGAGGTCGGTACCCTCCAGGTCGGTCAGGTGGTAGTAGGCGTCGTCGGCCCAGAGCAGCCGGTCCCCAAACTGCTGGGGATACTCTCGGGTGGTGAACAGTTCGTTTCCATCCCGGTCCAGCACGGTGGAAACGGTCCAACTGGTTCCACTTCCATCATCGTGAAAATCAGAGCAGTACAGCAGGGAGGATACATCCCCCCAGCTTTGCCAGATAAAGTTCAGATATTGATCGCTGCGGAGCAGTACATTGCCCTCCAGGTCGGTGACGATGGAGCGCACCTGATTTTCCCCGGCCGTGTAGGTGCTGGGGCGGAAGATGACACGGTCGCCGTTGATGTCGGGATAGTCACAGCCCTCGGGCAGAGAAAAGGAATAATCCCGACCATCGTCGGTGTGGATGGTGAGGGTGCCGTCGGCCTGCTTGTACCAGCCGCCGTTAAAATAGCCCATACCGTCCTGATATAGCAGATCTGCGGGATAGTCGGAGGGCTCGCTGTCCAGCACCTGGCCGGTGCGCAGGTCTACATAGAGGTAGGAGGGCTGTCCCTCATCATCCCAATGCTCCACATAGTTGAGGTAAGGACCGCTGGCAGAGGCATCTCCCCAATAGGACTCCTGGGGGGTGAGGTTGGGCAAGGGAATCTCATCCGCGCCCCAGCGCCACAGCTCATGTCCGTCCAGGCCAATCATGACCACGTCGCCCCCGGTCTCGAACATCAGTGCCCCTAACTCTGACTGACAGATGAGAGCAGAGTAGGCAAGTCCCGTGTACCAGGCCCCATCCATGGCGGCCAGGCCATAACGGTTATAGTAATAGCCGGAATCGCCGGGGTCTGCATCCTCATTAACGCCCCCTTGGCGCAGGATGAGAAGGGGAGCCTGTCGGGTGGCGCGGGCACCGGAATCATAGTAGGACAGGGCCTCGATTTCCAGAAAAACCGGGTCGGTGACAATGACCCCGTCACGGGTGGCCAGACCGTAGTACCAGCCAGTGCCCCAGCCCTGTGCGCTGGCCTCTCCGCCGATATAGGGGACCAGTTGGCCGTAGTCGTCCGCTGGAATAAGGTCGTCGGTGTAGCCCTCGTAGCGGCGCTGCACCAAAGGGGTGGGACGCTCATTCAGGGCATCCCAATGAGTTGTCACTTGATAGGAGGGGGCGGGGGAGGCGTCCGGGCTGGGAACCGGGGAGGGGCTTTCCACAGCGGGCTGCTGACAGCCGGCCAGCAGCGCCAGGGCCAGAACGGGGGCGGCCAAGCGAAGAACTTTCACGTCAGCCCACCTCCAGAACAGAGGCGTAGCCCATCTGGTCCACCAGTTTTTGACCTTCCTGGCTGAGAATCCAGTGGTAGAGAATGGAGGTCAGGTCGTCGTCTGGGGTGTTGGCGGCCATGGCCACGTAATAGGGGTTGCGAAGAGGGTATTCGCCGCTGCGGATGGCATCGGCGGAGGGGTTCACACCGTCCACCCGGAGGATCTTTAGACCGGAGGCCATCTCCATATCGCTGGCGTAATAGAACACGGAATAGCCGATGGCGCTGGCGGAGTTGTCATAGCTGCGCACCGCCTCCATGAGAGTGCCCATCTCGCTGAGCATATACCCCTCGGGAGGCTCCATCATCGCCTGGCCGTCCATAACCAGTTTTTCCATGAGAACCTGGCTGCCCGATTCGGCGTTGCGCTGGAAGGGGGCGATTTCCAGGTCGTCGCCGCCCACCTCTTTCCAGTTGGTAATTTTGCCGGTGTAGATGTCCCGGAGCTGTTCCACCGTGAGAGAGTCCACCGGATTGTCTGCATTGACCACGAACACCAGGCCATCGTTGGCGAATGGCTCCATCTGGATCTCAAAGCCGGCCGCATCCAGCTCGTCCAGTACGTTCGGGCTGGGTTCGGCCACGATGAGCAGATCGGAGTTGCCTTGCATCAGCTGGCGGAAGGACTCGCTGGTGCGGGAGAAGTGGATGAGGTCGGCCACGTCATCCTCGCTTTCCCCCAGCAGGACGGAGGCGATGGCCCGGCCCAGGGGGGCGGTGGAGGTGGACCCGTCCAGCCGTGGGAAGTTATCCCGGGTGAAGGTGACGGTCTGGGGGGAGGGGGCGGGGCTGCCGGTGTTGGTCTGGGAGGGCTGCTGGCAGGCGGCAAGGGTAAGCAGCAAGGCCCCGGACAGGGCGGCGGCAAGGATGCGTTTCATTTTCATGTAGGTTCCTCCTTTGTGGGTGGATGGGATGGATGGACTTGCCGGAGGGCAGATCGAAGGTCAGTCCGGCTGATAGCTCAGCCGGGGCAGGCGGATGAGGTCGTTACCCGCCAGGTCGGTGAGGCGGTAGGAGGTGTCATCGGCGAAGAGCAGGCGGTCGCCCCACTGCTGGGGGACGACGAAAGCTGTCTCGGCGATCTGGCCCCCGTCCCGGTCCAGCAGGAGATAGCGGTCGTTCTCCAGGCTGAGGCATAGCAGGGAGGGGATGCCGGGGCGGCGCTGGTCTAGGAAGGACAGCTGGCTGTGCTGAGAGGTGAAGATCACGTTGCCATCCAGGGCGGTGAGGGCGTATTGGTCTCCCTGGGCGGTGGTCTGGAACAGGACCCGGTCCCCGTCGATCTCCAGGCCGTAGTTTGGGATGCCGGTGATGGTGTGGAGCTGGCCATCCTCAGTGTGGATGGTGAGGGTGGGGGCCTCCCAGGAGGACCAGAAGCCGTCCTCCTGGGGGGAGGCTTCTTTAGCATCGTCGCTGTCTCCGTCTTCCGCCCAGACGGTGCCGGATGGGGGGCTTTGGGAAACGGTGCCGTTCCGCAGGTCCAGGTAGACGTATGTCAGGGAGAAATTTTGGGTGAACTCGTGGCGCATGTAAGGGCCGGAGATCCAGGCTCCTTCCCAGAGGTAGTTTTCAGCGTCGAAGTTGGGTAGGGGAATGTCATCGGCGGCCCAGCACCAGAGCTCCTGCCCGGTCCAGTCCAGCATGACCAGGGCGCCCTCTTCGTCCAGGAGCAGGACCCCCGGCTGGGCCGTGCAGATCACCTGGCGGTAGATGGGGCCGGTGTACCAGGAGCCGTCGGAGGAGGCCAGCCCGATCAGCTCCACCGGCCAGCCGCTTTCGCCCGTTCCGCCGCCCCTGCGCAGACAGAGAAGGTTTGTGGTTTGGGAGGCGTGGGTTCGCTGGTCGTACCAGGTTATGGGGCTGACGGAGACGAACACCGGGGCGGTGACGATTGCGCCGTCCTGGGTGGCCAGACCGTAGGAGAGGCCAAACTCGGGCCAGGACTCCATGTTATAGCTTTCCCCGCCGATGTAGGGGACCAGAGGCCCGTAGTCCTCTGAAGGGATGAGGTCGTCCGGGTCCTGATTGTACCAGTGCCGGGCCAGATAGGGGGCGGGGTCTTGCCCGCCCTCCAGGGCGTCCCAATGGACGGTGACCTCATAAGAGGGGGCCGCAGCCGGGGACTGACAACCGGCCAGCAGGACCAGCGCCAGGACCAGGGGGAGGAGGCGTTTCACAGGGCATCACATTTTCCTTGTATATTTAGACGGAAGAAGGACGGAATGGTTCCACAAGGCCAGTATAGTGGAGCGGTTAGGGAAAAGTCCACCGGGAAATGGCTACAAAATGGCTACGAGACGGGAACAAATGACTACAAAAAGGTAACAAACTGCCGGTTAAAAGAAAACAGCGGGGCTGGTATCAAACCAGCCCCGCCGGGATTTGGATTTCGGATCGGGTGTACGTCTCAGAGCTTCTGAAATTCCTTTCCAACCTCTTCTGACTCGGTCACGATTTTCACTGGCTCGGAGAAGTCCAGCGTAAAGAGGTTGATGAAAGACTTGGCATCCACCATGATGGAATCATCCATGGAGTGGAGGTACACATCCTCCGGGACAGAGCAGGCGATACGCTGAAGCTTCTGAAGCTCGGACACGTCGTTAAACTTTTTCACGATGATCATTGGATCCACCTCCATTTATAATAGGAACTGTATTTCATGATAACAGGATGGTTCCTGATATGCAAGGTGCAATTTGGACAAAAATGGAGCGCACGCGCCACCCGTCAGCTCATCAGGGAGCAGACCAGCTCGGTATAGGCGGCGGGATCATCGATAGGCAGGCCGGCGATCAGCAGCGCCTGGGTGTAGAGAATCTGGGCGTACTTAGCGGCCTTGTCCTTCTCCCCGGCATCCAGGGCGGACTTCAGAGCGGCAAAGGGAACGGCATTGGGGTTGAGTTCCAGCACCTTTTCCGCCTTCATCCCGGTATTGCCCTCCACCTTATTGAAATACTTCTCCATCTCGATGCTCATGGGACCGTCAGCAGTAAGAACTACCGGGGAGGTCTTTAAGATCTTGGATACTCGGACGTCCTTGACCTTGTCGCCCAAAGTTTCCTTAATGAAGTCCAGCAGGGGTTTGCTCTCCTCCGCTTGCTTTTCCTGCCGGGCCTTCTCCTCGTCGGTCTCGGGCAGAGCGTCGGGGGCGGACACGCTTTTGAGCTTCTTGCCCCCTACCTCGGACAGCATCTGTACGACGAACTCGTCTACTTCCTCCGTGAGGTAGAAGATCTCATAGCCCTTGTCGGCAATCCGCTCCACCTGAGGCAGCTTGGCGGCCTGTTCCGCGGTATCAGCGCTGACATAGTAGATAAATTCCTGACCCTCGGCCATGCGCTCCACATACTCGTTCAGAGTAGCCAGCTTATTTTCTTTGGAGCTTTGGAACAGCAGCAGATCCTGGAGCAGGTCCTTCTTGGCGCCGTACTGGTCCACTACACCGTACTTCAACTGGCGGCCGAAGGCGGCCCAGAATTTCTCATACTTCTCCCGGTCGTCCTTCAGAAGCTTAGCCAGCTCGTTCTTGATTTTCTTCTCCAAAGCGGTGGCGATGATCTTCAGCTGGCGGGTGTGCTGGAGCATCTCCCGCGAGATATTCAGGGAGAAGTCTGGGGAGTCCACCACACCTTTGACGAAGCGGAAGCAGTCGGGCAGCAGGTCGGCGCACTTATCCATAATGAGTACGCCAGAGGAATAGAGTTGGAGGCCTTTTTCATACTCCCGGGTGTAGAAATCGAAAGGAGTGCGGCTGGGGACAAAGAGCATGGCCTTGAAGGTGACGGTGCCTTCGGAGGAGGTGGTGATGGTGAGCAGTGGAGCCTCCCAGTCGCCAAACTTCTCCCGGTAGAACTGGTCGTACTCCTCCTGCTTCACCTTGGAGCGGGGACGCTGCCACAGGGGGACCATGGAGTTGATGGTTTTCTCCTCCGTGACGGTTTCCCACTCGGGCTTGTAGTCGTCGCCAGCATCAGCGGGCTTGTCCTTCATTCGGTAGTCCTCCACCATCATGCGGATGGGGTGGCGGATGTAGTCAGAGTATCTCTTGATGAGCTCTTGGAGGCGGCTGGTCTCCAGATATTCACTGTATTTGTCATCCTCTGTGTCCGCTTTGAGGGTCATGACCACATCGGTACCCCAGGAGTCCTTTTCGCAGGGGGCGACGGTATAGCCGTCTACGCCGGAGGACTCCCAGCGCCAGCCCTGATCTGAGCCATAACGGCGGGTGATGACGGTGACGTTGTCGGCCACCATGAACGCGGAGTAGAAGCCAACGCCAAACTGGCCAATAATGTCCACATCTTTAGCCTTCTCCATCTCCTCTTTGAACTGGAGAGAACCGCTTTTGGCGATGACGCCCAGGTTCTTCTCCAGCTCGTCCTCGGTCATGCCGATACCATTGTCGGACACGGTGAGGGTGCGGGCGGCCTTATCGGGGGTGACAGTGATTTTGAAATCGCCCCGTTTGACATCCACCGAGTCATCGGTGAGGGACAGGTAGGCCAACTTGTCGATGGCATCGCTGGCGTTAGAAATGATCTCCCGGAGGAAAATCTCCTTGTGGGTGTAGATGGAGTTGATCATCAGGTCCATCAGACGCTTAGATTCCGCTTTGAATTGCTTTTTTGCCATGTTGGGAAACACCTCTTGTATCTTTTGAATTTTATATGCTCATGCGTAAAACGAAAGGATGGCGGTCATTACCAAAGCTGGCCTTGGCCTAATTCAAGGAAAATATCTGTCTGTTCAAATGCCTGCCTATGGGCAATCGCCCTGTCAGAAATGAATCGAATCATAGTGATGAGGCCGAGAAGGTCGCTTCGGAAGGGCTGCTGCCTTGTCCCACCAACTAGACAGGAATTAGGGCAAGGGCACCAGCCATTCCTAGTATAAAACGGTACTCTTGAAGGTGCGCAGGTGAAAATACTAATGTCTGCGCCCTGACTTAGAATAAACTCTGCCGAGAGGCCAAGAAGCCGGGTCGCAAGTCCCTGATGCCGAAAGCTGGGATGTGTCACCACTTCGCTGATACCATAGGCCAAATAATTCACGCCGTTGTGGAGGAGAAGGGCCTTCCGAATTCCTACATGACAGACGGCCTTACCGTGCTCAAAGAAAGCGAATGAGGTGACATAAGTATGGGGAGCAGAGGGAAATACCGCCTGGTCTGCGCCTGAGGGCCATGCAGTTTGTTCCAGCGCGATAATTTGCTCACCCGCTTCCAACGGGCCTTTTTCTGGAAGGTACTGAATCAGTTGCATACTATTGCCTCAATCAGAAGAAAAAGATGGGCGCAGATATCGATAGACTGGCCAAGGATAAAATGACTTAGCACTCTACACAACTGAGTGCTAAAATAACTATAATACCCTTTTGGAGATTTTGCAAGTGCTTTTCAGAAAATTCACAGTTTGGCAAAGGTTTTTTCCGCGGACGGAGGATGAGAGCCGGATCCTCTGGCAATGATAAAGAAGAAGCGAACAGCGGGTAGATATGTGAAGGTTTGGAAAAATTCTGGTTGCCTTTACATATGACAGGTGCTATAATATACGTGGTTTTTTACGGGGCGAGAAAGAATCCCGCTCAAGGTGAGAAAATTGACCGCCTGTTGGCGTTTCATAAAACCGGCCAGGCCGGGAGGATACAAGAGGTGCAGCCTTGAAAAAGTTTGTGATCCATGGCGGGAGACCGCTGTACGGAAAGATCGAAATCAGCGGTGCAAAAAATGCCGCTGTGGGCATTATCCCCGCCGCTCTTCTGGTAGATGGGGTATGTCGGATTGAAAATATTCCCCAGATCAGCGATGTGACCCTGATGCTCCGGATGCTCCAGGAGCTAGGGGCAAAGGTGAAAACTGTCAACCGCACCACAGTAGATGTGGACTGCTCCCATATTGTCAACCGCCAGGTACCCTATGAGTCCGGACGAAAAATTAGGGCCAGCTATTATTTGATTGGAGCGCTTCTGGGGCGGTTTGGCTCCGCGGAGGTACCTCTCCCCGGGGGCTGTGACTTCGGCGGACGGCCCATCGACCAGCACATCAAGGGAATGGCCGCCATGGGGGCGGAGGTAGACGTACGCAACGGTTATGTCTGTGCCAAGGCAGACGGAGGCCGGCTCAAGGGGACTCAAATCTATCTGGACGTGGTGACAGTGGGAGCCACCATGAACATCATGCTGGCTGCGACTCTGGCCGATGGCATGACCATCATTGAAAATGCGGCCAAGGAGCCGCATATTGTGGACTTGGCCAACTTCCTCAATTCCATGGGCGCAGATATCATGGGCGCCGGCACCGACGTCATCAAGATCCGGGGCGTGGACAAGCTTCGCGGAGGAGAGTACTCGATTATTCCAGACCAGATCGAAGCGGGCACCTATATGGCCGCCGTGGCCGCCGCCGGGGGAGAGGTGCGTATTAATAATATTATTCCCAAGCACATGGAATGTATCACCGCCAAGTTGGTGGAGATGGGCGTGGAAGTGGAGGAGGACGGCGACAGCCTTATTGTCTGCCGGCATGGCCCCCTCCAAAGAACCAATGTGAAAACCATGCCCTATCCTGGCTTCCCGACAGATATGCAGCCCCAGATTGCCGCCGTGCTGTGCCTGGCGGAAGGGACCAGCGTACTCACCGAAGGGGTGTGGGACAACCGCTACCGCTATACCAATGAGTTCCGCCGGATGGGAGCCAAGATCCAGGTGGATGGAAAGATTGCCATCATCGAAGGGGTGGAGTCCCTGACCGGCGCGCCAGTAGAAGCTTGCGACCTGCGGGCCGGGGCTGCCATGGTTGTAGCCGGACTGGCCGCACGGGGGACCACAGAGATCTCCAATATCAAGCATATTGAGCGGGGCTATGAGAATATCGTGGGTAAGCTGTCCGGCGTGGGGGCAGATATCCGCACGGTGGAAGTACCTGAGGAAGAAAAGATCGGCGCCGCTGTATAAATTGATAAATGGACAGGCCGGGGATGGAATGCCGTCCCCGGCCGGTTTGTGTGAAAACGCAGGGAGGGAGCTGTCGTGCTCAAGGTGGCCACGCTGGCCAGCGGATCATCGGGAAACTGCCTGGTGGTGTCCAACGGAAAGGTACATATTCTCATTGACGCGGGCATCTCCGCAAAGCGAATCACCACAGGGCTGAAGGAGTTGGGAATCCAGCCTGACCAGGTGGGAGCGGTCCTCATCACCCATGAGCACAGCGACCACATCAGCGGCCTGCCTGTGCTGTGCCGCCAGATTGGGGCGGAGCTGTACACTGCGGAACCTACTGCCCGCCAGATCTGCTACCGGACGGCGGGGCTGGAGGACCGGTTCCGGGTGTTTGAGCCGGGAGAGCGGTTCGCTGTGGGAGATCTGGTGGTGGGAACCTTCGCCACCAGCCACGACTGCGCCTGCCCGGTGGGGTACACCGTGGAGGCGGGGGAGCAGAGGATGACGCTGTGCACCGACCTGGGAGTGGTGACCCGGGGCGTACTGGAAGGCGTACGGGGGGCCGGTCTGCTGGTGGGAGAGTTCAACTACGATCTGGAGATGCTTCGCTCCGGTCCCTATCCCGCCCGGCTCAAGGAGCGTATTCTGGGCCGCCAGGGGCACCTGTCCAACGAGACGGGGGGAAAATTGGCAGCCTGGGCGGTGCAGCAGGGGACGGGCCGGGTGGTACTGGCCCACCTGTCCAAAGAGAATAACGCGCCAGGCACCGCCCTGACTGCCGCAGAGCGGGCCATGTCTGCCATTCAGGCCAGAGTGGGAAAGGATGTGGAGCTGACCGTGGCTCCGAGAGAGGAAAACTCGGGCTGGATGGAGATACCGGGATGCTGACGGTGAAGCTGATCTGCGTGGGCAAGCTCAAGGAGAAATTTTATATAGACGCGGCGGCGGAGTATCAGAAACGGCTGAAGGGGAGCTGCAGGCTGGAGGTCATCGAGCTGCCGGAGCAGAAGCTCCCTCAGGAGCCGGCCGCAGTCCAGATCGAAGGGGCGCTGGACAAGGAGTGCGAGGCTATCCTGGCAAAACTGCCGAAGGGGGGCAAGGTAGTGGCCATGTGTGTGGAGGGAACACCCATGTCCAGCCAAGAACTATCCAAGCTGTTAGGAGGCTGGATGGTGGGGGGCGTGTCCGAGGTGGCTTTTGTGGTGGGGGGCTCTTACGGGCTGTCTCCCAGAGTGAAGGCCCGGGCGGATGTGCGCCTGTCCATGTCGGAGATGACCTTTCCCCACCACCTGGCACGGGTAATGCTGCTGGAACAAATCTACCGGGCGTTCCAGATCCAGAATGGGACGGGATATCACAAATAAATCAATTGGCACAAAAAAGCCGCTTTCCAGAGATGGAGGGCGGCTTTTTCGCGCCTCCGGCGGCGGAAAAGAAAAATCAGGGGGCGGGAAGCGGATTGCATCGAAACAGGCAACATTTGGGCTGCGGCGGGGGTGGTGTGTGAGGAGGAATGGGATGGGAACCGAGGACAGACAGGACAGTGCCAAACGCAGGAAGGAACTGCTGGCCTACCTGCGGAAGCTGGCAAAGGGAAAGAACAACGACGTGGTCAGGCTGGCGTTTCTGGAGCCGGGAAACCTGGAGGTGGTAGACCGTTTGGATTTGACGGGGGTGGCGGAGTTCAAGCGCAACGCCAATGGCGCATTGGAGGTAAAATTCGTGGACCGGGTGAAGGTGCTGGCCATGCTCCGGGAGCTGCTAGATCAGGAGGATGGGGCGCTGGAAGCATTTCTGGATGAACTGGAGCGGCCGGAGGGCGGAGGGGCGTGAAGCGGTTCTCTCCAAAACAGATGGAGGTGCTCCGGTGGTGGAGGCAGGACGGCTATGACGCGGTTATCTGCGACGGAGCGGTGCGCTCGGGAAAGACCTACGCCATGACCTTATCCTTTTTCCTGTGGGCTATGACACGATTTCGGGGAAAACGGTTCGGCCTGTGCGCCCCGACCAAGGAGGGGGTGAGGCGCAATGTGCTGGCTCCGGTACGGGCTTTGCTGGAGGCGCTGGGGGTCCAGTGGGAGGAACGGACGAGTCGGGGAGAACTGTCGGTGCGCTACGGCGGACGGGAAAACCACTTCTACCTCTTCGGCGGGCGCAACGAGGCCAGCGCCGCCCTGATCCAGGGGGTGACTCTGGCGGGAGTGCTGCTGGACGAGGCGGCCCTAATGCCCAGGTCTTTTGTGGAGCAGGCCTGTGCCCGATGTTCAGAAGCGGGGAGCAAGCTGTGGTTTTCCTGCAACCCAGCCGGACCAGAGCACTGGTTTTACCGGGAATGGGTTTTGGGAGCGGAAGAGAAGAGGGCGCAGTACATTCACTTTACCATGGCAGACAATCCGGCGCTGAGTGATCGAGTACGCCAGCGGTATGAGCGGATGTTCCAGGGAACCTTTTACCAGCGGTTTGTGCTGGGCCAGTGGGTGGCGGCCGAGGGACTGGTATACGATTTCATCGACCCGGCGGAGTTGCCTCCAGTTCCAGATGGCCCCTTTGCCCAGTGGCGTATTTCTTGCGACTACGGGACGCGCAACCCCGCCTCCTTCGGGTTGTGGGGACAGAAGAACGGAGTATGGTACCGAATCAGGGAGTTCTACTACGACGCCAGGGCGGAGGGGCGGCAGATGACTGACGGAGAGTATGTCCAGGCGCTGACCCGGCTGGCGGGAGGGCGGGACATTGAACGGGTGCTGGTAGATCCGTCGGCGGCCAGCTTTCTCGAGGCTCTGCGCCGGGCTGGCTGGCCGGCGCGAAAAGCGGACAATCGGGTGTTGGAAGGCATCCGGGCTACCGCCCAGGCCCTGAAGGACGGGCAAGTGGTGGTGTGCCGCACCTGCCAGGCGGCGGCCAGAGAGTTTGGCTTGTACTGCTGGGAAGACGGTGCCGCCCGGGACAGAGTCCGCAAGGAACACGACCACGCTATGGACGACATCCGGTACTTTGTGATGGGGCTGAGGGAGAGGGGCGGCGGGGTAGCCGCTGCATACATAGAGAGGCAAATATAAGTCGTAGGTGTGTTCAGGGGCTCCACAGCGCGGGGCGGCGCGAATGTGCCGTACATTCGGAGCGAAGCGGAGAATGGCACAGAGCCAATTTAGTTCGCCCGAGCATTTGAAATACAGGGTCCCCGCCCGGCTCTGCCGGGGGGCACACGACCACGCTATGGACGGCATCCGGTACTTTGTGATGGGATTGAGGGAGCAGGGCAAGGGATATGTGGAGCGGAAGGCGTAGCAAGTGCTGGCGCCCTTGACTCGTTTCAAGGACTGCGTCTGCCGCTCCCTTGCTTTCTGTCTGAACTCAGGCGCTCTGCCGAAGAAGTGACTATATGCCAACGGTCAATGAGCGGTAGCAGAAATGAATTGGGAAATGCCCTGAAAGGGGATTTTCATAAAATCAACTAAGGAGAGGAGCAGAAAAATGGAGCTTTCTTTTGATGGGATCGGACAGGTGGCGGCCACCTTCCAGACTGAGGCACAGGAGGCAGAGGACACGGCAAAGCTGTCCACCGGACATGTGGTGGCACTGACTGCGGCAAATACCGTAGGCTTTGGCACCGCCGGGGCAGCCCCCTGCGGTGTGGTTTTGGCGTTGGAGGGGGACCAGACCGCCGCGGTACAGGTGGAGGGCTTTGCACGAGTGAGTTATTCCGGAGCAGCGGCACCCGCCGTGGGCTGGACCAGCCTGGGGGTGGACGGAAGCGGGGGCGTACAGACTGCCAGCACCGGCGGACGCAGCGTTCTGGTCGTCCAGGTGGATGACGCAGCCAAGACCGCGGTCATCAAGCTGTAATAGGAGAGGAGAGAGCATATGGCTTATCATTTTGATACCGTCAAGCTGGAAAAGGGCATGTATAACCACATGGGCCGCACCTTCAGCCAGGTGCTGGAGGAACAGGACCCTTCGGAGCAGTACAAGGGGACCGCGATAGAGGGACTGGACGCCTTCCAGCGGCAGCTCAAGCGATTCGACATCAAGGTGAAGGGCGCCGGGTCTGACATTGTGGACAAGTTCTTTGCCACCAGCCAGTCCGCCGTCCTTTTCCCCGAATACATCGCCCGGGCGGTGAAGGTGGGCATGGAGGAGGCCAACATCCTGCCCGACATCACCGCCACCGAGACCCGCATCGACGGGATGGACTACCGCTCTATCACCTCCGTGCCTGAGGACGAGAAGCAGCTCAAGCGGGTAGCCGAGGGGGCGGCCATCCCCAGCACCACCGTCAAGACTCAGGACAGCCTGGTGACGCTCCACAAGCGTGGGCGGATGCTGGTGGCCTCCTATGAGGCCATCCGGTTCCAGAAGCTGGACCTGTTCTCCGTCACCCTGCGGCAGATCGGCGCTCAGATCGGCCGAATGCATCTGGAGGACGCCATCGACGTGATTTTGAACGGCGACGGCAATAACAACCCCGCCAAGACAACGACCACTGCGGGGGAGGACGAGCTGAGTTATGACGACCTGCTGGAGTTCTGGAACGGGTTTGAACCCTACCAGCTCAACACCATCCTGGCCGGCAGCGATATGATGCTCAAGCTGCTGAGCCTGAGCCAGATGCAGGACGCCGCCGCGGGGCTTACCTTCCACGGCACGGGCAAGCTCATTACCCCCATGGGGGCCAAGGTGCTGCGCACCTCCGCCGTACCCGAGGGCAGGCTGATCGGCTTGGACCGGAACTATGCCCTGGAGCTGGTCAAGGCCGGCGATGTGAGTGTGGAGTACGACAAGCTCATCGACCGGCAGCTGGAGCGGGCGGCCATTACCACCATTTCCGGCTATGCAAAAATTTTCCCTGACGCCAGCCAGGTGCTGGCCCTGAAGTGATCCGTCGGAAAGCATGATACGGGCGGAAGGGGAGAAGACCATGAGACCATTTTGGAACAGACAAAAGCCAAAGCCCGCCGCCCAGGTCCAACTCCGACAGGCTGGACGGCATCCCTTTGGGGCCATGGACGGCTATGTGCCGTTGGGCCGGGGGGACCTGGCGGTGTACCGGGCCATCCGCGAGGCGGTGCCGGTGGTGGACGCGGCGGTGGCCAAGCTGGTGCGCCTGAGCGGCGGGGGG
>URQA01000045.1 GCA_900549885.1 uncultured Eubacteriales bacterium | reverse complement strand
TCCAGGTTTCCGCTCTCCTTGATGGCCTTGATCTCCGCCTTCATCTGCTCGATCAGCCCAGGCAGGAGCGCCTCGCATTCCTCCCGCGTTTTGGCGTACACATTGCGGGAGTGTTTCTTACCGTCCGGCCACACTGGGGAGTAGCGCCCCTCCCAGCAGTGTTCACTGATCTGGGTGATACAGCCGGTGCCGGCCTTTCGGATCTTGCCGTTGTAGGGAATGAAGGGGACGAATGGCTGCGGGTCTGTCTCCGGTGCTCGCTCTGAGGCCACCTCTTTCTCTTTGGGATCGACCTTTGCGATCCTCTGGTCGATCTTTGCCGCCGCCTCAGACCGCATCGGGTTGGTGATGTGGGTGTAGATATCCAATGTGGTGGCCGCCGACACATGGCCCAGCATGGCAGAGAGGGTCTTCACGTCCATCCCGTTTCCCAGTGCGATGGTGGCAAATGTGTGCCTTAAATCATGGAAGCGAATTTGTTTACACTGGGCGTGTTCCAGGATGAGGTGCAGCCGTGTTCTGATGTAGGCCGGGTCCAGAGGGGAGTCCTCCTTCACCGGCGAGGGGAACATCCACCGGGAGTTTATGCTCTCCCTGTACTCTTTCAAAATGGCCAAGAGCGGCGGTGGCAGGCTGATTGTGCGGATGGAGGATTTCGTCTTGGGCTGGGAGATCAGGAGCCCGTCCTCCTTTGTTCGGTAGACCTGTTTGGTGATCTTCAGTTCTCCCGTTTCCAGATTCAGGTCATCCCACTGGAGGGCCAGCAGTTCGCCCCGCCGCAGGCCGGTGGTCAGCTCCAGCAGGAACAGCTCGAAGTACCCCTCCGCCTTGGCCTGGATTAGAAACCGCTGGATCTCCTCACGGGTCAGCACCTGCATCTCTCGGGTTTTCTTGGGCGGCAGCTTGCAGCCGACGGCGGGATTCAGGCGGATTAGCCCCTCCTGCACCGCCTTTTCCAGCGCGGACCGGCAGTTCATGTGGCAGGCCCGCACCATACGGTCGGACAGCCCCTTGCCGTAGTGTTCCGTGTGGAGGAGGCGTCCGCCCTTTTTCAGTCGGGCGTAAAACTGTTGTAGGTCGTTCTGCGTCAGCTGATCCAGAGGGATGTTTCCCAGTTCCGGGATGATGTGCTGATAGATCCTTCCCTCATAGCCCGCCCGAGTGGTGGGGCGAAGCTTTGGCTTGGAGTAGTTCTGATACCAGAAGTCCATCCACTCCCCAAAGGGAATGTCAGGCTTGACCTTGTCTGACTTGGGCGGAGCGTACTGCTCCTGCAGCTGCTTCAGTTTCTCAACGCACTCGCTCTTGGTCTTGGCCAAAACATTCTTGGTTTTGGGAAGGTTCTTTTCATCGTAGCCGATGACCACCCGGCCCTCCCACCTGCCATCCTTGCGAAGCCTTACAGTTCCTTCGCCGTTCTTTCGCTTTCTTGCCACGGTTTCCACTCATCTCCCAACAGTTCTGTCATAAAGTCGCCCACGATATTCGCCGCCTGCCTTTGCATATCGCCGGTCACATGGGTGTAGGTGTCCAATGTGAAGCTGGCGTTGGTGTGGCCCAGGATGCCCGAGAGGGTCTTGGCGTCCACGCCGCCGGCGAGGGCGTGGGTGGCGAAGGTATGCCGCAGATCATGGAATCTGATACTGGGCAGTCCCGTGTTTTTCAGGATCGTTTTCAGTCGGTGGTAGGCATAGCTGGGGTTGACCGGCTCCTCCGGGTACAGCGGGTTTGGGAAGATCCACTGGCTGATGGCTACTTTCTTGCGTTCTCTCAGACGCTGGGCCGTGCTGTCCGGCAGGGAGATGGTGCGCCGGCCCTTGTTGGTTTTCGTCTTTCCGATTCCCAGAGTTCCAAATTTGCGGGAACTGACCGACCGGACGATCTTCAAGGTTCCTTCTTCCTCGTCGAAATCCTCCCACTGGAGACCGCAGATCTCGCCCCGCCGCAGGCCGGTGGTC
This sequence comes from uncultured Eubacteriales bacterium, assembly GCA_900549885.1. Lineage (GTDB taxonomy): Bacteria > Bacillota > Clostridia > Oscillospirales > Oscillospiraceae > Enterenecus. The sequence continues at coordinate 14,500 of URQA01000045.1, read as the reverse complement.
AACTCGGTGTAGAAGAAGTCCCGCCACACCTCATCCCGCTCGACGGCCTCCAGAAAGGTGTCCAGCTGCTCCTCGTTCAGGATCTGCTTGGGCCGGTAGTTGGGCTTGGGAACAACGGTTCCTTCTGTCGGATTCTTAGCGATCAGGTGCGCCCTCTGGGCATCCTTCATGGCGTGGTGGAGCATGGCATGGATGCGGGAGAGCATGGAGTCCGAGAGTTGATGACCGTACTCTGGGTGCTCGTGGACGCGACCCTCCCGCTTCAGCCTGGTGTACATCCGCTGAATATCTGTCGAGGTGATGCGGGAGATTACTTTATCTCCCAGGATAGGCTTGATGTAGAGTCTGGCATACTGCCGGTAACCGTACATGGTACTGGGGCGGATTGTCCCTGCTTTGTAGTCGTCCAGCCAGCGGTCCAGCCACTCTCCCAATGTCATGCGGCTGTCCTCGGTCAGTTCTACATCCTGATAGGTTTCAATGCTCTGGTGAAGTTTGCTCAGCAACTCCTTCTGCGTGCGGCCATACACATACCGGAAGATGGGGTCGCCATTTGCCTTGTGGCCCACCACGATCCGGCCCTCCCAGCGGCCGTCCTCCTTTTTCCGTACCATGCCGTCGCCGGATGGCCTGCGTTTTGCCATAGGCTATTCCTCCTCTCTCCAGTCGAGGCCCTCCACCGCCAGCCGCATTCCAAGGCGGAAGCCCAGGATAAAGTGTTCCATGACGGCTGCGTCGAAGCGCTCATCTTCCGCATCAAGAAACTTTTGAAACTGTTCTTTGGCTCTCCCATCCAGCAGTGCGTTCAGCTTTTCTTCACACCGCACGGTCAGTTCCGTCGTGCGGCTCAGCGCAGGTTGGGCCTTCAGCAATCGTTCTCTCTGTTCTGCGAGGCTGTTGTATATCATCTCCAGCGCATCTCTCATGTGTATCACCGCCTCCTTTGTAACGACACAACATACCGCAGAAGGGAAAATATATCCAGGGGTATGTAGTAGAGTTATCAAACAATTCATATTTTTGAGTAGCACTCGATTATTGGGAGAGGCTTTTCTCTTTGTTTAGGCGGCGCAATTTTTTGAAGATGGAATAGTCCGAATGTTCACTCCTTAGATTTGCGATAAAATCGGCTATATCTCCAAGGTGATCCCCGCAGGTTCACCCTTACAACCCTGATTTCATGCGGGTTTGAGGGCGCAACCTTCTGATTCCGGCCACCTGTGACCCCCAAAGTGAGCCAAACCGACCACCTATGACCCCCACCCTGCAAATCTCGCAAACTGCTGTCCCGCCCCGCGTTGCGGGGCGGTGTGGCTGGCAGGAGGGGCGGTGTGACCCGGCCGGAGGGCGCTTGCGACCCCCGGCCTTTATCCTGCACTATTTTCGACCCCTCGGTCCACCCTTTGGTGGGGTGAAAACCCCTTACTTCTTCGCTTTTTCAATATCCCGCCACACAGCCCCAACACGGCGTTGAAAGCCAACTGTGGGCACGGATGCTCCCCCGCCAGTTAAAGGCCCGCACAGCGGCTCACAGGCGGTCAAGCGGGGCTTTCCTGCTCTGTCAGGAGTTTCGCCACCCGCTGCCGCTCCTCCGCCAATTCTAAATCCTCCATCTGGCGGGCATAGTACTCATCAATTACCTCCTGGATGGGGCGGAGAGTAAAGCGTAGATTCCCGTTGCGTTTTCCTCCTGCCTTGGTAATGACCTCAGTCGGCTCGGCGGTGATGATACCACGCTCCTCCAGTTGCCGGATGTATTTGCGTACCGTGTTCCCGCTCATGTTCACTGCTTTCCCGATGGTTTTGATGCTGGGCCAGCACTGGCGTGTTTTGCGATCCTCACACCGCCGCAGGAAACTGTACACGGCCAACTCACCGGCGGCCAGCCCCCAGAGAAAAATCTCATTGGGTAAAGTGAAAAAATTTCCGTGGCTTTTGTATTTCATGCGCTGCCTCCTGTGTGCTCATTCACCCATTGGATGAACTGTTCTTTGGGTACCACCATCCTGTTGCCGATGCGCAGTACAGGGAAACCTGGTTCGTGCATCAGCTCGTAGCCTGACGATGGTGATACGCCCAACACCTTTGCCACCGTTGCCGAGTTGAGGAACAACGGCAGGTCATCATAGCTTTTGTAGACAGATTCTTTCATGCTGGCCTCCTCCTTCAAAAAATTCCTCTCAATTTATCATTGCAGAAAACGGAATCGTTTGATAACCACAGGAAATAAAATTTGGCTGTATGCTGATTTGGCGGTTTTGCCGACAGTTACTGCTTGTTTCTATTCCGAGGAGACTTGCTGTGCGACATAGGTTTGACATACTTTCGGTTGCCGTCTAATTTTCCCCTTCACTATGTATTGGGAAAAACGTATCCTTTTGACATATTCTTGACAGAAAGGAGGCGCGCCCGCTTTGTCAGCAGGCGCGCCTCTTGAAGCCGTGTCGATTCAGTTTTTCACTGTTTGTCTCAGACGGCATTTGCCCTCCGCTTCGTCCCGCTCCTTCAGCAGCCGGGCGAGGGCGGAGAGGAACTTCTTCTGCTGGTAATCCACACTGCCCCGGTTGAGTCGGTGGGCCTCGGCGTACTTGCGGATGGAGAGGCCCTCCACAAACCGCTCCTGAAAGTAATCCCGGTAGTCCGCCAGAACGGTCTTTAGGGCGTTGTCCAGAAAACACAAGTCTTCCTTCAGTTTACCGAAATCACTTTTGGTAATGGCAGCATACCGCTTTTGGTTTACACAGAAGCGGTACTTGCGCAAATCGAAGCTGTAGTTCTCGCAGAGCTCCTTGGCGTATGCGTGGTAGGTGGCGGCCTGCTGATACGCCCGGGCGTCGTATTCTTCCTCCATCTGCCGGGGCTGGCTTTTGCGCACCGGCCCCCGGAAGCCCTCATCCTCCAGCCGCTCGATGGCGGCATCTGAAATCTTCATGTTGGTCAGCCGCTTGTACTTGGCCCGCCTCTCCCCACTCACCTCCACAAAAGCACAAAAGGACTTTTTGCTGGAGGTGTAGTATTGGGGAACATCCGCAAAAGGGTAGGTGGTCCAGATGACCACTTCCTCTCCGTTATCGGAGTCCGTGGCCAGAGAAACGACATAGACGACCTTACCATCATAGCGCCGGTAGTATCCCGCACAGATCCGTCTGCCCGCCAATGAATCATCCTCCCTTTTTTGTTTACCGCAGGGCATTTTTTGATGCTGTGTCCCGCTCCTGCGGTGCGAAGCGGTAGCCGATTCCCCAGACGGTCTGGATATATTCCTTGCCGGAGGAAGCCAGCTTTCTCCGCAGGAACTTGATGTGAGAGCGCACAGCCTCATCCACATTGAAATCGCTGTCACATCCCCAGATCCGGGTATAGAGCTGTTCCCGTGTAAAAACCTGTCCGGGGTGGCTGGCCAGAAAGTGCAGCATATTGAATTCCTTCCGGGTCAACTTCAGCAGGGAGCCTTTCAAGAGTACTTGGCGATGGAGAGGATCAATGATCAGGTCGGTTCCGAAGGTCAGAGTATAATATTGCTTCTCTGGATGCTCCGACTCCATATAGAGGCGGATGAGCGCATTGGCTTGGGCGGTACAGCGGCGCAGATCAATCGGCTTTGGGGTACAGACGGTGGCTCCCAATGAAAGAATGGTAACTTCGTCTTCCGGTGATAGTGCATCGGTGAGCACCAGAATCGGGACCGCCTTTGCCTGGCGCATAGTCCGAAGCAGTTCCCGTCCATCCATATCCTCCAGCACCGGATCCATAATGACCAGACAATACCGATGCCGCATGAAGCTGTCCAGGGCCTCTGCTGTGTCAATGAAATACCGAACCTCTGTGGTATCGTCCTGCAGGGCGTCCCGGAGTTTCCGGCAAAGGGGCAGGTCATCATCAACCAGCAGGATCTGTTTCCGCATCAAACCGCCTCCCGTTCCCGGTCAGCTCTGTATTTGGGTGGGCCTTCTGATATAGCTCAGCCAGCTTCTGAAAACTGGCTGGGCTGATCACATGCTCCATCCGGCAGGCGTCCTGTTCGGCGGTTTTGGGCTCTACACCGGCCTCTACCAGCAGGCGTGTGAAGAAGCAGTGCTTCTCATAAGTTTTTTCGGCAACTTCCCGCCCCACATCGGTCAAACGCAGGGAAAAGTCCTCGTCCATAGTGAGGAAACCGCCCGCCTTCAAGGTAGCTACCGCATGGCACACACTGGGCTTGGAGACTCCCATATGCCGGGCAACATCCACGGAGCGCACCATCCCTCTTTCCTTTTGGAGTACCAACACGGCCTCCAGATAGTCCTCGCCCGACGCATGGAGTTTTTTCATAGACGCGACCTCTCATTTATACAGTGATTTTCTGTTCTGCGTTCCACATGGCCGCATATTTTCCATTCTCGGCCAGCAGCTCCTCGTGGGTGCCGGACTCCTTGATTGTTCCGTCCGCCACTACCAGGATCTGATCCGCGTTCTTGACGATGGACAGGGTATGGGCGATCATTACCACGGTCTTTTTCGCCTTGAGCAGATTGGCGATGGCCTGCTTGACCGCCAACTCGTTCTCGATGTCCAGGGATGCGGTAGCCTCGTCCAGCAATAGGATGGGACTGTTTTTCAGAATAGCCCGGGCGATAGAAAGCCGCTGCCGCTCTCCGCCGGAGAGCAGATTACCGTTCTCGCCGGTAGGCGTATCGTAGCCCTTTTCCATCCTGCGGATAAATCCGTCACAGTTGGCCTCCCGGCAGGCTGCCTCAATCTCCGCGTCTGATGCGCCGGGGCGGGCGTGACGGATGTTGTCCCGGATGGTGTCGTCAAAGAGGAACACATCCTGATCTACCATGGAAACCTGCTCCAGCACGCGCTCCGCTGCCACATGATTGATGGGCTTCCCTCCGATGGAGATGAAGCCACTGGCTGGCTCATAATATTTTGCAATCAAATTCAGGATGGTGGATTTGCCGGAGCCGGAATCGCCCACAATGGCGGTCAGCTTCTGATCCGGCACCGTAAAGGACGTCTGCTTCAGCACCGGCTCTCCGGGAACATAGGCAAAGTCCACATGGTCAAAGACAATCTCATGGGTAGCGGGCCGCAGCGCCTCCATGCTGCCGCTTTCCTCCGGCTCATCCATCACGCCCAAGATCTTTCCTTTGGAGATCATCAGGTTTTTGTAACTGGTGAGGTCCACAAAAATGGCGTTGGCAAGTTTGGAACAGAACAGCGGCAACATGCAGACCAGCAGATAGGAAACCGTGTCGATGGCCCCGGCTGCCCACGGCGCGTAGGCGGTCCAGATGACCAGCGGGCAGGACAGCCAGATCAGGATGCCCAGCCCGGCTCCCACAGGGAGCACCTTGGCCTCATATACAAAGCTGATGCGGCAGAAGTCCCGCATGGCGCTGATGACCGTCTTGTTTTTCAAGCCGCCCACGCCATAAGCCCGGAAGGTCTGGATGCCGGATACATACTCCACGATGCTGCTGACATTCTCCGCACAGATGTCATTCTTTTCCTTGCCGTACTTCTTCACCATACGGAAAGAAAGCCACAAACCGGGAATCAGCAGCAGATCCGCCGCCAGCAGGATCAGCCCGGCGGGGACATAGATCGTCATGACAAACACAATCAGCATGATGGACAAGGCAAAGTTTTTCGCCAGGTCCCCGATTTTGTGGGTCAGGATCTTTTCATAATTATTGACATCGCTGGTGATGGTGTTGATGTAGTCGCCGGTCTGCCCCTGGGTAAACCGGGACAGAGGGATACGCTTGAGATGATCACCCATAAACAGCCGGATATTTTGGCTGACTTCCGCGCCGCCGATCTGGGCTTTGGTGTAGCCATAGCTGTAAATCAGGATACGGAGCAGGAAGATGCCGGCAATCGCCCCGGTCAGCATCAGCACCCGGTTCAGGTCAAACTGCCCCGCCCACAAAAACTGCATGACCGAGTAAAGCAGCAGAAACAGGCTGCCGGAGAGCAGGCCCTCCAAAACAGTTCCCCCAACGCCAATATAAAAATTTTTGTTCTTTTTCAAGACATCTTGTTCTCTCATTCTACTCGCCCCCCTTCCAACTGATAGGTGATGTTCCGGGCCTTTTCGTAGTCCTCCCAGGCTTTCCGGTAGTAAGTGTTATCCCTGCGGACTTCCTCATGGGTGCCAACGCAGGTGATGGTGTGGTCCTCCACCACTGCGACCCGCTCACACATCTTCAGGGCGCTGAGGCGGTGGGCAACCACAATGACGGTCTTGCCTTTACAAAGATTTTGGATGGCCCTGTCAATCTCCATCTGGTTTTCCGGGTCAGAGGCGCTGGTGGCCTCATCTAAAATCAGGATCGGGGCATTTTTCAAAATGGCGCGGGCAATGGCGATCCGCTGCTTCTCTCCGCCTGAAAACCGGGAGCCGAAGCTCCCCACCCTGGTATCGTAGCCATCCGGCAGAGACATGATGAAGTCGTCGATCTGGGCTTCCTTTGCGGCGGCCCTCACTTGTTCCAGACTGGCGCTGCTCCCCATGCGGATGTTCTCCAGTACACTGTCGCGGGTGAGAAAAGTCTTTTGAAATACGATAGCCACATTGCTCAAGATGGTGTCGTAGTCCAACTCCTTGACATTTTTTCCGCCGATCAGCACCTCGCCCTCCTGCACATCATAGAAGCGGGAGATCAGTTCGATTATGGTGCTCTTGCCGGCGCCGGACTGTCCCACCAGGGCCAGCCTCTCTCCGTCCCTGATTTTGAGATTGACGCTTTGCAGCACATCGGTTTTACCATCATAGGAAAACCGCACATTCCGCAGTTCAATATCATGGCATTGGGGGAAATCCGTGCCGCCCTCATAGATGGGGACATCCAGAATCTCCTTCGCTTTGGTGACTGCGTTCAGCACATTGGCGAAATTGGTCCCCAGCTCCTGCAGCGGACGAATCTCCGTCAGGTACATGGACCCCACATAGAGGAACAGCAGGAACGCGCTGGCCGTCAGGGAGCCTTTCAGGAAAAACATCCCGCCCAGCGGCACCATGAGCAGCATTCCGCACTCAATGATGACCACGAAGGCCGCGTAGGGAGGTCCCATGCGGCGGGAGGTCTCGTTCCACATGGCGTTTTCCTCATGGATGGCGGAGGAGAATTTCTGGAAGGATTTGCTCCCCATGTTATATGCCTTGATGAGCTTCATGCCGCTGATATACTCGATCATGACCGAGTTCAGCGCGGTGATGGAACGGTTGGCCCGGTCCATCAGGTCGTCCGTGTTGCGGAACATGACCGCCATCACCACGGCCGCAAGCACCAGCGGCACCAGGGAAATCAGAGCCAGCGGGATATTGACGGTCATCAGGTAGGCAAAAACCACCACCGGCCCCACCAGATAGCACACCAGATCCGGCAGGTTGTGGGCCAGAAACAGCTCCAGCTTCTCAATGTCCTCATTCAGCACGGTTTTGATGTCTCCGGTCCGCCGCTCGTTCAGCGCCCCCAGCGGCACCTTAGCCATGTGCTCCGCTACCATGCAGCGGACCTTAAACAGCGCGCCGTAGGCTCCCTTGTGGGATACCACTCCAGACGCCCCGAACAGCACAAAGCGGAGCACCACCGCTGCGGCCACAGCAGCCACGACCCGCACCACCAGTTCTTCGGTACAGGTCCCGCCAAAGGCGGCGTCCATCAGCCGGTAAATTTCAATATAGGGAACTACAATGCACAGGCCCCCGGCCATCGCCAGAAGCACGGCCAGGAACAGCCATACCTTTTGCTCCCCGGCCCAGTGGAGCAGCAAGGCCACACGATTAGTTTTTTTCTGTTTCATAGACTACCTCTCCTTTCCATCTGAATGGCCCAGGCCACCTTCTCTGTCTCCTTTGGAGCCATTCACCTTGACAGAGAACAGCTCTCTCAGCTTCGGGAGGGCGTCCATCACAACGGGTATATCATCGGGCATCTCGCCCTCGTCAAAATGCAGGACACGGGAGCAGGTACGGCAGACAAATTCAAAATCATGGGTGACAATGAAAATGACCTTTCCCAGCTCAGACAGCCGCCGGATCAGCCCCGCCACCTGGGTCATGCTGTCAAAGTCCAGACCGCTGGTAGGCTCGTCAAACACCAGCAGGTCTTTTCCGCAGATCATGCTGACCGCTACGGCCACCCGCTGCTTCTGCCCGCCGGACAGCGTGTTGGGGTGGCGCTCCCGATAGGGAGCCAGCCCCAATTCCTCCAGAGTTGAGGCGGCCAGGGTCAAGTCCGGATTGCGGATGCCGAAAGAGCACTCCGCCTCCACGCTCTCGGCAAATAATTCGTAGTTCACATCCTGCATCACCATGTAGGAGCGTTTCAGCCTGTTCTTCCGCTCCATTGCCTGTCCAGCCCACAGAAACTGCCCCTCGCAGTCCTTGTGGAGTCCGCACAGGGCGCGGGAAAAGGTCGTTTTCCCGGCCCCGTTGTGGCCCACCACGCCGATGACCTCACCCTTTGCGGCGGCAAGGCTGATGCGGTGCAGGATCGTCCGCTTTTTATACCGGAGCGTGACATTCCGAAGCTCCAGGACAGGGGAAGATGCCGGCGGGTGGATTTGCGGAGGCCGCACCTCCGCTAAATCCGCCGCCCGCAATCCCATGCGTTCCCGGGCCTCCTTCGGCAATCCGCGGAACTCTTCCGGCGTAAAAACCTTCTCGATCCGGCCCTGCTCCAAGTATACGATCCGGTCCGCCAGATCCATCAGATAGTAGAGCCGGTGCTCCGCGATCAGGATGGTCTTGCCCTGCTTTTGCAGCAGCCGCAGATGGTCTTTTAACTCCTGGATAGATGTCATATCCAGATTGGAGGACGGCTCATCCAGCAGGTAAATCTCTGGATTCATGGCATAGACCGAGGCGAAGGCGATCTTCTGCTTTTCGCCCCCGGACAATTCAAAGATATTGCGGTTTCGGAGCGGGCGGATATGCAGGTCGTCGGTGGCCTGCTCCACCCGCTCCGCCAATTCCACGGGCGGCCGGGCCTCGTTTTCAATCCCAAAGGCGATTTCGCTGTCCGTGTCCACATTGAAAAACTGCGTCCTGGGATTTTGGAACACAGAGCCGACTTTAGCGGCAATCTGGTACATGGGCAGCTTGCTGGTCTCCTGTCCATCCACCAGTACGCTGCCCGTCAATTCTCCCGCATAGAATTGTGGGATCAGGCCGTTGACCAGCCTTGTGATGGTGGTCTTGCCGCATCCGCTCCGGCCGCAGAACAGGACGCACTCTCCGTCCGCGATCGTCAGATTGATGTCGTGCAGGCCGTCATGCTCCTGCCCCTGGTAGGCAAACGACACATGCTTCAGTTCAATCATCCGAACACCCCCTTCCAGTACAGCCCCACAGCGAGGTACGCCGCGAAACAGACGCCCGCCAGAAGATCCGCGGGTCCTATGTGAATCTGCACCAGACAGGTCCGTGGCTTCGGGTTTTCGATCCCGCGGGTAATGGAGGCGATGGACAGTTCATCCGCCGCCTTGGAGGCCGCCATCATCAGCGGGACATAAATGCACTCCACCGTCATGGCCGGGTGCGTCAGCAGTCCCTTGGGAGACGGCGACACATCCCGCATCCGCATGGCGTCCTTGATAAACCGCCAGTCCTCCTGGATGGTGGGGACATAGCGGAGCATGACGGCCAGCGGGATCACCAGCTTTTTCGGTGCGTGGATGCGGTTCATGGCGGATAAGAATTCGCTGACCTTCGTGGTAGAGAGGACAATGCCGGACAGCATCCCACAGGGATAGACCTTATGGAACAGCCCCAAAAAGGCGATAAACATGGTGCGCCAGGTGCCCGTCATAGTGTCCATGATCCAGAGGGTGAGCAGGACAATCAGCGCATAGGACAGCACACCCTTCCAGGCATATTTCCACTTCCCGAAGCAGACGCCGAGCAGTCCGATCAGCACCACAAGGCCCAGTTCATAGAAAAGGGATGGGGCCATCATAGCGGAAAGGATGCAGAACAACAGCAGCAATATCTTCGTCCTGGGGTCCAGCCACAGCCCGCGCCGGGACGACGCTCCGCCCATCATGCGGTGATCCCAGCCTTTTCAAACTGCTTTTTCAGCATCTTGCCGCCGATCCAGCCGCTGAAAGCCGCCACCGCCAAGGTGCCGGCGATGATGACCACGAGGAGCCAGGAGGGGGCGGAGGCGTTCATAGTGTCGATGTAGGACTGTTCCGTACCATTTTTCAGCATGGTGCTGGCCCAGCCGTCTGGGTCAATAAAGAACACCACATAAGTATAGATGCCTCCCAGGGAAATCAGCATATAAGACAGCAGATTGATGGCCTTGTTGCGGTAGTGACCGGCGCCGGCCACCAAGTCCGCAATGAGTCCCATCCCGATATAGCCCAGGGAAAACGCCCAGTGCATTCCGGTGGCAAACCAGATGATCCCCATGATGATGCCAAGGATTGTGACGCTCCACCGCTTCTGCACCTTAGCCACCATCAGCAGATAAATAGGGCCGCACAGCAGCGCCGCCCCCATCGGCATATAGAAGGTCAGGACTGGATTCGGGGCGAACGGAAGTCCGCCGACCAGGGTAAACACAAAAAAGATGGCACTGAAAATACCCGTTGTCACAAGATCTTTGACCGTAAGGCCCTTCTTCAGTGAATTGACTTGATTGCTCATTTTGCTCCTCCTGTTTTTGCGTCATGTTGACTTTTTCTTTGTGATATGCTACTCTTTGGTTAGAGTTCGCTAACCGTCACCTATAACATACACTCGATTGGGGCGGCTTTCAATGATTTGAAACGAGGTTCGTCTTTTCCTTTCAAAAGTTCGTCCAATCGTTGTAAAGAGGAGGCGAGTCTTTTGTCATGCCCGAAATCATTGAGCAATACTATGCACCGCTGTTGAAAAGGCACGGTTTTATCCCCGACCCGGATAATCAGCAGTATGGTTCTTTAGGTATCTCGTGGAAGTTATCGCCCGAAATCGGAGAGGGGTCCTACTGGACTTATGGGCAAAAGGACCTGTACGACATCAAGATCCATAACTTTTCCTTTCACGAGGACTCTCTGCTGGAATTCTCCCTGCCGGAGTGTTTGAGCATCACCCGCTATGATTCCATCTCCGGCGAAGAATTGGCTCCGTACCGCCGGCTGTCCGCCGGGTGTATCAAAACCTATATTGGCGGCTATTCACCCTACCGGGTACTGATCCACAAAAATATTCCCATTCGTTCCATCGGTGTTGAGATCATGCCCGCCTACTATGAGGATTATCTCAAAAAGCAGTATCCGGACGAATACCGCAATCCGGTGGAGGCATTCCGAAAGATCGACCAGACAACAGACTTCCCGGAAATGTCCAGGCTCCTTACAGAACTTCAAAATTACCGCGGAGATGGGATCGCCGCCAAACTGTTTTATGAGGGCAAGGTAGCCGAAGCGTTGTCGTTGGTGGTGGAGTATCAGAAAAAGCGTCCGGTGGCCACTGGGCGGCTGGCAGCCCAGGATATTGAGAATATTCAGACAGTCGCTACCTACCTGAGCGACCATTACGCCGCGGAAGTTCCTATGGAGCGTCTGACCCAGATTGCCTGCATGGGGACAACAAAACTCAAGAGCAGTTTCAAGAAGGTTTACGACTGCACCATCACCGAGTACATCCAGCAGCGCCGCATGAGCCAAGCGGAGTATCTTCTCACCAATACTGACTTGTCCATTGGGCAGATTGCGCAGACTGTGGGCTATTCTACCTCCAGCCGCTTTGCGGAACTGTTCCGAAAGAGCACAGGGTTACTTCCAGGGGAATTTCGGAAGATGGGCACTCGAAAATAAAGTTCAATTTTTGTTTACTGCTATGCAGAGTTTGATACATATTTTTATACTCCATTGAGAACAGTTCCAGGAAAAGCGTTTCTGATGGAACAATTTTGACCACAGTGTCAGCCACAGAGCCGCATGGAGTACGTGGAAACGGTACGAGCCGAGAGTGCTACAAAGCAAATAAAGCGGGGCGGAACTGCTTAAAAAAGAGCGAAAATAGTTCAAAAAATCTTCCTGTACCTATTTGGGAGCAAGATGCCGGGAGTTCGAGTCTCCCCACTCGGACCAATTTTTTCAGAAAAACCGTCCGAAATGGCGGTTTTTCTGCATTTATCGCTTAATTTTATTGGTATTTATGGACCATGGAGGTGTAACATGGGTGTAGCTTCTGTTTCCGAGTATGTGACATCGTTAAATGAAGAGCAGCAGCGACATATCTGCGCATTCATTGAATTTATGAATGCGGAATATCCCCAGCTGACAAATAAGATCTCCTTCTCTATGCCCATGTGGCTGGTGGGGAAAAAGATGAATGAGGGATATGTGGCGGTTTCCGCGGCAAAAAGCCATTTCTCCATCCATTTTTCCGACGAGGCGTTTCTGAACCGCTTGGCGGAGAGTTTGTCCGCCTGTAAAAAGGGAAAACGGTGCATCAATATCAAATACGGCGATAAGCCATCCCTTCATGCAGTTGAAGCAAGCATTAGCGATTTTCTGAAGATCTATGGCTCTGAAGGGAGTCCCTCCCAATGAAGGGCACAGAGGAAATCGGCTGCGGCGGCGCCTACTGCAAGACCTGCCGTGAATTTGAGAAGACCTGCAAGGGCTGCAAGCCGGGCTATCTGGATGGATCCCGTGATCTGAACCGGGCCAGATGCAAAATGAAGAAGTGTTGCCTGACCAAAGGTCACATTACCTGCGCAGATTGTGAGGAATATGAACACTGCGAGACTATTCAATCCTTTATCAACCATCCCGGCTATAAATACTCCAAATACAAGCAGGCACTGGAGTTCATCCACGCCTGTGATTATGCTGCCTTCATGAAAGCAGCTGAAAATTGGAAAAACGCCTATGGTAAATACACCGAACAGGACAACTAAAAAGGCAGTAGCGCCCGCTGAACATCCACAGATTTCAGCGGGCGCTATTCTTTGTTTATAGCTTGTTAAATACTGATACGCCTAATGCGAAAGTAAAGCAGAATTGGGGCAACAGCCAGTTGCTTTGCTTTTTGCTCCCCTTGTGGTACAATCCGGGCAAGGTGGTGATCAACATGGATACCAAAGAAATCCTTCTGGAATTGCGCACCAAGCGGGGACTCTCCTAGGAACAGCTGGCGGAAGAAATGCACGTGACCCGTCAGGCGGTTTCCCGCTGGGAGACCGGTGAAACGGTGCCCAACACAGAAACTTTGAAGCTGCTCTCCAGGCTGTTTGATGTCTCCATCAACACCCTGCTGGGTTCGCCCAGGCAGCTGATTTGCCAGTGCTGCGGTATGCCCCTGGAGGACATCAATATCAGCCGGGAGCCGGACGGCACCTTCAATGAGGAGTACTGCAAGTGGTGTTATGCCGACGGGAAATTTGTCTACACGAGCCTTGAGGAACTGTTGAATTTCCTGGAGAGCCATATGGTCAATGAAACCTGGCCCCCAGAGCAAGTTAGAGCCTATTTTGAAACTCAGCTGCCAAAACTGAACCACTGGAAATAGTCCGAACTATGAGAATCACCCTTGAAGTCAATTCAGAGGGTGATTTTTGTATCTATGGTTTACAAACCTGTTTCATCTGCTTTTTTATCAACCCACTCGGTTTCTTGCTGTTTTCCCAGAATTATGTATAATGGAGACAAGATTTTACCCAGGCCTTTTCACATCTGTGTCGCCTGGTAAGCGACCCTTCCCTCTCTTTTCAGTGGTATATTCTGAACATGGAAGTAAAGAAAATGCCCTGCATAGGGGCCGAGAAGAAAGGCGGGCAGAGATGATTGGTGCAATTGTTGGCGATATTTTAGGCTCAGTCTATGAGTGGAACAACATCAAAACGAAGGACTTTCCCTTGTTCCGGGAGGACTGTTTTTTCACGGACGATACTGTCATGACCTGCGCCGTGGCGGAGGCCATCATGGAGGGCGGGGGGACACAAGACGCTTTTATCGACGCCATGAAGAAATACGGCAGGATGTACCCCGACGCGGGTTACGGCGGCAGGTTCGGGGCGTGGCTGCGGTCGGACAGCCGGGAGCCCTACAACAGCTTTGGAAACGGCTCCGCCATGCGGGTTTCCCCCTGCGCATGGGTCACGGACTGCGGTTTCTGCGCCAGGACCAGCATATGGCCCACAGTGGGTAGAAACCGCGCCACTCTGTCGGCCCAGGTGACCCACGACCATCCCGAGGGGGTCAAGGGGGCGGCGGCCGTCGCGGACGCAATTTTCATGTGCCGATACCATTTCGGCGGTTGGCACGGGGAATATGAACGCCACATCAGTGACCGACCTGCGCGGTGCAAGGAGCGGATCCGGAAGCACATCCATCAGGAATATGGCTATGACCTGTCCCGGACGCTGGACGAGATCCGGCCGGGCTATCAGTTCAACGAGACCTGCCAGGAAACCGTTCCCCAGGCCATCATCGCCTTTCTGGAGAGCCGGGACTTCGAGGACGCCATCCGCAACGCCATCTCCCTGGGCGGCGACAGCGACACCCTGGC
>URQA01000044.1 GCA_900549885.1 uncultured Eubacteriales bacterium | reverse complement strand
AGGTGGCCGCCGGACGGCTGAGCCACGCCTACCTCTTCACCGGCACCCGGGGCACCGGCAAGACCACCTGCGCCAAGATTCTGGCCCGGGCGGTGAACTGCCAGGACCCTCAGGACGGCAACCCGTGCAACCATTGTTCCTCTTGTTTGGGCATTGAAAACGGCTCCGTGCTGGACGTGCTGGAGCTTGACGCCGCTTCCAACAACCGGGTAGACGATATCCGGGCCATTTTGGACGAGGCTATGTACACCCCCGCCACGGTGAAAAAACGGGTTTACATTGTGGACGAGGTCCATATGCTCTCCGCCCAGGCGTTCAACGCCCTGCTCCAGATTTTGGAGGAGCCGCCGGAACACCTCATGTTCATCCTGGCCACCACCGAGATCCACAAGGTCCCTGCCACCATCAAGAGCCGCTGCCAGCAGTTCGCCTTCAAACGTATCCGTGCCGAGGAAATTGCCGGACGGCTGCGCTATGTGGCCGGACAGGAGGGCATTAACCTGACCGACGACGGCGCCAACCTGCTCGCCCGTCTGGCCGACGGGGGCATGCGGGATGCCCTGTCTCTGCTGGACCAGTGCGCCGGGGCGGGCAGCCGGGTGGACGAGGGGGAGATCTTCTCTACTTTGGGCCTGGCGGGCAATTTGGAGACCGCCGCTCTTATGGATTCTATTGCCGATGGGGATGCTGCCGCCGCCCTGACTCGGCTGGACCACCTTTACGCCGGGGGCAAGGAAATGTCCGCCCTGATTGGCGAGCTGGCCGCCCTGACCCGGGACCTGCTGGTGCGCAAGACCGCCTCCCAGGGGGGCGGCGGGCTGATGACCGGCGGCTTTGACGAAACCACTCTGAAGCGGCTGTCCAGCCGGTTCCAGGTGCCCCGGCTGGTACAGATGCTCACCCGCTTACAGCAGACCAGTGCGGATATGGCCCGCTCGTCCAGCCGCCGCACTGACGCGGAGCTGTGCCTAATCACCCTATGCGATCCCACTTTGGATGACACGCCAGCCGGTCTTAATGCCCGGCTGTCCCGGCTGGAACAGGGCGGCGTGATTGCCGCTCCCGCCGCCCCAGCTACGGCAAGTTCTGTCAGGCCGGCGCAGTCCCCGGACGGTCCGCCTCCCTGGGAGGTTCCCGCTCCGCCGACAAAGCAGCAGGCGCCCAACCCTGCCGCCCCTGAGAAGGCGGATCCTGCCGCCTTTCCGCCCCCGGTCCACGTAGAGGCCCCCGCTCCGGTCTCCAGCGGCTGGCCCGGATGGGCCGCTCTGCGGGATGCCCTGCGATCGGAAATTGAGATGGGGGACTACATTTTTCTCTCCAATCCCGACATGGTGGAAGGGCGGCTGGAGGGGAATACGTTATTTCTCTGGGCTGGGAACGACTTCATTAAAGGGATGATCGGCAAAAAGTCCGTGCTGGATAAGGTGGCACAGAGCGCGGCCCGGCTGGCAGGCACCCCCATTCAGGTGGAGGTCCTGGTGGGTCAGGCACCGCCAGAGGCGGTCTCCCCTTCCGGGCCGTCTGAGAATGAGCCTGACGCTCTGGAGGCGTTTCTGGCCGAGGGGCTGGACAATCTCATCGTGGAATAAACCTCAGGAGGTATGGAAGCTATGGCAAAAGGATTTGGAAGCCGCGGGATGGGCGGCATGGGCGGGAACATGAGCAACATGCTCCGTCAGGCTCAAAAGATGCAGCAGGATATGCTCAAGGCTCAGGAAGAGCTGGAAAGCAAGAGCTATGAGGCCAGCGCCGGCGGCGGTGTGGTGACGGCTGTGGTATCCGGCAAAAAAGAGCTGACCCAGGTCACCATCGACCCGGAGGCAGTGGACCCCGACGACGTAGATATGCTCCAGGATCTGATCGTGGCCGCGGTGAATGAGGCCATGCGCAAGGCCAGCGACGATGCCGCCAGTCAGATGTCCAAGCTCACGGGAGGGCTGAACCTGCCCTTCTGACAGGGAACGACTATGAGACAGAAGATACCTCTGCCTGGTATGCGCACCATCAAGACAACGGTGGCCGTGATGCTTTCTCTGGCCATCTTTCTGCCCTTGGAGGCGCTCGGCACTGCGGAAGGGACCCGCTTTATCGACCAGCTTGGTCCCTTTTATGCCTGTATTGCCTCAATCGTGTGCATGCAAAGCTCGGTCGGCGCTACATGGAAGCAGGGGGTTTCCCGCCTGCTGGGCACCCTGATCGGCGGCTTACTGGGGCTGCTATGCGTGAGTGTCACCACCTATTGGGGACACCCCGTGGTGCTGGTGCTGGTGTGCGGTGTTGGTACTCTCGCATGCATCTACCTGTGCAATGTCCTGAACCGGCCCAGCGCCTGCGCCATCTCAGCGATCGTGTGCTGCTCCATCATGCTTTCCCACAGTGGACAGGAGCGGTATTTCTACACCGTGGCCCGTATGCTGGAAACCGCAGTGGGCATTTTGGTGGCAATGGCGGTCAACCACGTCCTGCCGGGCAAGCCCGAAGCGTCAAAGGCCGATCCTTAATTCATACGCAAACAGCGGCGCGGGAAATTCCCGCGCCGCTGCGATTTTAGAGAGTAAGGCCGCCGTCAGATACACGCGGCCTCAGTCCAGCGTGAGGTGATGGGTTGTTCGGGACGGACACGCCGCCGCCAGCGGAAGATGCGGCTTTTGATTATGGCTGACCATCCAGTCTGCCTGCTCTGCTCTCTCTCCGGCGGGACAGCCAGCCATGGAGCTGCCTCACCACCTCCGGAGACAGCAGCAGCAGCGCCAGCAGGTTGGGTGCCGCTAACAGGCCGTTGAAAATATCCACCAGCTGCCACACCGCAGTCAAATCTCCCACGCTGCCGAAAACGATACAGGTCGGGAAAGCCAGTTGGTAGAGCACCACCGCCCAGCGTCCTTGCGTCAAGCTCTCAATACCCCGGCGGCCATAGTAGCCTGCCCCCAGCAAGGAAGTAAAGGCGAACAGAATCAGGCACACCGATACGATCCACTCCCCCGCCCCGCCCAGCACGGTGGCAAACCCGGCCGCGGTGAGCGGCGCGCCCAGCATGGCTTCCGGCACACTGCCGCCGGCGATCATGTCCAGAGCGGCGGAAGGTTCATATACGCCGGAGGTGAGGATGACCAGCGCTGTAACCGTGCAGATGACCAGGGTGGCGAAAAACACCTCGAAAATACCCCACATGCCCTGCTCCGCCGGTTCCTCCACGTCAGCGCAGGCATGGGCGATGGCGGACATGCCCAGCCCGGCTTCGTTGGTGAACACGCCCCGGGCCACTCCAAAACGCAGGGCGGTGCCCATGCAGTAGCCGCCCACCGCCGCGCGGGGTTCAAAGGCATACTGGAGGATCTGTGAGAATGCCTCTGGAACGGCCTGAATGTGGAACACGATGACAACAAATCCTCCACCGATAAACAACGCCGCCATCAGGGGGACCAGCAGCTCACTAATCCGTCCTACACGCTGAACGCCCCCTAGCAGCACCGCTGACACGATCACCGCCAGCACCACTCCCACCACCAGCCGGTCTACGCCGAAGGCGGCGTGGAGGGAGGTGGCGATGGAGTTGGCCTGGGCCAGATTGCCCCCGGCCAGAGTCTCCGCCACGCAGAACAGAGAAAACATGGCCGCCAGCCCAGGCAGATGCAGGCCGTCCCGGATATACACCATGGGCCCGCCCCGCCAGCGGCCCTGACCGTCCTTCTCCCGGTAGCGCACCGCCAAGATTTTCTCCGCACAGCCGGTCATCATGCCCACCAGGGCGGAGACCCACATCCAGAACACCGCCCCCGGCCCGCCGAAGAAGATGGCCGTGGCCACCCCGGCGATGGAGCCGGTACCGATGGTGGCCGCCAGGGCGGTGGAAAGGGCCTGGAGCTGGGTCAGTGCTCCGCCGCCTTGCTGCTTCTTTTTTCGGCATAGAATACGACCCACCGTGGTTTTCCACCAAGTGGGAAAGCCGAAGATCTGAAAAAAACCCGTGCGCAGAGAATAATAGCCCCCTACCACCAGGAAGGCTCCCAACAGCCAGGGGCCCCAAATGAAATTACTCAACGATTCTAAAAAAGACACGTCCGCACCCCCCGCTTTGAGGGTATGCGGACGTGTTTTCCCTTATGACTTGGCCACCTTCCGGGTCCTGGCCCAGCGGATTACCCGGGAGGTTACCAGGCCGTCAGCCTCCTTGGATGTCAGACCCATGGCCGCCAGTACCGGCATCATCGCTTCAAACAGCACCACCAGCAGCAGGACCTGCACCGGAAGCATAACGGTATTCTTCATAGCGCTGGCACCGACAACAGCCCAATACCCCTGGTCGGTGTACCAAAGATAGGTCCACAGCGAACCCAGGAACACATTTTGCAGATTCGTCACCAGCTTAGCCAAAAACAGCCGGATCACCGTCACCTTCGCACGGTAAAAAAACAGCGCATAGGTAAGCGCCCCCAGCATAGTTGTGATAACATAAGCAGGGTTATACCCGCCATCCGGGTTCATGAAGTAACTCACTGTGTCCTCCACAAAGCCAAAGGCCAGGGCGTTCACCGGGCCGCATACCATGGCGCACAGCGCCCGGCCCAAAAAGCCCCAGGTAATCCTGATATTATAAAAAATAGGGATGGAGCGGGCATAGGACAAGGCGACGCACACGGCCACCATCAGGGCGGAAAATACCAGAATCTTTACTTTTTTGGAATCTGTCAGAGCATCCCGCCAGTAGGCGCGGGAAAATGGGGTACGGTACAGCTGCATAATAAAATTCCTCCTTCGTGTTTTGGCAGCCCGAACATCGGGAATGCCGCACAAAGGAGGTCCATATACTCCGCCATGCGGCAGCGGGATGCGGAACACGCACTGCAAGCGGCTGCTTTTCGTCCGGCGGACAACTCCCCGTCCCGCCGGCACTGGCCCCGTCTCCGGGGACAACACGCGCGTTCCTACTCTGCCTGATGGAGATACTATACTCCAATCCCTGGAAGAAAGCAAGGGGGAATTGTTCTTGAGAAAAGGTCCCTCCCGCTCGGGAGGGACCTTTTCAAGCTGCCGGGCGGCTCCTGCCGCCGTTCTTCTGGAGCTTTCTCTGCCTTGGCGGCTACTCCGTTTTTTACCCGTTCTTCCGCTTGTACTCTGCCATGGCATACTGCTCACGGGTGAGGAAGTCCTGCCACATGGCGTTGCCGTTCTGGTCGCCCTGGAATACGCCGTTGGCCAACGCCCAGTCTCTGGCCTGCTGGGACCAGTCGGAGCCTGGCTGTTCCCGCAGCTCCTGACGGTAGCGCTCCATGTTCTCCTTGAATTTATCATAGCTGTCCATTTCAAGTTCCTCCTTGACATCATTCCGGAAATCATCCATGCTCTTTCCAAACCGGGGAAACCAGTGTTCCACGTCCCCGTGATTGCTGGCAATGCCTAACCTGGCCCCCTCCGCGTGGCAGATCACCACACCGTCCTCTATGGGGTCCAGCCCGTACATCTCACACAGATAGGCCGTCAGCTCCACCGCCTCCCGGTAGACGGCGGCGAAATACTCCGGGTCTGTCAAGTCGTCCTCGCAGATTTCAAAGGAGACGTGGGTGCTGTTTGCGTCGTCCCCGCAGTGCCAGCCCCGCATATTCCAGGGAAGGGTCTGATAGGTGGCAACGCTTCTGTCCGCCAGCAGCCCGATAAAGGCGTGAACACAGGCCCCCACGCCGGAGCGGTTCCAATCGTTGTTGTTTTGGTTCACGCCCAAAAAGCCGTCGTCCGGGCCGACATAGCGTTTCAGGTTCGGGTTTTCCGCCCCGGTGCTGTGGACCATCACCCCTTTGGGGGTAATCCAGCGGTTGGCCTTGTAGCAATCATTCTCCGTCAGATAGAGCTGATGCAGGTTCATGCTATCCCTCCCCGTCTCGTACATTCTGCACCTTCTGGCTCTGGGTGCCGAAATAAAACGAAATGATGACAGCATAGATGGTCATGAAGTCCTGGCTGATGTGATTGGTGCAGACTAGAACTGCAAACACCGCCGTCAGTGTCAGGGTGACCAGACTCTTGACGCTTAGTAAAGCGGCAAACCGCTTTAAAAAATTCCCTTTCATGCTTTCGCTCCTTGTTTTAAATCCCGGATGTCGTGCTCCGCCTCCTGCATCCGCCCCTCCAGCTTGTAGGTCCGCTCTACTACATTGTTGTGGGCGGCTACCTTTTTTTCCAGCTGTTCGATGCGGTAGGTGGTCAGCTTGTTGGACACCAGAATCCCGCCAAAAGTCCCCGCCAGGGTGCCCAGCAGACTCATCCCGGCCACAGCCAAGGTCGTCCAGTCTATCACTCTCCCGGCACCCCCAGATCCTCCCATCCATCCGGGTAGCCGCTGGGCGGCCACACATTGTCATCTATGACGGACCGCCACACATGTCCTTCTTGGGTGCAGCACTCATCCAGCATATACATGCCGCTGCGTCCATCGGGAGCCTGGTAGGGCTTGGCCTTCGCCGGATCCTTGGTGTGACAAATGCTCCACAGAGCGGGCAGGTCTGCCGGACACTGGTCCGGCCAGCTGGCCCCGTCGTAGGGCTGAACAAGCTTGTAGACCTGCCCTGCGTCCCGTACCGGAGCCCCCGCCGGCCATCGGGAGTAATCCTTCCCGGCTACGAAGTCCGGCGCCTTCTCCTCCTCCGCGATCACGGCGGTGCCGTCTAAGTCCGCTGCCCGCCCCCGCAGGTCCAGCGCGTCGGCTGTTCCCTTCTCTTTCATGGCGGTCATCGCCAGGGTATGAATCTCACTCATCCGTATTCACTCCTTCCTTGTAAGCGGCTGCAAGCTCCGCCTCCTCCTCCCGGGCCTGTGCCTGGAGGGCGGCCGTCTCCGCCTGGGCCTCAGTCAGCTCCTCCTGGAGCTGACTGACCTGGGCCGTGTATCCGGTCACATCCCCTAGATATTGCTCCCCCACGTCTAGCATCACCTTGTAGCATCGTTCCGAATGGGTATAGGTGATGTCCGCCACCGTGAAACCGTACCCAGCGGGCAGCACGCACTCTCCTACGACCTCCGGCCGACTCCAATCGATGGCCTCGATGTCCTCCAGGCAGGCATACTCCCGCTCAAACACGGCGATATACCGCCCGTTGGCCGCGCCCTGCAGCACCAGGCCGCAGGTCACTCCGCCGATGACCACTCTGTTCCCATACAAACTCATGCCTCTTCTCCCCTTTTCCTCATATTTGGAGACAATCGGTCTCCCTATGGAGGGAAAATCCGCCTGTTAAGTTGTATCTTTCCGTCCATCCCCTGCCAGGATCCGGTAATCCGCTTCTATCGGTACCAGGTAGGTGAAGGAGCCAGGAATCTCAATTTTAGGATTGACAAACAGGGTATGGTTATGGTATGATAACTCCTGCATCTGAGCTATTGTCTCATGTGGAGAGATGTCCGAGTGGTTTAAGGAGCCGGTCTTGAAAACCGGTGACCCGCAAGGGCCGTGGGTTCGAATCCCACTCTCTCCGCCATAATTTCATAGACTATACCATTCTGCCTGCGGAAGTACCCAAGAGGCCGAAGGGGCTCCCCTGCTAAGGGAGTAGGCGGTGAAAGCCGCGCGAGGGTTCAAATCCCTCCTTCCGCGCCAGCTCGTCGTAAGCGTCTTATCGCTTACGACGAGTTTTTTCATTTCACCGCAAAACTTATCGTACGCTCATTCTGCTGCTCTTCCCTTCCAAACCGGACCCACTCCGTTGGGGCCCTATCTGCCCCGGTCTCCCCCCAGCGGCAAAATTTTCCCGTTTTTTGGAGGGAATTCCCCCACATTCAAGCTTGTTCCGACACAATGTTCCTTTCCAACTGTGCACCATGTACGAATTGTTTTCTAGAGATATGTACCAAAATGACAATGGCAAGCTCTCCCCTGTTCTGTTATAATTAGTGAGAAATGTTATGTTCTTGACAAAGCGGGCATGCCCGCTTTGTGTCTGCCCCAGGGCAGATTGGCATGGCAGTTCAATACAATGAAAAGGAAGGGAAACAACATGAAATTCAAGAAAGTGTTGGCTCTCCTGCTGTCCGCCTGCATGGTCATCGGCCTGCTGGGCGCGTGCAGCAACAACGAAGGCACGGACTCTCAGCAGCCCAGCCAGGATGTCACCGAGAGCCAGGACGTACCCGAGGATCCCGATGGGGAGCAGTCCCCCGCCGGCGAGCCCACCAGCGAGTTCACTTGGAACGGCCAGAAGGAAGTCTGGTCCATCCTGCCCACCACCGGCGCCGAGGGCCTGGTGCTGATCAACGACGCTATGGGCGCCGTCATGGAGGAGCAGGGCTTTACTTACGTTAAGAAGGACGCCCAGGGTAATCCGGGCAACCAGGTCCAGTTCGTGGAGCAGGCCATCTCCGCCGGCAACGTGGGCGCCCTGATGATCGCCGCCATGAGCGTTGAGATGCTCAAGGACGTGGTGCAGCAGGCCATCGACGCTGGCATCGCCGTGGCCTATCTGGGCGCTCAGCCCACCGACTACACCATTGCCGGCTGCGTGTACACTGCCTATGAGATCACCGGCATGTACGCCGTCCAGGCCGCTGAGTACTGGGTGCAGAACTCCGGCGCTAACGTGCCCAAGAACGCTGACGGCAAGTATGAGGTCGCCATTGACACCTACTACGACATCGCTGACGGCGTGTACCGCTCCAACGCCATGAAGGGCACTGTGGAAAAGTCTGAGATTCTCACTCTGGTGTCCGAGACTACCTCCTACGGCGACGGCGCTCTGAACACCGCTTTCAACAACGCTCAGTCCGTGCTGAACGCCAACCCCGACTGCCACATCTTCATCGCCTATGAGCCCGAGGAGGCCATGGGTATCGCCAACGCCATCGCCGATTACTGTGAGCAGACCGGCGGCAGCCTGGCTGATTACTGCGTTATCCCCTGCTACGCTGAGGACAACACCTTCAAGGAACTGTACGCCCAGGCCGAGGCTGATCCCGCCTCCACCGCTATCAAGGGCTACGCCACCTACGGCGATCCCCCCATCATGGACGACGCCGGCAACATGGTCAAGGATCCCCCCACTCAGACCGGCGAGCACCTGGCTGACTGCCTGCTGACCGCCTGCGGCCTGAGCGACGCCTGGAACGACCCCAATATTGGCGGCTACGGCGGCACCTACTATGACACCATCACCGCCGTCACCGTGGACGGTTTCTCCGCTTCTTGGTCCATGGGTCAGGAGAACCCTGCCGCTGAGTACAAGACCACCTGATATTTTCCGCAGCAACCGGCTATCACCGCATAGCTTACGGGGCGGCGCGGGGAGGCCCTCGCGCCGCCCCGCGCCGTGCGTCCTAAGTATTTGAATCTGACCCTCCGGAACAAGTTCCGGCCATGGGAGGCGTTTTATTTGGAAGAGAAAAAACCCATCCTGTCCCTCCGGGACATCATGAAGGTCTTTCCCGGCGTGGTTGCCCTGGACAAGGTGTCCATCGACTTCTACCCCGGCGAGGTCCACGCCCTGATCGGTGAGAATGGCGCGGGCAAGTCCACCTTCATCAAGACCATCACCGGCGCCCATGCCCCTGACGGCGGCACCATCACGGTAGACGGCCAGACCTATAAGGCCATGACCCCCGCTCTGGCCCGTCAGCATGGCATCGAGTGTATCTACCAGGAGTTCAACCTCATCGACGTGCTGTCCGCAGCAGAGAACATCTGCTACGGTGAGAAGCTTGGCCCCCTGGTGAACCAGAAAAAGATGAATCAGATCGCCCAGGCCGTGTTTGACGACTTCGGCGTTGATATTGATCCCTCCACCTTGGTCCGGGACCTGACTCCAGGCCGGATGCAGATCGTGGAGATTGCCAAGGCGGTGTCCAAAAAGGTCCGGGTGCTCATCCTGGACGAGCCCACCGCTCCCCTGTCTGTGGCGGAGGTGAAGATCCTGTTCCGGATCGTCAACAAGCTCCGTGCCGAGGGCGTGGCCATCATCTTCATCTCCCACCGTCTGGACGAGGTGTTCGAGCTCACCGACCGGGTGTCCATCCTTCGGGACGGTGAGTACATCACCACCCTGAACACCAAGGAGACCAACCGGGCGGAGCTCATTAAGTACATGGTGGGCCGGGAAATGACTCAGACCTTCCCGCCCCGCAGCGCAGAGATCGGCAACGTGGCGCTGGAGCTCAAAAACCTCACCGGCAACGGCGTGAAGAACATCTCCTTCCAGGCCCACCGGGGAGAGATTCTGGGCATCTCCGGTCTGGTAGGCGCCGGCCGTACCGAGATCATGAAGGTGGTCTTTGGCGCGGAGAAGAAACAGTGGGGCGATATCTATGTCAACGGCCAGCTGGCAGACATTAAATCCCCCAATGACGCCATGCACAAGTACGGCATCTGTCTCATCCCCGAGGACCGCAAGCGGGAGGGCTGCTTCCTGGGGGAGACGATCTCCTGGAACCTGGTATATAACGTGGTCAAGAAGATCTCCCACCTGGGCGTGGTCAACCCCAAGAAGGCCAAAGAGATCGCCGACTACTACGGTCAGGCCATGCGTATCAAGGCGCCCGACCTGGACCACACCAAAGTCATGACTCTGTCCGGCGGCAACCAGCAGAAGGTAGTGGTGGGTAAGGCCCTGGCCACCCAGTCGGACATCGTCATCTTTGACGAGCCTACCCGGGGCATTGACGTGGGCGCGAAGTATGAGATCTATGAGTTGATGAACGGCCTGGCGGAAGAAGGCAAGTGCATCATCATGATCACCTCCGACATGGAGGAGCTGCTGGGCATGTCCGACCGCATCGTGGTCTTTGGTGAGCGCTGCCTGGCCGGTGAGCTGACCAAGGAGGAGTTCTCCCAGGAGCGCATCCTGGACCTGGCCTCCACCAGCAGCCACGACAAAGAGAAAATGGGGGCTTGATTACCTATGAAAAAGAGCTTTTCTTCCTATGTGAAGGACTACCTGATGCTGGCGGTCCTGGTGGCGCTGATCATCTTGTTCAGCATCCTGGGTCCTGCGATGGCCAACCGGGCGTTCTTCAATTTCTCCAATCTGCTGACCATGCTCAACCAGAACGCCTATCTGGTCATCTTGGGCGTGGGCATCACCTTCATCATGCTGGGCGGCGGCATGGACCTGTCCACCGGCTACCTGATCTCCACCGTAGGCGTGGCCATGGCCCTGATTGAGACCTCCTCCAACGTGGTGGTGGCCATCATCTGCGGCATTCTGCTGGCGGTGCTGCTGTCCGCTTTCAACGGTGCAATGTACGCTTGGCTGAAGGTATTCCCCTTCATCATCACTCTAGGCACCCAGTATATCTTGAACGGCGCCACCTATCTGCTCACCGACGGCATCAGCAAAACCATCTATGTATCTGACGTTCTGAAGAACATCGGTGGTTTCACCATCCGTCTCGGTTCCGGCGCGCTCAAGACCGGCGTCATCGTCATGGTGGTGTCCGTCCTTGTGGGTTCCTTCATCTTGAACAAGACTTATCTGGGCCGGAACATCTACGCCTTGGGCTCTAACCCCGATGCGGTGGCCCTGTCCGGTGTGTCCGTCACCAAAATGCGCATCCTCATCTTCGTGCTGGCCGGTTTCTTCTTCGGCATTGGCCAAATCGTCAATGTGGGCACCACTGGCGGCGCGGTCAACCAGGGTCTGGGCATCGGCGCTGAGTTCACCGTCATGGCCGGCGCCATGCTGGGCGGCATCAAGATGGGCGGCGGCGGCGGCAAGATGAGCAACATGGTCATCGGCGTACTCATCATCGGCGTGCTGAACTATGGCATGAACTTCCTGAATATCAACCAGTACTGGAAGTATGTGGTGCTGGGCATCGCCCTGCTGGCGGCCGTCACTCTGGACACTCTCCAGACCCAGGCTGCCATCAACCGGGCCAAGAAGGTGTCCGGTCAGCCTCCCAAGGCAGAAACCACGGCCTAACCCCCTGCCCTGCCATTCTGATATCTGCACAGAAAAGCTCCGCTCCGGCCATCGGAGCGGAGTTTTTTACAAAATGCTTGACGCGCCCCAGTGTCCCGGCGGTATACTATGGTCAAGGACTTGTCTAGAGGAGGTATTTTGATGCAGTATAAAGATTTTCAAGGTCTGTCTCTGTCCCGGTTGGGCATGGGCAATATGCGCCTGCCCGCCTCCGTCCCCCGGGGGCCCATCGATACGGACAAGGCCGAAGAACTGATCGACTATGTCTACCACCAGGGGATTAACTATTTTGACACCGCCTATTTCTACCACGAGGGGCAGTCGGAGTCCTTCCTGGGCCATGCTCTGAGCCGATACCCCCGGGACAGCTATTTTCTGGCGGACAAAATGCCCGCCTCCCCCTTGAAATCCGAAGGCAAGACCCCGGCGGAGATCTTCGAGGGCCAGCTGGCCAAATGCCGCACGGACCACTTTGACTTCTATCTCCTCCACAATGTCTGTGAGGACTCCATCCCTGTGTTCACCGATGAAACGCTGGGTGTCATCCCCTATTTGCTGGAACAAAAGAAGGCCGGGCGCATTCGCCACCTGGGCCTGTCCAGCCACAGCAGGCCGGACACTCTCCGGGCGTTTCTGAGCCGTTATGATTTCTTTGAGTTCATCCAGATCCAGCTCAACTATCTGGACTGGGATTATCAGAACGCCAAAGAGCAGTACGACATCATCACCCAGTATGGCGTGCCCGTCTGGGTCATGGAGCCCTGCCGGGGCGGCCGGCTGGCTTCCCTCTGCCCGGAGGGGGACGCCTTGCTCCGGGCCGTCCGGCCTGACCTGTCCATCGCCTCCTGGGCCTTCCGATGGGTGCTGTCCCTGCCCAATGTGGGAATGGTGCTCAGCGGCATGTCCGATCTGGAGCAGGCCCGGGACAATATCGCCACCTTCTCCGCCTGTGAGCCCTTCTCTCCCACCGAGGGGGACGCCCTGGACCGGGCGCTGGAGCTGCTCAAGACCCAGCTCTTTGTCCCCTGTACCCAGTGCCACTACTGCGACGGCTGCCCCCAGGGGCTTGACATCCCCCAGCTGCTGGGCCTGTACAATAACTACCGACTATCCGGAGGCCGCATGGCCTATGACCAGCTCTCCCAGGCATCCCGGCCGGATCGCTGCATATCCTGCGGCCAGTGTGCCGCCAAATGTCCCCAGCACATCGACATTCCCGCCGTCATGGCCCGGTATGCCCAAGCCATGGCAGGCTGAGGGATTATTTCCCCTCCCGCATCATCCCGTGGAGGCAGCTCAGCGCGTCAGACAGGCTGCCCAATTGGTCGATGAGGCCGATGCGCACCGCTTCTTCCCCATAGATGACGCTCCCTACGTCGGCGGCCATTTCCCCGGTGCGAAGCATGAGGTGGGTGAGAGTCTCCCGGTCAATCTGGCTGTTGCGGGTGACAAAATCGATGATGCGCTCTTGGATGCGCTCAAAGTAGTTGAAGGTCTGGGCCACCCCGATCACTAGCCCATTGAGCCGCACCGGGTGGATGGTCATGGCCCCGGAGGGCACGATGAAGGACCTCCGGGCCGCCACCGCCAGCGGCACTCCGATGGAGTGGCCGCCTCCCAGCACCAGGGACACCGTGGGCTTACGCATGCCAGCGATCAGCTCGGCGATGGCCAGCCCCGCCTCGATGTCGCCCCCCATGGTGTTGAGCAGGATGAGCAGGCCGTCCACCTCGTCGCTCTCCTCCACGGCGGTGAGCAGGGGCAGCACATGCTCATACTTAGTGGTCTTCGCCCCCTGGGGCGCCTCCTGATGTCCCTCGATCTGGCCCACGATGGTCAGAGTATGGATGGTGCCGTCTTGGGTGTGGATGGTGGCCGAGCCCATGTCCACCGCCTGCTGCTGGCGCTCCTCCCCGTCCCCGGCGGCGGAGTTGTCCTCTCCTCCACCCCGGTACTCCTGTGTCTCCTCTGTCATAGAAAAAGGCCCCCTTTTGCAGTGCCGCCTCACAAGGCGGGCTTGTTTGGCCTAGTTTTCGCAAAAGGAGAGACGTTTATTCCCCCGATATCCATTGCGTTTTCCATCTCCTTGGACCTCCTGTAAGGATGCAATATCACAAACCAGCCCGGCGGCCAAGAGGCCGCCGGGCTGGTTTGTGATTTCTTTTTGCGCCTTACACGCAGGGAGCGGGATGTCTGTCAGCCCTCGTACACCGCTTTGCAGGCGGCGTAGGTCATGTAGCAGTCCAGCTTGGACACAGTCTCAAAGGGGGCGTGCATGGAGAGTACAGGCACACCGGCGTCCAGGGTGTCGATGTTGCGGTTGGCCATGTAGCAGGCCACAGTACCACCGCCGCCCTGGTCGGCCTTGCCCAGCTCGGCCATCTGCCAGACGATGTTCCGGTCGTCCAGCAGCCGACGGACGTAGGCCACCGCCTCGGCCCCCGCGTCGGAGCACCCGCCCTTGCCCCGGGAGCCGGTATACTTGCACAGGCCCACGCCGTAGTTAACCATGGCGGAGTTGTTCTTCTCATACACCTCGGCAAAGTTAGGGTCATAAGCGGCGGTGACGTCGGTGGACAGGCAGAAGGACTTCTCCAGGCAGGCCTTCAGGGGGACGTTCTGGCTGTCGCACAGGTCGCCCACGAAGGTGTCGAAGAAGGCGGACTGCATACCGGACACGCCCTCGGACCCGATCTCCTCCTTGTCCGCCAGCACGCACACCGCGGTGCGGCAGGGGGTGCCCAGGTCCAGCAGGGCCTTGAGGGCCGCGTAGCCGCACACCCGGTCATCGTGACCGTAAGCGCCGATCAGGGAGCGGTCAAAACCGATGTCCACGGCGTTGAAGGCGGGGACCGCCTCGATCTCGGCGGAGATGAAGTCCGCCTCGGTGATGCCGTACTTCTGGTTCAGCAGATCCATGACAGCCAGCTTCACCCGGTCCGCACCGTCGTCATCCTTAAGGGGACGGCTGCCCACCAGGATGTTCAGGCTCTCAGCGGGAATGGCTTCTCCCAAGGGCTTCTTGGACTGGTCAGCAGCCAGGTGGGGCAGCAGGTCGTCCACGGTAAACAGGGGGTCGCCGGGGTTGCCGCCGATGCTCACGTCCACCAGGGAGCCGTCCTTCAGCGCCACCACGCCCCGCAGCTCCAGGGGGATGGTCACCCACTGGTACTTACGGATGCCGCCGTAATAGTGGGTCTTGAGGAACGCCAGCTCGCTGTCCTCGTAGAGAGGGGTTGGCTTCAGGTCCAGCCGGGGGCTGTCAATGTGGGCCGCGCAGATGGACACCCCCTGATCCAGGGGGGCGGAGCCCACCACCGCCAGGGTGATGGCCCGGTTCCGGTTCACCCGGTACACCTTGTCCCCGCTCTTGAGGGCCATGCCCCGCTCAAAGGGGACGAAGCCCGCGGCCTGGGCCAGCTCCACGGTGTACGTCACGCAGTCCCGCTCCGTCTTGCCCCGGTCCAGGAAGGTCTTGTACCCCTGGCAGTAGCTGTCGATGGCCGCTTCTGTGGCGGTATCCACCCGGTCCCAGCCGTTCTTCTTGGCATTCAGCAGAGCATCCCGCTTCTGTTTTCCGATGTTGTGTTCCATATTAAATTCCTCCTTGAAAAATCAATGGTTCAAACAGTGCCCTGGCCCTCCGGTAAAATTCCGCCGGGTCCTCTCCGTCGTTGCGTAAGGTGTAGTCGCTGTTGTGTTCAAAATATTCTACCGGCTTCTGTGCCGCCAGCCGCAGGCGGGCGTACTCCTCGCCGATGCCGTCCCGGGCCATGATGCGGCGCACCCGCACCTCGTCTGGGGCGGTGACTGCCACGGTGCAGTGGCACTTGTCCCTCAAATCGCTGTCCAGCAACGCGATGGCGTCCACCGCCGCAGCGGGCCGCCCCTCGCCCCTGGCTTGGTCCAGCCGCCGGTCCACCTCATCATTGACATAGCGGTGGGTGATGGCGTTCAGGTCGGCCAAAGACCCCTCATCGCCGAACACGATGGTCCCCAGTACCTTCCGCTGGAGCGCGCCGTCCGAATCGAAGATGCCATCCCCGAACCGCCGCCGCAGCTCGTCCAGCATGGGGGCGCTGTTCTCCGTCAGGTTGTGGTACACCCCGTCGCAGTCGATGACCGCCGCGCCCAAGTCAGCCAGGGCATGCAGCGCCGTAGTCTTGCCCGCCCCGGTAGGGCCGGTGATGCCGATGATGCGCATGATTCTCACTCCCCTTCCATCCAGGCCAGCGCCTCCTCCTCGGTGGGCAAAAAGCACACCTGACGGCCCTGGTTGCTCTCACGGATAAAATCGTGGAGGGGCTTGCTAGTATAGCCGGAAAAATCCCCCACGATCCCCAGCCGCATCTGGTAGTTCACAAATTTTTGCAGCACCTCACCCGCCAGACCGCTGGACAGCCGGAAAAAGGACTCGTCCAGCTGCTCCTGGCGGAGGATCATGGCGGAACAGCCTGTCTCATACCGGACCGTGGCCAGCACATCCATGGCAGAGCCACTGTCGGTGATGAGCACTCCGGGCTCCCGGATCACCGCCGCCGGTCCGATCACATCGATTTTCAAACTACATCACTCCAAATTTTGATATGCTCACCCCCCCATGGACTGGCCCAGGGCGGCCTCGATGTCCGCCCGGCTCAGCCCGCCTTGGCGCAGGATGCGGTACGGGGTGGCGGTCAGGTCCAAAATGGTGGACTCCCCCCCCACGGCGCACGTTCCGCCATCCAGTACGCCATCGATGCGGCCGGCCAGCTGGCCGTAGACCTCCGGGGCCGACTTGGGACTGGGCTGGCCGGACAGGTTGGCCGACGGGCAGGCCAACGGCCT
>URQA01000043.1 GCA_900549885.1 uncultured Eubacteriales bacterium | reverse complement strand
GGTCATCGGCGCGTCCAGGCGGGAGATGCGCCGGCGCATTCCCTATGTGCTGGATCTGGTGGGATTGAAGGATAAGCTGGATGCCCATCCCAACGAGCTGTCCGGCGGCGAGCAGCAGCGGGTGGCCATCGCCCGCGCCCTGATCAACAACCCCCAGATGATTATTGCGGACGAACCTACTGGCAATCTGGACCCCCAGCGATCCCTGGAGATTATGACGTTGTTGGAGCGCATCAACTCCATGGGGACCACGATGCTGATTGTGACCCATGAAAAGGAACTGGTCAACCGCTTTTCTAAGCGTGTGGTGGCCATTGAAAACGGTAAGATGATCAGCGACGGGCAAGGGGGCTACTACAAGCATGAAAAGGCGAATTGATTTTGGCTATTTTGTGGCTGAGGGTGCCAGGAGCATCATTTCCCACCGGCTGATGTCCTTTGCCGCAGTGTGTATGATTGTGGCCTGCCTGGTTATCATGGGGGCGTTTTCCATGGTGGCGCTGAATGCGGACCGGATCATGGGGCAGTTTGAGGATGAAAATGAGTTTTTAGCCTACATTGATGAGACCTATACGGACGAGCAGATCACCCAGCTCCAGAAGCAGGTAGAGGCCATGGACAATGTGGCGTCTGTTACCTTTATCACCAAGGAAGAGGCTAGGGCCACCTATCTGGAGGGACATGAGAACGACGGCCTGTATCAGTCCCTGCCGGACACGGTGTTCCGGGACCGCTTTTCCATCCACGTGAAGGACCTGGAGCAGTTTGACGCTACGGTGACGGCGGTGGCTCAACTGCCGGGGATCGCGGACTATGCGGCGGCGCCGGAAATCGCGGACGGTCTGGTGATGGTGCGCAATGTGGCTTCCGCCCTGGCGACGATTTTGGTGGTGATTCTGGTGGTCATCTCCCTGTTTATCATTGCCAACACCATCAAGCTGGCCACGTTCACCCGGAGGGAAGAAATCGCCATCATGAAGATGTGCGGCGCCACCAACTGGTTTGTCCGCTGGCCTTTTGTGATTGAAGGGGTTATCCTTGGGGTGCTGGGGGCGCTGGTGTCTTTCTTCCTGTTGTGGGGGATTTACGCATCTATCTACAATGCGGTGGTGGCCAGCGGGGCGCTGACCCTATTTAACTTGGTGATGTTCCAGTCAGTGGCGTGGCCTCTGTTGGGGATCTTTACTTTGGCTGGCGTCGTGATCGGCGCAGGCGGTTCAGTATTTGCCATTCGGAAATTCCTGCAGGTCTGAGGAGGCTGACGTCATGAAAAAACGAACCCAACGCATTATCGTAATTGTCTTGGCGGTGGCATTGGCCTTGTCGGTTCTGTTGCCGGCCCTGTCCATGCTGTCTGGAGCGGTGACGCAAAGCGATATCGACAATTTGAAGGATCAAATCAGTGCGAATGAGGCCCAAATCACTCAGGTGGAGGCTAAACTCAAAGAGGTCCGGGATGACAAGGCGCAGGCTGCTGAGCAGAAGGCGTTGCTGGAAGAAAAGATTGCCCTGCTGAATGAGCAGATATCCAACACAGAAGCGGTCATTGCGGAATATGACGGTCTAATCAGCGAAAAGGAGACGGAGATCGTCCAGCTGGAACAGCAGCAGGCAGACCAATACGCGTTGTTCTGTCAGCAGGTACGGGATATGGAAGAGCAGGGCAGCGTGTCTTACCTGGCGATTATCTTTTCTGCCAGTACCTTCACAGAGATGCTGGACAATATCATGATGGTGTCTGAAGTGATGGAGTACCACAACAGTGTCATTGATGCGTTGCGGGAGACGCAGGAACAGCTGGAGCAGACCAAAACAGAGCTAGAGGCAGCTCGGGCTGAACAGGAGGAATTAAAGGCTGAGCAGGAAGTCAACAAGGCCGAATTGCTGGAGCAGGAGGCGGAAGTAGAGGCACTGATCGCCCAAATCTCGGCGTTGGAGGCTGACTATCAAGAAGAGCTGGACCGCTATGAGGCGGCCTCTGACCAGTTGGACGACCAGTTGGCCGCGGCGGAAAAGGAGTATGAGGAACAGCTTGCGGCGCTCCAGGCGGACAACGGCGAATGGTACTGGCCCCTGCCGGGACGCTACTATATCTCTTCTTCTTTTGCCCCACGTAAGCACCCGATCACCGGCAAATGGAGCCACCACACCGGCAACGACATCCCCGCACCCGGCGGTACGGAAATCCACGCGGCCAAGGGCGGTGTGGTCACTGACGTGGGGAATAACAGCGTTTACGGCAACTATATCCAGATTTCCCACGGCAACGGCTATTCCACCTTCTATGGGCATATGCGCAGCCGGGCTATTGTCAATGAGGGGGATACGGTAACCAAGGGCCAGGTCATCGGATATGTGGGTACCACCGGCTGGTCTACCGGCAACCACCTGCACCTGGAGCTGCGCATCAACGGGGAGCGGGCGGACGCGCTGGATCTCTACCCGAATTTGAACTTTACTTATTCTTATTGACAGACAGCGGGGCGCGGAATTTTCTCCGCGTCCCGTTTTTTCAGGAAACTTCCAAGTGAATATGATATAATATAAAGCAATGCGATGAGATTCCATGGAAAGGAAGCGGTCAGAATGGAGCAGGAAGCAGGCAATCGGCTCCGGGAACAGGAACTTTCCGGAGCGGAAAAACGAAAGAAGGGTACCGGGATTTGGTGGAAAGTGCTGCTGGCGGTGGTCCTCACACTGGCCGTCTGCGTAGGCGGCCTACTTTTATTGCTGGGCAAAAACGGCCGGGCCCTGCTGGAGGGATATTTTCTGGCCCGATACGCCTTTGTGGAGGCGGATGCCGACTTGGACGACGCTACGGACCAGGCCCTGGACGCACTGGTAAACGGCTTGGGGGACCGCTGGTCCTATTACCGGAACGAGGAGGACTATCAGGCTCTCATCACCCGCCGGGCCAACCACTACGTCGGGGTCGGCGTTACGGTCAATCTACAAGAGCGGGAGGAGGGCCTGCTGGTTCAGGCGGTGACGAAGGGCGGTCCCGCCGAGGCGGCGGGAATTGTAACCGGGGATATCATTATCGCGGTGGACGGCGTTTCCATCGCGGGAGACCAGAGGCAGAATGGATCGGAGCTGATTAGCGGGGAGGAGGGGAGCGCCGTAACCCTGACTATCCTGCGGGAGGATGGAGCCACTCTGGACGTGAGTTGTACCCGGGCTAGCCTTCAGAACCCTTCCGCAGCCGGACAGATGTTGGAGGATGACATCGGATACGTCCAACTGTCTAACTTTTACTCTGGAGCGGCGGACAGCTTCAAAGAAGAGGTAGATGCCTTGGTGTCTCAAGGCGCACGGGCCCTGGTGATTGATTTGCGGAATAATCCCGGGGGGTACATTGTGGAGCTGACAGAAATTTTGGACTACCTTCTGCCAGAGGGAGTGGTGTTTCGGCAACACGCCCGCTGGTGGTTTGAGACGACGTATGAGTCGGATGGCGCTTGTGTCGATCTTCCGTTTATTACCATTGTCAACGCCGATACCTATTCTGCGGCTGAATTACTCTCTGCGGAACTGAAGGAATTCTGCGGCTCACCGGTGGTGGGCACGCGGACCAGCGGGAAGGGCTACTCCCAGATCACATTTCCCCTTGCAAACGGAGGTGCCATAGGGCTGTCCACCGCCACTTACTGTACTGGCAGCGGGCACTCGCTCATTGGAGAGGGTATTACTCCAGACGTAGAAGTTGAGCTGTCCGGAACAGAGGACAATCAACTTCTGGCAGCCATAGAGCTGTTAGGGGACAAGGTGTGACCGGAAAAAGAAGCCCTCCAGGCAGAGCGCTGACGAAAGCGGCCTGCCCGGAGGGCTTTTTGCGCTTAAAAAGTGGAAGAAAATTTCTCACCTTCCATGGAAATTATTTTGCATTGTCTATCCACCAGGGACCAGTTACAATTTGGAGACGGAAGGTCTAAATTTGTAACCAAAGGAGAAACAAATGAAACTGAGAACCTTTTTGATGGCTGGGCTGGTCACCTTGTCCTTGGTCCTGCCTGCCTCTGCACTGACCTTGTCGGTGGATGGCCGGGACCGGACTGCAGAGGCCAAGACAACCGCCATCCAGAACACAACCTATGTCTCCCTGCGCTCTGTGGCTACTATGCTGGACCCGACTGCCCAGGTGGATTGGAAGGACGGAAAGGCGTGGGTGACCACTGACAAGCTTACTCTGACCGCCCGGCCGGGGGATGAGTACATTCAAGTCAATGGCCGCTACATATATATGGCCAATGGCGTGAAGGCGGTCAATGGCTCTACCATGGTCGCGATCCGGCCATTTGCCTCTGCGATGGGCGGTAAGGTGGATTGGGTGGGCCAGACCAGCACGGTACTGCTTACCAGCGGGGACGGAATCCCGGAGGAGCCCACCTATGACCAGGAGGACCTGTATTGGCTGTCCCGTATCATCTCTGCAGAGAGCCGGGGTGAGCCTCTGCTGGGGAAGATCGCCGTTGGTACGGTGGTACTTAACCGGGTGGCGGACAGCATGTTTCCTGACACGATCTACGGGGTGATTTTTGACGACCGCTGGGGAGGTCAGTTTGAGCCTGTCCGCAACGGGACCGTGTACAACGAGCCCACCCAGGAGAGTGTCATGGCCGCACAGTTGTGCTTGCAAGGTGCACGGGCGGCGGGGGATAGCCTGTATTTTTACGCCCCTCATTTGACCTCAAATCACTGGATCCATGAGAACCGAACCTATGTAACAACCATCGGAGTTCACTGGTTTTATCGCTAAAATTAGGTAGTCTGCTGATAACCGAACCCTCCTGTGCGGAGGGTTCGGTTATTTTGACGAGGAAAAGTTCTTGCAAAATGGTTTAAAATCGGTTACAATACGGTTACAATTTGATAACAAATTGCAACAAGGAGAGATTCAATGAAGATTCGTATCGCCAGTGTGATGCTGGCCTTCGGTCTGACCCTCTCTGCGGCGACGGTGGCTTTTGCCAGCGAAACCGGGGAAGTCACCGGCATTTTGCAGGAGACACAGGAGCAGACTGAGCAGACGGCGCAGTTCTACCTGGACGGCGAGCCCCTTTATGGTGTTGTGGCCGAGAGTATCAACGGCACGTATTACGTGACTCTGTCCTCTATGCTGCCGCTGATTGACAGCAGCGCCATCGTGGAAGAAAACTCCGGGGCGGCGGCTGTAACAGCGCAAGCTGTTGTGGTAGAAGAATCCACTCCGGAGGAGGCGCCTGGCTTGGACGGGCAGATAGACGTGCCTGAGACCCTGCAGGGAGAGGAAGCACAGACAGGAGATGTCCTAACTACCTTCCGTGCGCTGGAGATGGGCGCGAAGCTGCTGGCCAGCCCCCTTGAGAATGAGATTCAGACGGAGAGTGATGCTGAGGCCGAACCTACGCCGGAGGCGGTAGTCGAGGTGGTGGATACCCTTACGCTGTCAGCTATGGCTGGAGAGCAGTACGTGGTAGCCAATGGCCGTTATCTCTATGTGGAAGATGGAGTCATTACTTTGGACGGCGCAGTAGCTGTTCCCGTGCGAGTGCTGGCCAAGGCCATGAATATGACTACGATGTATGATGCCCAGACTGGCCTGGTTTATCTCACTAGCAGCGAGGAGATTGGCTATTTGGAGGACGGGGATACCTACTATAACTCCGATTCGCTCTATTGGCTGTCCCGCATCATCTACTGTGAGAGCGGAAACCAGGTCCTGAATGGCAAGATCGCTGTAGGCAACGTGGTGCTCAATCGGGTGAAGGATAGCCGTTTCCCAGACACGATCTATGATGTCATCTTCCAGAAGAATCAGTTTAGCCCTGCTTCCAGCGGATCCATCTACCGGGATCCCAACGAGGCCAGCGTCATTGCTGCCAAACTGGTACTGGATGGCGCTGTGGTGCTGGAGGATGCCCTGTTCTTCAATCGGGCGGGCTTGGTATGCTACGCATCTAAGAACCGGCCCTATATCACTACCATCGGTGGGCACGCCTTTTATGCGTGAGAACGCAGAATCACAGGGGAGCGGGAATACCGCTCCCCTGTGCGTATTCGATAGAAAAGAGGGACGAGATTTCCTAAAATGAAAAAGTGAGAGGAAAATTAAAATTTCCTGTTGACAAATGGATTTCTTTTGCTATAATAATACCTGCGCCTGCAATAGCGGGCACATCTAGCGGATTAGTGTAATGGTAGCACACCAGACTCTGACTCTGTTCGTGAGGGTTCGAATCCTTCATCCGCTGCCAACTGTAAAAGTGGCTCCAGTCCTTGGATATCAAGGGCTGGAGTCCTTTTTTATTTCTGGCGAAAGATCGGGCCTCCTGCCAGGCCCTCGCTATTTTGCTCCTGTTTGGGTCAAGTCCGGCCAAATCTGTGGCCTGTCTGCCGCGAAAAGGGTAGTGTCGGTTCAGACCACCGTAGCCCTTTTGCAGGGCGAAAAAAGTCCCTTTCAGGGGGATGGGGAGGGCGAAAACGGTCCCTTCCTGCGGCGACAAAAGCTCCTGTTTTCCCCTCGTATATTCTCCTGGACCGGAGGACAAACTGCCTTTGAAATCTAAGGCAGGGGGGATGCGCCCGTGCAGGGAAAGGTAGAGATCTGCGGGGTGAACACCTCGAAATTGAAGGTGCTGAAAAACGAGGAGACTATGGAGCTTCTGCGCCGGACCAAAGCCGGCGACCAGAAGGCCAGAGAGGAGCTGATCTCAGGAAACCTGCGGCTGGTGCTGTCCGTCATCCAGAAATTCGCCGGCCGGGGGGAAAACGTAGATGATTTGTTTCAGGTAGGATGCATTGGGCTTATCAAGGCAGTAGACAACTTTAACATCGACTTGGATGTGCGCTTTTCCACTTATGGCGTGCCCATGATCGTAGGGGAGATCCGGCGCTATCTCCGGGACAACAGCGCCCTGCGGGTCTCCCGGTCTATGCGGGATACCGCTTATAAAGTGCTCCAGGCCAAGGAACAGTATCTGTCGGAGCACCAGAAGGAGCCTACCATCGATGAGATCTCCAAGATCCTGGGCCTGCGCCGAGAGGACGTGGTGACGGCGCTGGACGCCATCATGGATCCCGTCTCTCTCTTCGATCCGGTATACTCTGACGGGGGGGATGCGCTGTGCGTCATGGACCAGGTGCGGGACGCAAAGAACACCGATGACAGCTGGCTGGAGCGAATTGCCTTGAAGGAGGCCATCTCCCGCCTGGGGGAGCGGGAGCGAAAGATTCTGGCCATGCGTTTTTTTCAGGGTAAGACGCAGATGGAGGTGTCCGCCGAGGTGGGCATTTCCCAGGCACAGGTGTCCCGGCTGGAGAAAAATGCGATCAATCAAATTCGAAAAGACCTGTGAGCCAAAGGGGACAGGGGCCAAGGGTGCCCCTGTCCTTCCGCGTTTGGAATGGCGCATAGGACGTGCATCTGACTGCATATCCTGTTGACAAAGGTACAACAAGGCGTGCGGGGAAAGGCGAGGGTTGGGATGAAGTGCACATTGGCGGAATTACGCTATAAAGAAGTCATTGATATTGTGGATGGCAGCCGGTATGGTTTTGTGGGTGACGTGGAGCTGGATATGGAGAGCGGGACAGTGAA
This sequence comes from uncultured Eubacteriales bacterium, assembly GCA_900549885.1. Classification (GTDB taxonomy): domain Bacteria; phylum Bacillota; class Clostridia; order Oscillospirales; family Oscillospiraceae; genus Enterenecus. Next base: position 9,329 of record URQA01000043.1, on the reverse strand, counting down.
GGCCATTGTCATCCCAGGCCGCCTGCGGTGGTTTGGGCTGTTGGGCCGGGAGGAGGACATAGTCTTTCCTTGGTCATCTGTGAAACGATTTGGAGAGGATATTATTTTGGTGGAGGGTGGAGAACAAAGAGGAAAGAAATAACAACCTATGGGTTGTGAGATGGCTCTGTTCTGCTGTTTCCAATTTCTATGTTAGCCAGCTAAAATATAGATAGAATAAGATCTATATGGGGGAAGCTGACATATGAAACGAAATGTCACTATTGCGGTGATTGCCAATCTGATCTTCGGCATTATGCCAGTTTACTGGAAGTTCCTTGCAGGAGTATCCAATGTTTATGTACTGGGCCACCGTATGGTCTGGTCCATTGTCTTTACAATTGGTTTTGCCGCTATTGAACACAAGCTGGGACTGCTCAAGGCGGCGTTCCAAAACAAACGGGCCTTATTGATCTCCCTATTATCCGGTATCACCATCGTGGGAAACTGGTATCTCTACACGTGGGCGGTCAACTCAGACATGGTGGCGGATACCAGCTTGGCCTATTACATCAGCCCCCTGATCGTATTCCTATTTGGCATTACCCTGTTCCGGGAGAGCTTTACCAAATGGGACATTGCGGCAGTGTGCTTCGCCCTGGGTGGAATCGTGATGTATACGGTGAGTATGGGGACCTTCCCCTGGGTGGCGGTAGGACTGGCGGTGACCTTTTCCCTGAACGGCGCGTTGAAGAAGCTGGCCGGGCTGGATTCGGCGGTGGCCTTGACAGTGGAGATGACGCTGTTGCTGCCTGTGTCTATCATCTATCTGGCGGTGTCCAGCTTTGGACCTGCGGGCAACCTCAATGGGATTCACTGGTGGGAGGTACTGTTGCTGATCGGGACGGGATTTGCGTCTTCTTTCCCGCTGTGGCTGTACGGGAAGGGCATTAACGACCTGCCGCTGACCTTGGTGGGGATTTTGCAGTATATCTGGCCCACCACCTCTCTGCTCATGAGCATTTTTGTATTCCGGGAGGAGGTTTCCGCCGCCAAGCTGGGCTGCTTCGCCCTGATTTGGGTGGGGCTGGTGATCTTCACGGTGGGAAAGACCAGAAAGAAAACAAGGCAGTTGAGATTGAGATAAGAAATGACCCATGTGGAAACCGTTCCACATGGGTCATTTGTTACAGGGATGAGTCCGGCCGTTATTTGGCTTACTTGTTCCTTCTACGGGCGGCTTGAAGCTGTTCTTTTTTCTTTTGCAGCTCCTCAAGAGCCAAAGCGCCTGCCGCACGCAGGTCCTCCATAGTGGGGCGGTATCGGCTGGCAGATACGGTCATCTTCGCATAGTGTTTGCGGAACCGGCGGGTGTATTTTTCCAGCCGGGCCAGCTGCTCCCGCCGCAGGCGGCGCAGCTCATCCGCTTGCTCATCCAGCTTGTCGGCCAGCTCCGCCCGGCCTAGAGCCAGCTGGAGCTGGAGCGCTTCCCCTGCGGAAGTGACACTCTTCATCAGCCGGGACACCAGCGCCAGCTGCCGGATGGTAAGCACCAAGTCGGCCAGCAGCAGGGCGCCCAGCACCCAGCACAGGGAGTTGACCAGCCACAGGGGAATACGTAGGTATAGCCGCTCCACAGCAGGATGGATCCAGAAGATGACCACATAGGACAATACGCCCCATACCAGCGCCACCCAAAGGCAGACCCTGCCCTTGAGATTGAAGCGGCTGTTGGAGTAATCCCAATATTTTACGTGGGTGGTGACTTCCAGCAGCCAGGCCACAAAGTATTCCCAGCTGGTCATAACTATGACAGCTACCACATAAAACAGCAGAAGATTGCCTTTTAGCGGCGTGAAAAACAGGATCATCAGCAGTACGCCACAGCCGTAGATGGGGCAGATCGGACCATACAGAAAGCCCCGGGGCACCAGCCTGCGCTCATGGAGAGAACAATAGCACGTCTCCATGAGCCAGCCCAGGAAGGAGTAAAACAGAAAATAGAGAAAGAGCTCCTGGATAGAATGGCCTAAAATGGTCATGTCCGATCCTCCCCGTTCCCCAGCAGGACACCTAGGATGCCGTTGTATACTCGCTCCGGATGGGCTTGGAATAGGTCGGCCATAGATTGAGCACTGTCCTGTGAGGGGGCCCAGAGGGAGAGAGAAAATAGGCTTTCCTCGCCATCATCCAGAGCAAGCTGGACAAGCCAACTCCCATTCCCGGCCTCCTGGACCTGAGAACGTACCTGGGCCTGCCGTTGGATGGCATTGTTCAGAGGCGCTAGCCGTTGGTCACACCGGGTGCGGATGACCGGAGACAGGCTGCTCTCCCCAGCGGCGATGTTCCGCCTGCCCTTGTCGGTGATCACGTAGTTCTGCCCATCCTGGGTGATGTGTCCGCTGTCTACCAGTTCGGACACCGCTTCGGCATAAACGAAGTAATCTACCCCGTCGTCACACATCGCCAAATCCGTCAGGGTGGCAAAGTCCACCGGGCCGGCCAGGCGGGAGGTGAGGTAGAGCACCAGGAGCTTGATGTCTAGTTTGCCATGGATAAAACCGGCCATGGAAGCGACCTCCCTTTATGAAAGTAGGGAATACGCCCGGCTGAGAGCACCGGGGCGCTTTTTCCGGGACAGGCCCCGGAAAGGAATAAAACTATTATACTGAAAAAATATGGTTCTTTCAAGAGAAAAGAGAGGGCAGTGTGACAGGGGAAAGCAAATGTCAGATTGGCGTCGCGGAGGTTTGTACCAAGGAAAAGCTGGTTGCGCCAAGGAGGGAAAAGGGATATAATAGGAGCAAAAACAGAAAAAGGAGTATGGTTTTTATGGAATTGACCCGTGATAAGGCGTGGGAACTGCTGACCTGTTATAACAAAGAAGCCTTTCATTTGCGTCATGCGCTGACGGTAGAGGCGGTGATGGGCTGGTTTGCCCAACAATTGGGCTATGGAGATGAGAAGGCATTTTGGAGTATGGCGGGACTGCTCCACGATTTGGATTTTGAGCAGTGGCCGGAAGAACACTGCGTCAAATGCCAGCAGCTCATGCGAGACGAAGGGATTGATGAGCGGCTGATCCGCGCCGTGGCCAGCCACGGCTGGGGCACCTGTGTGGATATTCAGCCGGAGCACGAGATGGAAAAGGTGCTTTTTGCTGTGGATGAACTCACCGGTCTCATAGGGGCCGCCGCGCTCATGCGTCCATCCAGAAGCGTGCAGGATATGGAGCTCAAGTCCCTGAAAAAGAAGTTCAAAGACAAAAAGTTCGCCGCCGGCTGCTCACGCGAGGTGATTGAGAGGGGAGCCAACCTGCTGGGGTGGGAGCTTGACGTCCTGCTGGAGCGCACACTGGAAGCTATGCGGGCGGAGGAAGAGCAAGTCAACGCCCGGTGCGCCGCCCTGTAGGCAGACTGGAAAACAGAGACGGCCGGCTATTTCGGACCTTGCTATTCCCATGCCGTGAGCTAGACGGGAGTGAGGAAATGACTTCGGCTTTCCCTGAATGTTAAAGAGTGGGCGGAGATGCGGCAAGCTCTGGCCGTTTGCGCTCTGTGAAGGCTTCATCTTGACAGAAAAGGACAAAATCTGCTATAGTGTGACAGGCGCCGCGACCCTACGGGACGTGGCGCTTGACTTTGCTGTTGTGAAAAAGGAGATGCCGGGCCGTCATGCAAAATCAGATTACAGAAGGGCCGATCCTGAGGCCCCTGTTGTTCTACTTTTTTCCTATTTTATTGGGAACGTTTTTTCAGCAGTTTTATAATACTGTGGATGCCATCATTGTGGGCAATTTCGTAGGCACCGCAGCTCTGGGCGCAGTGGGCGGTGCTACTTCAGTGATTATCAATTTCCTGGTGAACCTGTTTGTTGGGCTTTCCTCCGGGGCCACGGTGGTCATTGCCCGGTATTATGGGGCGCGCCAGGGTGAAGAGCTGCGGAAAGCGGTGCACACCGCTGCGGCGATCGCCCTGACCGCCGGAGTGCTGATCACGGCGCTGGGCCTGGTTCTGGCGGACCCGGTCCTGCGCCTGATGGGGACGCCGAGTGACGTGATGGGGTACGCGCAAGTCTACCTTAAGGTTTACTTTAGCGGAACCATTGCCTCCTTCATCTATAATATGGGCTCCAGTGTGCTGCGGGCGGTGGGGGACACCAAGCGTCCCCTTTATTTCCTGATTGCCGCGTGTATGACCAATATCGTACTGGACCTGGTTTTTGTGGTGGCGTTCCGGTGGAATGTATTTGGAGCGGCGCTGGCCACGGTGCTCTCCCAGGTGGTCAGTGCAGTGCTGGTGACCCTGTCTCTCGTGCGTGCGGACACAGTGTACCGCATAGAGCTGAAAGCCATTCGCTTTTACCGGGATAAGCTGCGCATGATTCTGGCCATCGGACTGCCTGCGGGGATCCAGTCCAATATGTATACCCTGGCGAATATGTTTCTTCAGTCCAGCATCAATTCCTTCGGAACCGTGGCTGTAGCGTCCTGGACTGCCTTTGGCAAGGTAGACGGTTTCTATTGGATGATCTCCGGCGCCTTTGGTGTGTCCATTACCACTTTTGTCAGCCAGAACTTTGGGGCAGGGAAGTATGACCGGATTCGCCGGGGAGTAAAGGTGTGCTTGGGGGTGACCTTCGCGGTCACTGCGGGGGTGAGCCTATTGTACTGCGTGGGGGCGGGGCCGCTGCTGCGTCTGTTTTCCTCCGACCTGGCTGTCATTGACCTTGGTATGCGCATGATGTGGTTCACCTCGCCATTCTATTTCACCTTTGTTTGCATTGAGATTTTCTCTGGCGCAGCCCGGGGAACGGGCGATTCCCTCCGCCCCACGCTGCTTACCTGCTTTGGCGTATGTGTGCTGCGGGTTGCGTGGGTACTAGTTGTGCTGCCACATTTTCCGGTGCTGGAGACAGTGCTGGTGAGCTATCCCATCAGCTGGGTGGTCACATCGATTCTGTATCTGGTTTACTATTTCCGGGGAAATTGGCTGCGCAGGGGGATTCAGCGGGCAGGCCTGCCTCCGGAGGAGGCTGCTGTAGTAAAATAGAGAGCGGTTGTGTTCTGTGTTTTGGTCAGGGAAAGGAGAAGCAAAGAGGGGACGATGTCTCCTTTTGCCCAATAGAGGGTACAGCGGCTGTCCCGGACAGGGAGTCGGCCAGATTGTTTTTGTTGCGCAAGAGCGGGGGATAGTATATAATAAAAGCTGTTGAACAAAGAGATTCCGCGTTGGTATGATGTGACGCGCAGAGAAAAAGGATGTGGTTTGAGTTGAAACTGCTGATCCGTTACGCCTGGGTGATAGACCCTGCCACTGGGCTGAACACCATGACGAATCTCCTTATAGAGGACGGAAAGATCGTCAAAGTAGGGGGAGGCCCCATGCAGGCCGACCAGGTCATCGACGCGGCCGGGCTGGTGGCTGCCCCCGGCCTAGTAGATATGCACGTCCATCTGCGGGAGCCTGGCTTTGCGTACAAGGAGACGGTGGCTACGGGCTGCGCCGCAGCTGCCCGCGGTGGAGTGACCACCCTGGTGGCCATGGCCAACACCAAGCCCGTCACCGACAGTCCAGAGCTGGTGCGCCTGGTGGTGGAGAAGGCCGCCCCCACCGGCGTGACTGTCCTGCCCGTGGGCGCCGTGACAAAGGGCCTGGGCGGGGCGGAGCTGACAGACTTTGCCGCTTTGAAGCAGGCGGGCGCTCCGGCCCTGTCCGACGACGGGGTGCCCATCCAGGATGAGAAGCTCCTCCGCCAGGCCATGGAGGCGGCCAAGGCCGTGGGCCTGCCCCTCCTAGACCACTGCGAAGACAAGGATCTGGTACAAAACTACGCCGTCAACGCCGGGCCGGTGGCAGAGAAGCTGGGCCTGCCCGGCCGACCCGCCATTGCGGAGGAGATGCAGGTGGAACGGGATGTGCGCCTGGCGGAGGAGACCGGCGCCCATATTCACATCTGCCACATCTCCACTGCCAGGAGCGTGGACATCGTCCGCCAGGCCAAGGCCCGAGGGGTGACCGTCACCTGTGAAACCTGCCCCCAGTATTTTACCCTCACCGAGCAGGAGGTGTTCAGGCAAGGCTCCATGGCCCGGGTCAATCCGCCCCTGCGCACCCAGGAGGATGTGGCGGGCATTATCCAGGGGCTGGTGGACGGCACCATCGACGCTATTGTCACCGATCACGCGCCCCACTCCGCCGAGGAAAAGGCCCGTCCGCTGGCCGAGGCGCCCAGCGGCATGGTGGGGCTGGAGACCTCCCTGGCCCTCACCCTCACCGCGCTGTACCACACTGGGAAGCTCTCCCTGCCCCATGTGGTGGCCAAGATGTCCTGCGCCCCGGCCCTCATCCTGGGGCAGAGGAGGAAGGGAAACCTGGCGGTGGGTTCCGACGCCGATTTAGTCTTGTTCGACCCGGATGAGGAGTGGATCGTGGACCCGGAGGAGTTTGCCTCCAAAGGCCGCAACACTCCCTTCGGCGGCTGGCAGGCAAAGGGCCGGGTGAAGTATACCATTGCCAGTGGGAAGGTCATCTATCAAGATAGCTGACGCGTCCGCCCGGTCAGGCGGAACGCTGAATATAGAAAGGAAGTGGGCATATGTCCTTCGACATCCTGCAAGACAAAATCAAGGAGAAGAAAAACCCCACCGTGGCCGGGCTGGACGCCCGGGTGGAGTACATTCCGCCCCACATTTTGAAGAAGTACACCAGCCAGTACGGAGAGACCCTTCAGGCCGCCGCCCTGGCGGTGGAGGAGTTTGACTGCAGCCTCATCGACGCGCTGTGCGATGTGGTGCCTGCAGTCAAGCCCCAGTCGGCCTATTTTGAGATGCTGGGCTGGCGGGGGATGGAGACGCTGGAGGAGGTTATCACCCACGCTAAGGGCAAGGGCCTGTATGTCATCGCCGACATCAAGCGGGGAGACATCGGAACCACCGCTACCGCCTACGCCGAGGGCTGGTTGGGCACCACTCGGGTGGGAGAAACGGACTGCGCGGCCTTTGACGCTGACTGCGTCACCCTCAACGGCTATATGGGCTCCGATGCCATCAAGCCCTTCCTGGACCAGTGCGTGGCCAGGAACAAGTCCGCCTTTGTGCTGGCTAAGACCTCCAACCCCTCGTCGGTGGAGCTGCAGGACATGGTGGCCGGGGATCGGGTGGTGTACACCGTCATGGGAGACCTTATTGAGCGGTGGGGCAAGGATACTGCCGGAAAGTACGGATATAACGCCCTGGGCGCTGTGGTGGGAGCCACCCACCCCTCGGTGCTCAAGGAGCTGCGCCGCCGCCTGGAGCATACCTTCTTTCTGGTGCCCGGCTACGGCGCCCAGGGGGGCACCGCCGCCGATGTGCGCTGCGCCTTTGACGAGCTGGGCCGGGGGGCCATCGTCAACGCCTCCCGCTCCATTATGTGCGCCTGGAAAAAGACCGGCAAGGATGGCATGGACTATCAGGAGGCCGCCCGGGCTGCCGCGGAGCAGATGCGGGACGAGCTGAGGGAATACATTACCATCCTGTAAACGGGAGATCTGGCTCATGAAGGAAAAGACCATCTGCGTGTTCTGCGGCAGGGAAGAGGAGCAGGGCATCCTTTCCGGGGGACACTTTGTGTCCTGCGGGGGCACCTACCAACCCGCCTGTAAGGAATGTGAGAAAAAGCTGCGCAGTGCAAATCCTCTGAAAAAGGTCCGCCTGGCCCTGGACTCTGACCGGGCGGTGGCCCGGGAACAGCTCCAGGCAGCCTTGGAGCGGCTGGAGGCGGAGGAGGCCAAGACCTACTCGGGCCTGTCCTGCCTGCGTTGCGGAGGACCTATGAAATACGGGAAAAGGACCGCCCTCCAACTGGCGGAGATGGGGACAGGCGACCTGTCCCACCTCAGCTCCGGGGTGCTGAAGGTGTCGGTGCAGTACTGCGCCCACTGCGGCAGGCTGGAATTTTTCCAGAGTGACTTTCACAGGGAAGAGGGAGAGAGCGATGAAGGTAGAGACCAACAGTAAGGTCCTGGAGATGACCCAACTGTCCTCCGGCGCCTGGTCCATGACGCTGGAGACCCACGGCATGGCCGGACAGGTGAGTATGCCGGGACAGTTCGTCCATGTCAAGTGCGGCCACAGCCGCCTGCTGCGCCGGCCCATCTCCATCTGTAACTGGTCCGCTCAGCGGGACCTGGTGCGGCTGGTCTTTGAAGTACGGGGGGAGGGCACCGAGTGGCTTGCCCGCCGGCAGGTGGGAGACAGCCTGGATGTGCTGGGTCCCCTGGGCCACGGCTTCCAGATGGAGCAGGAGGGGCGGTACTTATTGGTGGGAGGCGGCATCGGCGTCCCCCCCATGCTGGGCTGCGCGGTCCACGGGGGGAGCGAATGCACGGCGATACTGGGGTTCCGCTCCGCGGCCAACGTGATGCTGCTGGAGGAGTTCAACCGCGCCTGCTCCGGCGGAGTGCGACTGGCCACTGACGACGGCAGCCTGGGCCATCACGGGTTTGTAGACGCGCTGGTACGCCAGGAGCTTGAAAAGGATAATAACTTTACAGCCGTTTTGGCCTGCGGGCCAAAGCCCATGCTGAAATCGGTGTACCGGGCAGCGGCGGAGTTCAGCGTGTCCTGCCAGGTGTCCATGGAGGAGCGGATGGGCTGCGGCGTAGGAGCCTGTTTGGTGTGCGCATGTAAGATGGCCGACGGCACCATGAAGCACGCCTGTAAGGACGGCCCCGTCTTTGACGGCAGGGAGGTGGACTGGGATGAATAAGGTGGATCTGTCCGTCACGCTGGCGGGGATGACCATGAAGAACCCGGTGGCGGTGGCCTCGGGTACCTTCGGCTTTGGCCGGGAGTACGGCCAGTTCTACGACCTGTCCGAGCTGGGGGCCATCTGTGTCAAGGGCCTCACCGCCCAGCGCAGAGAGGGCAATCCCGCTCCCCGCATTGCGGAGACCCCCATGGGGATCTTGAACTCCGTGGGCCTGCAAAACCCCGGAGTGGACGACTTCATTACCCATGAGCTGCCCTTTCTGCGGCAGTATGATGTGAAGATCATCGCCAACATCTCGGGCAATACCCCGGAGGAGTACGGCCAGATGTGTGACAAGCTGTCGGAAGCCGGAGTGGACATGATCGAGGTCAACATCTCCTGCCCCAATGTAAAGGCGGGGGGGCTGGCCTACGGCACCCGGCCTGAACTGGCCGCCGAGGTCACTGGGGTGGCCAAAGCCCATGCGGGCAAGGTGCCGGTGATGGTCAAGCTGTCCCCGAATGTCACCGATATCACCGAGATTGCCCGGGCGGTGGCGGATGCAGGCGCGGACGCCCTATCTCTCATCAATACCCTGCGGGGGATGCGCATTGACGT
>URQA01000042.1 GCA_900549885.1 uncultured Eubacteriales bacterium | reverse complement strand
CCCCGCCGGCCCATTTTGAAGATGAACACGGGGGGCCTGTCCGGTCCCGCCGTGCTGCCTGTGGCGGTGCGGATGGTGTGGGAGGTTGCCAATGCCGTGCCCCTGCCCATTTTGGGCATGGGCGGCGTGGCCAGCGGGGAGGATGCGGCTCAGCTCATGCTGGCCGGGGCCGCCGCTGTGGCGGTGGGCACCGCCTGCTTTGCTGACCCCTATGCCCCCATCCGTGTGCGGGACGGCCTGGCAGATCTCGCCGCCCGGCAGGGGCTGTCTGCTGTATCCCAGATCACTGGGGGAGTCAAGACCTGGTAAGGGAAAATACTTAACAGAAGATATGAGTTTAACATCAGAAAAGAGCGTGCATCCATGACCACCATATACCTCATCCGACACGCAGAGGCGGAGGGAAACATCTATCGCCGTTACCACGGCTGGTATAACAGCCTGATTACCCTGAACGGATACCGGCAGATCCAGGCGCTGGAAAAACGGTTTGAAGGGGTCCGGATCGACGCGGTGTATTCCAGCGATTTGTTTCGTACTATGACCACCGCTGGGGCCCTTTACAAGAGCCGGGGGCTGGAGCTTCACACCGACTCCGGGCTGAGGGAAATCGGCGGTGGCGTGTGGGAGGACAAGACCTGGGGCTGGCTCCACCGGGAGAACGAGGGGGCGCTGGACGCCTTCAACCGGGCAGATCCCGCTTGGCAGGTGGAGGGCAGCGAGACGTTTGGCGGAGTCCAAATGCGGGTGACCCACGCTATCCGGCGCATCGCCGCCGCCCACCCAGGGCAGACGGTGGCCATCTTCTCCCACGGAACTGCCATTCGCACGGCTCTGGCCAAGTTTTACGGCTATTCTCTGGATCAGATCGCCCGAGTTCCCCATGGAGACAACACCTGCGTGTCCAAGCTGCTGATCGACGGGGAGCAGGTGGATGTGGAATACTTCAATGACAACAGCCACCTGGGGGATCTGTCCACTTTGGGCCGTCAAAACTGGTGGCGGAAGGGGGGCAGGGCGGATTATGGGAAAAGCAACCTTTGGTTCCGCCCCTTGGACTTTAGAAAGGAGAGCGGTTTTTATCTGGAAGCTCGGCGGGAGGCGTGGGAAACCATCCACAAGACGATGAGAGGGTTTGACGGCGAGGGCTTTCTCGCGGATGCCCAGGCCCACAGCCGTTACGCCCCGGACAGCGTGCTGGCAGCGGTGCGGGAGGAGCAGCCGGTGGGAGTGCTCCAGATGGATTTCCGCCGGGATGCGGACATCAAAGTGGGAGGCATCCCGTTTTTCTACCTGTCTCCGGAGGCCAGAGTCCAGGGGTTGGGGGTCCAACTGCTGGGCCAGGCGGTCTCCACCTATCGTCCCCTGGGAAGACAGTTTCTGAGGCTCCGCTGCGCGCCGGAGAACTTGCGCGCCCGCAGATTCTACGAGCGGTACGGATTTCAGAAAATTGGTCAGGAGCCCGGCGGACTGGGGATGCTGGATGTGTTGGAAAAGTTCATAGGATATGACATAAAATAAACCTTCCTTTCTCATACTACCTGCGCATAGCATAGGGAAAAAGACACGCCGCCGGCGTGTCTTTCTTTTTTGGAACAGCTAGCGCTGTGCAATTACGATATAACTGTGAAAAAATTAACGAGTGAAGATGGCGGAAAAACAAAATAGTTTATTTTTTAACAATTTCCACTTTACAAGAGAGCTGTTTTCCTGTATTCTGTTAGCGATATATTATGGCTCACTAAGACGGGGAATACCCGCCAGCAAATTTCGAGCCTGACAAGGAGACTGTTTATGAGAGGCGTAGAAACCCGTATTCAGGAAATCCGGCACCGGATCTTCCGGGAGGTAGCCCGTATGGCCTATCATACTGAGTGGCCGGTGGATAAACGTATCGAAGCGCTGCCTTATAAAATCATCCCCGGTGAAGTGGGGAATTATCGAAATGACGTATTTTTGGAACGGGCCATCGTAGGCGAACGGCTGCGGCTGGCTATGGGGCTGCCCTGCCGCAGTGCGGCGGAGCATGCTCCGCTGTCGGACAACATTGAGGCGGCGGACAAGCCTGAAACTTACTACACGCCTCCGCTGATCAATATTATTAAGTTTGCTTGCAACGGCTGTGCGGAAAAGCGAATCCTGGTGACCGAAGGGTGCCAGGGATGTTTGGCCCACCCTTGTGTAGAGGTGTGTCCCAAAGACGCGATCCATCTGGACCGTTATAACGGCCGGTCTCATATCGACCCGGAAAAGTGTATCCAGTGCGGTCGGTGCGCCGATGTGTGTGCCTATCACGCCATTATTCGCCAGGAGCGGCCCTGTGCCGCTGCCTGTGGGATGGACGCTATCCACAGCGATGAAAACGGCAAGGCGGAAATCGACTACGACAAATGCGTCTCCTGCGGGATGTGCCTGGTGAACTGCCCCTTCGGTGCCATTGCGGACAAGTCTCAGATCTTCCAGGTGATCCGGGCCATCCAGTCTGGGGAACGGGTGTATGCGGCGGTGGCGCCTGCTTTTGTGGGGCAGTTTGGCCCGAAGGTCACCCCGGGCAAGCTCAGGGCTGCCATGAAGCAGTTGGGCTTCGCCGATATTTTTGAAGTGGCCATTGGAGCTGACCTGTGTGCCACCCAGGAGGCGGAGGACTTTATAAAAGAGGTGCCGGAGGAGCTGCCGTTTATGGGGACCTCTTGCTGCCCGGCCTGGTCGGTGATGGCGAAGAAACTTTTCCCAGAGCACGCTAACTGCATCTCCATGGCCCTGACGCCCATGACCCTTACGGCTCGTCTCATCAAGCATCAGAACCCCAAGGCCAAGGTGGTGTTCATCGGCCCATGCGCCGCCAAAAAGCTGGAGGCCATGCGGAAAAGTGTGCGCAGCGAGGTGGACTTTGTACTAACCTTTGAAGAGATGGCCGGGATTTTTGATGCCAAGCATGTGGATTTAACCACGATCGAGGAGGATCCGGATGGGGTGAATGACGCTTCCACTGACGGGCGTAACTTCGCTGTGTCCGGCGGAGTGGCTCAGGCAGTGGTAAATGTCATCAAAGCCAGATATCCGGATAAGGAGGTCAAAGTCACTTCTGCGGAGGGGCTGCGGGAGTGCCGTAAGATGATGAAGGATGCGGCAGCAGGAAAGTATCCAGGCTATTTGCTGGAAGGGATGGCCTGCCCCGGTGGCTGTGTGGCCGGTGCGGGCACTATGCAGCCGATCAAAAAATCTCAGGTAGCGGTGAACCTATATGCCAAACAGGCCAACCACCGAATTTCCAATGAGACCAGACACATCAAGGAATTAGACAAATTGGTGGATTAAGAAATCGGGCAAAAGAGAATCCAGCGGCATAGCCAAGACTGGCTGTGCCGCTGGATTCTTTTGATTTGGCAGATAGATTTGTGCGTACTGAGGGTGTGGAAAAAGTTGAGAGGGAGGCGACGGATCGAGGAAAACCCAAAAGGAGGAAAGACACCTGCTTTCAGCAGATGTCTTTCCTTCCTTTTGGAAGGGACGGTTAAAAGCGATGTTTTTATGTTAAACGAAAAACGCCGCCCACAGGGCGGCCACAAATCGAAGCCCAACGCACTTGGTTCGATTTGGAGAGGAAGAGCAAGGAAGCGGGCGGATGACGTTCTTTTCGTCCGTAGGAATAAAAGAACGTCGGAGCAAAGCGGACTTTGCTCCGACGTGGAAGGGGCGGCTAAAATCGATATTGAGTACCGGGCCACAGCGGCGCCCGACCGGCCTTCTGGCCGGCGGCGCATTTGCGCCGTACGAGCGGTTTGCCGCAGGTAAAACCTCGGCGCAGGGCGAATTCACTTCGCCCAAACATTTCTATCACCGGAGGGTGGAGCCGCCCTTTGGGCGGCGGAACCCAAAAAAGGAAGACACCTGCTTTCAGCAGGTGTCTTCCTTTTTTGGTACGGCTGAAGGGATTCGAACCCCCGACCTTTTGGTTCGTAGCCAAACACTCTATCCAGCTGAGCTACAGCCGCATACCATACATGGAGAACAATCTCTCATGACAGCTTAATTATATTAACACACTTGGGACTAAAATGCAAGTATTATTTTTGATTTTTTGAAGAAAAAAGGAGACGGGAGAATACCCCCGTCTCCGTAATCCTGTTGTCAGCAGCCGCAGCTGTTGCCACAGCCATTGTTGCAGCCGTAACCGCCCCAGCCACCGCCGCCGCAGCAGCAGCACAGCAGCAGAATAATGATGATCCACCAGCAGCTCCCGCCGCCAAAGCCACAGCCGTTATTGCACCCCATATGAAGTACCTCCTTGTGATAGTTGGAGACGGGGCGGCCCTGCCGCCAGGTCGTCTCAAACCATACTATGCGCCAAGAAGAGAAGGGTGCCAGTAGGTAGCTGTTTCGAAAAAGGACTCGTCCTGTCCAGCAGTCAGACCAGCCATTGGTCAAATCTCTGGAGCATAGTAGCGACTTCGCAGCGAGTAGCGCTATTGGTGGGAGACAAGCGACTGTCAGAACCTTGGAGAAGGCCAATGGCTACTGCCCAAGAAACACTGTCCGAGGCGAAAGAACTGATGCTGTCGTGATCGCGGAACGTCGTAACGTCAGCCCTAGCAGCCGCATCATGTCCGAAGTAGGCGCAATAACGGTGGAGCATCACAGCGATCTGCTCCCGGGTGATCTGGTCATCTGGAGCAAATGTGCCGTCGCCAGCGCCGGTGACGATCCCCGTCTGAGCAGCCCAGATTACGGCGTCGGTATACCAGGTCCCGGCAGGAACATCCGAGAAGGGGTTGGTCCCGGTCACCGCCGGCTGGCCGGCCCGCCGGTAGAGCACCGTGACCAGCATGGAGCGGCTCATTGTGGACATGGGCTCAAAGGTAGTCCCACTGGTACCTTGAAACAGGCCCCGCTCCACCACATACATCACTGGGTCGAAGAACCAATCGCTGTTGGCGACATCCCGGAAAGGGGACTGGACTGGAGCAGTTCCGGTGGCGGTAGTACGCCATAGTCCCTCAGCCGCGCAGGAGGACGAAGCGGAAGCGGTGATCACCGCTTCGGTTTCCGCCAAATAGCGGTGGCCTGCCGTCAGGGAGGCCCCAGCGGGAAGCTCACTGCCTGCCGTCACATCAACCAAGACAACGGAGGTGGTTGCAGAGCCGGAATACCACATCAAACCGGAACCGGCCGCCAAGGTGACAGTCTCCCCGGCCAAGGGGTAAAACGGCTGGAATGAGCTGGTGGAGGTCCAGCCGCTCCCGGATAAATTCTGCCCAGTCTGAGCTTCCAGCCGATCGATTGCCGCCTCATAGGCATGATCCAGAACATTGAGAGAGGAACGCAAGCTGGCAGCTAATTGGGAAGCAAAGGTGCCATTGAGATAGCTCAATGAGATGACGGTGTTCTCACCGCTGGAGAAGGCGAGAACCGTACTGGCCGCGGCCGCGGCCAACGTCAAGGTAATGGTGCGAATTGTTTTTTTCATAATTCTTCCTCAGAAATCATATAGCTTAATGTCAGAAGGCTGTCTGCAAAATGTACATCTTCCACTTTGACGGATTCCACATCGGCAGCAGGCAGTTCCACATTGGTAAAATTCCAGATGCCCTGGATGCCGCAGGATACCAGCCTCCGCGCGCTTTCCGCCGCCACGGAGGCGGGAACCGTGAGCACGCCCACGCTGACGCCGTGCTCCCTGACATAGCTTTCCAGCATGTCGATGTGATAAACGGGCACGCCGCCCAACCGGGTGCCCACGATGGTAGGCTCCACATCAAAGGCAGCGATGAGACGAAAGCCATTAAAGCGGAAAGGGAAATTTTCAATTAAGGCCCGGCCCAGGTTACCGGCCCCCAGGATCACCGCTGTGTGGTTCCGGTTCATTCCCAGAATTTCCGCCACTTCACTGCGCAGGCGCTCTACGTTGTAGCCATAGCCCTGTTGGCCAAACTCGCCGAAGCAGGACAGGTCTTGCCGGATTTGGGAGGCAGTCAGTCCCATAGATTTGGCAAGGGCGCTGGATGAGATCCGGACAGAGCCGCTGCGGTATAGGTCGTCCAAATGGCGGTAGTACCGTGGCAGACGTCGTATAACAGCCGTGGAAACGCGGTCTTTTTTCATGGGCACACCTGATTTCCTTTGGGATATCGTGCATACCCATACCGTCCGACAAGAATGAGGCGGATCCATGGGAATGCGTACCGGGTATGCGGGAGACATACCTACCGTATTGTATTGTAGCTTATTTCTTTTGACTTGTCAATTTTTTTAACAATCTTTGGCTTCGTCATGCCGAAAATATCGGAAGACGGGAAGGGAGGCATGTATGACACAACATACAGGTACTTTAGAGGTTTGGGTAACCACATCCCGTGCACAGCTCCCAGTGGAGGGAGCTAGTGTTGCAGTTACTCGACCGGAACAGGACGGGCAGAAGCAGCTTATCGCACTGCTGATTACGGATGAGAGCGGACGGGCAGGGCCTCTTACTCTGCCGGCTGCAGTCGAAGGAGGGGACGGATTGACGCCGGGAGGACCCCGGCCGGACGCAATATATACCTTGCGGGTAGAGCACCCGAATTACGAACTGGTAGAGGTAGAACAATTTCAGATTTTTCCAGGCATCACATCAATCCAGCAGATTGACTTGATACCGCTGGCCAATCCCTCTTGGGACAGGGGCGAAGTGAGCGAAGAGATTACCGCTGAGATTCAGCCCTTATGAGGAGGTGTTTTTGTGCCGGTTTCCATTTTTCCCTATATTCCGCAGTATATCACGGTTCACCTTGGACCTGCCAGTCAATGGGCGGAGAATGTAACGGTGACCTTCCCGGACTACATCAAAAATGTGGCGTCCAGTGAAGTGTATCCCACCTGGAACGAACAGGCGCTGCGGGCCAACATCCTGGCCCAGATCTCCTTTGCCTTGAACCGGGTTTATACAGAATATTATCCAAGCCGTGGATATGATTTTGACATTACCGGCTCTACCATCAACGATCAAAAGTTTACAAAGGGGCGCAACACATTTGAAAACATTGACCGTCTGGTGGACGAGATGTTCAACACCTACATCCGGCGCAAGGGCTTTGTGGAACCTCTGTCCGCCCGGTTCTGCAATGGTACCACCGTCACCTGCGAGGGCCTATCCCAGTGGGGCAGTGAAGAGCTGGCTCAGCAGGGGATGGGGTATATGGATATTTTACGGTATTATTACGGAGATGATATCGAGCTAGTGACCAATGTTCCCATCAGAGACGTGCCTGAGTCCTACCCAGGCACACCGTTGCGCCTAGGTTCCACTGGAGAGGAAGTTGTGGTCCTCCAGACCATGCTGAACCGGATAGGGCAGAACTATCCGGCCATTCCCAGAATCAGCCCGGTGGACGGTGTGTTTGGCAGCCAGACCGAGGAGGCGGTGAGAAAGTTTCAATCCATTTTTGGCTTGAGTCAAGATGGCGTAGTAGGCCGGGGCACTTGGTACAAGCTGGTATTCCTCTATGTAGGGGTGACCAATTTGTCAGAACTGGTCAGTGAGGGACAGAGATTTTATAATATCCAGTTTGGCCCGTCTTCCCCAGTTCTCCGCGAGGGAAGCACCGGCCAGGCGGTGAGTGCGCTGCAATTTTTCTTAGCAATTGTGGCGCAGTTCCGATATAACATACCAAGCCCTGCCATTGATGGGATATTTGGCCCGGTCACCAGGCAGTCCGTGGAAGCATTTCAGCGGCAGGTGGGATTGGCTGTCGATGGGATCGTAGGACGAAATACTTGGTATCGTCTGTTTTCGGAATATCAAGGGATTGCCCGGACTACGCTGGCCTATGCGAATTTACCCATAGAACCCGAAGATTTTGAACAAGTAGCGGGACAGTTCCCTGGCGGATCGCTGTCCTATGGAAGCCAGGACTGAAGGGGGAAGAAAGATGAAAACGCAGCTTACCGGACAGCCGGTGTGGGATCTCCAGGAGATGTTGCTTGTTCTGTCCCAGGAGTATCCTCAAATCCCAGTGACACGCCCCAGCGGTACCTTTGGGGAGAAAACGCTGGAGGGAGTGATGGTGTTTCAGAGGGATCATCACCTGCCGGTCACCGGTATCGTAGATCATGCCACTTGGCAGGCGATCTCCCAGCAGTATCGGGACACACTGCGCCGTATCGGCGAACCTCCTGCCCTGCGCGTAATGCATAACAGCAAAGGGACCCTTCAAGACGGGGATTGTCTGCCTCAAGTACGCCTGATCCAAGTGATGTTTGATTCTTTGGTTCCAGTGTTGTCCGGATTTCAGTCCACCGGGGGAGACGGCGTATTTCATGATGCGACGGTGGAGAACACCAAGAGGATACAACGGGCGGCCGGCTTGGAGGAGACGGGGATTATGGACCGTGCGTCGTGGGACAGTTTGGTTCGGCTGTATCATCTGTTCATCACCCGGGGAAACTAGGTCCAGAGGACAAAAAACTTCCGGCGCACCACGGTACGCCGGAAGTTTTCATAGACAAAGAGTTTCTTAGAACTCGTAGCCCTCGGGCTCGTTGCTGTGCTCAAAGACATAGGGATTCTCGATCTCGCCCTTGCGGACCTTCTCCCACCACTCGCCGGCCTTCTTGGGCATGTTGCGCCAAGACTCAGCGGTCTGGGGAGCCTCCATGTCCTTGGTGGCATAACGCCAGTCGTTAACACGGCTGATGTACTTCTCGTCCTGCTGAGCGGAGTTCTCGTCGCCCAGGTCGCCGGCGGCGATACGCAGCAGAGAGCCATACTGCTCGGAAACGGTGTGCAGCTTCAGATCCTCCACCAGCAGCTTCTTCAGAGGACGCTTGGCCAGGTTGGACATGATGGTGCGGTTCTCATAGGGCATGGTCTTCCACATGCGGGCGATCTCCCAGGCGCGCTCCACGGCCTTGCCCTTGGGCACGACCTCGCTGACCAGACCGGCCTGGAGCATCTCAGAAGCGGTGATCTGACGGGAGGTCATCATGTAGTAGTTGCCGCGCTTGGTGCCCAGGTAGTGCTGGAACATCAGGCCCATGCCGTCGCCGGGGACCAGGCCGCCCTGAGCGTGGGGAACCTCAATCTTGCAGTCCTCGGTGCAGATGGTCACGTCGCACAGGAACGCGGAATCCCAGTGGAAGCCGGGGCCGGGCAGAGCGCCGATGGTGGGCACGTCCAGATCAAACACCATGTTCTTGATCAGGTTGGTGTCATCGAAGTACTGGTGCTGGAAACGCTGAGTGGGCAGCTCGGAGTAGGTCTCCCAGCCGTTGGCGTCGGACTCGATCATCCAGTTGTCGCCGAGGTGGGTGAAAATGATGATCTCATTCTCCCAGTCCATGGACAGAACACGGGTCAGCTGGCTCATGGCGCGGTGGGACATGCCGCTGTGATGCATGGGACCGTCGTTGGTCTTCCAGGTAACCTGGAGAATACCGTCCTCCCGCTTCAGGTCGGCAAAAGCCTTAAACCACTCCTTGTACTCGTCAAAGCCGGGCAGCTTGACGTAATCAGCCAAAGGTGCTCCCATTGATGATTCCTCCTTGAATAAATAAATGTTTGTGTGTAGAGTTGACGCTGACCCAGGTCCCGCCGCAGCTTCTTGGTCAGGCCTTATGGACATGGCGGAGTGCCCGATGTTAGCCGTCTAACTTATGCTCTCATATTAGCATAATATCCACATGCTGTCAAGGCGGCGGACAGGGTCAGCTTGCCCAAAAAAGGGGTTAGAAAATAGGGAAAACGGCGAATCGACTGTGGCAAAACGCCGTTTTCCCCTGTGCTCAGAATTCAATGCTCCCGGTGGCCTTTTCATTGATGACGTAATAGGCCTTGCGTTCCTCCGGTTTAACGTAGAGCGCCAGTTTTTTGATACCGGAGGCGCGGTGGCCCTCCGCAACATAAGCGGCCTTGGCCTGGTCCATCAGATCGGCCATGCGCCACTCGTCGGCGCCAAACTGGAGATAGACCTCTTCCACCTTCTGAGCCGGAGCTTTGGCGGCGGCCCTCTTAGCAGGTTTTACCATCTCAGCAGTCGTTGTGGCCACGTCCCTTTCTGCCTTTTTCATCGTTGACACCTCCCTTCCGCATCCCGCTGTGGCTGACCGCATCTCTTTGAGATGTGGTAGGCGGGATAGGCTTCTTTTATTTTACACGCTTTCTCGTTATGATGCAAGGTATAACGGAATATTTTTGGAAATTATCACCAGAAAGAGGAGGCGCTTGAAGAGCAAAAAAACAAGTATGGCCATGGGGAGCCAGGATTCTGCTCTTTTCGCCGGAACCTGGAATAGAACAGCGATTGCCGAAGGCCTGAAAAGAAAGGTTTTGAGACCCTATTTGGCGAAAGCCCGCGCGGTTTGCGCGGGCTTTTTGTATTGAATGAAAGAATAGGCCGCACAGCTCCAAGTTTGGGTGCATAGGATAAAATGAATTGACAAAAATACGAATCCGTACTAAAATGGACTGTACGAATCCGTATTTCATAAAGGAGGAAGTCATGACGCATAGCGAGAATGGCAATTGTGCGATTTGGCGCTTGACCGATGCAATCAACAGAATCGACGGCGCCTATTATTTCTGTGCCAAACATATGGGAGTAAAAGAAAACACTCTGGCTCTTCTATTTGCGTTGGACGATGGGAAGCCCCATAGTCAGACGCAGATCGCAAGAGAATGGCTGATTCCCAAAACCACGGTCAACACAGTGGTAAAGGAACTGACACAGGCGGGATACATCACACTAGTGGGAACGGAGCGCTCCCGCGAGAAGAATATTGTCCTGACACAAGAGGGAAGGACCTACGCAGATCAGGTTATGAAAGAGATGAAGCTGGCAGAGCGGCAAGCGCTGGACCAGACGCTGGACCAGTACCCGGCTGAATTTATCGATGCCATAGAGTATTTTGCGGGCCGTCTGTGCGACGCCTTTGCAGAGAGAAAGCTGTTGTAGATATCCATGAAAACTAGAAAGGAATCTTTATGAACTCCCAGACTCTATTTTCTAAGACTCCGCCGGTGAAACTGTTTTTTCTGGCCAGTATCCCTGGCGCGGTGGGGATGCTGGCATCCGCCCTCTATCAGCTCATCGATGGAATATTTGTGGGACAGATTTTAGGGGAGACCGCCTTCGCCGCCCTCAATTTTGCCATGCCTTTTGTCATCATTAACTTCGCGCTGGCCGATTTGATCGGTGTGGGGTCCGCTGTTCAAATTTCCATTAGTTTGGGCAGGGGCGAGGAACGGCGGGCGAATAATATTTTTACCTGTGCCTGCTTGCTGATTGCAGCTGCCGGAGCCGGAGTTGGAGCGGCGCTGTTTGCCGGGGCTCCAGCCCTTATTTCCCTTATGGGGGCGGAAGGAACTTTCGCGCAGCTGGCAGTGCAATACCTGCGGGTTTACGCTTTGTGTTCTCCGGTGACGACCATTGTTTTTGCCATGGACAATTATCTGCGCATCTGCGGGAAAATCCGTGGCAGTATGATGCTGAATGTGTTCATGTCGGTGATGAGCGCCATGCTGGAATTTCTATTCCTGTTCGTGTTCCGGTGGGGAATCTGGGGAGCCGCCCTGGCCACCTGTACCGGTATGTTTCTGTGCGTATGCATTGCGTTGCTTCCCTTCGCCCAGGGGCGGATGCAGCTCAAGTTTTGCAAGCCCCGTTTCTATGCCCATATGATCCGGAAGATTATCTCCTGCGGCAGCCCTAATTTTTTAAACAATATCGCCGGGCGCGTTACCTCTATTCTAATGAACACCCTGCTGCTGCGGGTAGGGGGTGAGGCCGCTGTATCCGTCTACGGTATTCTGATGTACACTGAGGGCTTCGTCCAGCCACTGCTCTACGGTATGTGCGATTCTCTCCAGCCAGCTGTTGGCTTTAACTGGGGGGCGGGAAAGTTCAGCCGCGTCCGAGCTATCGAGCGGTGCTGCTATACAGCCGGTGCGGTCGTGTCCCTGGCGGCGGCTGTGGTGATTTTTCTATTTCCGGGACAAATCACTGCGTTATTTATGTCAGGGGGAGACACAGCCTTTTTCACGATGGCGGAAGGCGCACTTCGCCTGTTTAGCCTGACCTTTTTGACCCGTTGGTTCTCCTTTGCCACCCAGAGCTGGATGCTGGCCATTGAAAAGCCGGTCCCGGCTACGGCCATCTCCTTGTCCACTGCCTTTGTGTGTCCGGTCGTATTGGTGGCGGCTCTGTGGCCTCTAGGACTGACCGGATTGTGGCTGAACTTTGCCGGGACCTCGCTGCTGGTGGCCGCTCTATCTGGAGCTATCCTTCTGCGCTTCCGCGCCCGGCTTTCCCTGCCGGACCGGGAAGAGGCATAAAACAGAGAAAGGGACTTGTCGCTCGGCTCATTGTGTCCAAACTTCATGAAAGCTTTATATTTTCTTCCTTTACGCCGGGTGGGAATTGCGGTATACTAAGGAAAACTGTCAGAAAGGGGAATATCCCATGCTGTTTGTTTGCTATCCCAAATGCACCACCTGCCAGAAGGCCCAGAAGTGGCTGGATGAAACGGGCGCGGCCTATACGGTCCGCAATATCAAGGAGGACAACCCCACCCGGGCCGAGCTGGAGCAGTGGCACCAGCGCAGCGGCCTGCCCCTCAAGCGTTTTTTCAACACCAGCGGCCTGCAGTATAAGGCCCTTGGGTTAAAAGACAAGCTGCCCGAAATGAGCCAGGAAGAGCAGTTGGACCTATTGGCTACCGACGGAATGCTGGTCAAGAGGCCCATCCTGGTGGGGGATGACGTGGTGCTGGTGGGATTTCGGCAGGCTGAGTGGGAAGCGGCCCTGAAGGGCTGAGGCGAAGGATAGGAAGAGCCTTATGCTTCAAAGACAGAAAAAGCCCCCATCCAAGGCGGCCGGGCACACACAGGCGCGCCAGGAGATGCCGGAACAGGACGGGGAAGCGTTACAGCAGGCCCATGCCCGGAAGATCGAACGCATATTTCCCGATCCCAAGACGGGGCTGACAAGCCAACAGGCGGCGGAGCTGCTGCAGCACGGCTACGGCAACGAGACCGACGATCCCAACGTCAAGACCACCCGCCAAATCATCCGGGAAAACACCTTGACCTTTTTCAATCTGGTTTTTGTGGTGCTGGCGGCGCTGCTGGCCATCGTAGGCAGCTTCGCGGACATGACTTTCCTGCTCATCGCCGGAGCCAATTCCCTCATCGGCATCATCCAGCAGATTCGCAGCCGGGACACCCTGGCCAAGCTCAGCCTGCTGGCGGAGGCCAAGGTGAAGGTGGTGCGGGACGGGCGGCTGGGCACAGTGCCCGTCCACAAGCTGGTGCGTGAGGACATCGTGGAGCTGGCCGCGGGGGACCAGATCCCCGCCGACGGGCCGGTGGTGTCCGGCTCGGTGCAGGTCAACGAGGCCCTGCTCACCGGCGAGGCGGATGCCATTACCAAGCAGACCGGGGACCAGCTGCTCTCCGGCAGCTTTGTAGTGTCCGGGCGGTGCCGGGTCCGGATGGACAAGGTGGGCGCGGAGAGCTATGCCGCCCGGCTGGCGGCAAAGGCCAAAGCGGACCAGGGAGTAGGCAAGTCCCAGATGATGCAGTCGCTGGACAAGCTCATCCGGGTCATCGGATACGCCCTTATCCCCATCGGCATTGCCCTATTTTGCAACGAGATCTTTGTTCTAGAAACCACCTTTTTTGATGCTGTGCCCGCAGTGGTGGCCTCCCTCATCGGCATGATCCCCGAGGGGCTGTACCTGCTTACCAGCGTGGCCCTGGCCGTATCAGTGGTGCGGCTGGCCCAGAAAAAGACCCTGGTCCATGACATGAACTCTATCGAGACGCTGGCCCGGGTGGATGTCTTGTGTGTGGACAAGACCGGCACCATCACCCTGCCCGAAATGTCGGTGCGGGAGGTGGTCTATCTGGACGAGGAGGACTACCCCAAACAGCGGGTAGAGGATGTCCTCAACGCCTGCTACACCGCCCTGGACGCGGACAACGACACCGCCCGGGCAATGGCTGCCCGGTTCAACAGACAGACCCACTGGCCGGTGGAGCGGACCATCCCCTTCACCTCGGCCACCAAATGGTCGGCTGTGGTATTCAAGGGGCAGGGGGCTTATGTCATCGGCGCGCCGGAATTTATCCTTGGGGCGGAGTACAAGCTGCTGGAACCCATGGCCGCCCCCTACCAGGCCCAAGGCTGCCGGGTGCTGCTGGCGGCCAAGTGCGAGACGCCTCCCGTTCAGGGCCAGCCCCTGTCTGGAGTCATCGACCCCTTTGCCCTGGTGGTCATCAATAACCCCATCCGTCCCGAGGCGCCGGATACCTTCCGCTATTTTGCCCAGCAGGGAGTGGCGGTGAAGGTCATCTCCGGGGACAACCCGGCCACCGTCTCCCAGGTGGCCCTCCAGGCGGGCATTGAGGGGGCGGAGCGATTCGTGGATGCCGGGGAGCTGAAGGAGCCGGCAGACTATGCCCGGGCGGTGCGGGACTACACCGTGTTTGGCCGGGTGACCCCGGACCAGAAGCGCAAGCTGGTCAAGGCCCTGCAAAAAGCGGGGCACACCGTGGCCATGACCGGCGACGGCGTCAACGATGTACTGGCCTTGAAGGACGCAGACTGCGGCATCGCCATGGCCTCCGGAGCGGAGGCGGCCTGCCAGGTGGCCCAGTTGGTGCTGCTGGACTCCAACTTTGCCTCCATGCCCCTGGTAGTGGCGGAAGGGCGCAGGGTCATCAACAATATTCAGCGGTCAGCGGCCCTGTACCTGGTGAAGAACATTATGTCGTTTGTCTTGTCGCTGATCAATCTGCTGGCGGGCTTCCCATCGCCCTTTACCCCGATGCAGCTGACCTTAATCAGCACGGTGACCATTGGAATCCCCTCCTTTGTTCTGGCATTAGAGCCCAACCATGAGATCGTCCGGGGCAAGTTTATGCAGAATGTGCTGCGCAAAGCCCTGCCAGGCGGTCTGACCAATATCGTGCTCATCGTGGGCTTGCAGCTGTTTACCCAGGCTTTTACCTTCGAGCGGGCCACTCTGTCCACTCTCTGCACCGTGCTCGTAGGCTTTGTTGGGCTGTTGGTGATCTATTACGTGGCCCGGCCCATGGACTGGAAGCGGTGGCTCCTGCTGGGGACCATGACGGCGGTTTTTGTGACAGCGGTGGTGTGGTTCGGCGGTTTCTTCGGGTTGACCCCGCTGGACTTCCAGTCCGCGCTGGTCATCGCAGTGTTCCTCATGCTGGCGCCCTCGGTGATCTACGTCTTTGAAAAGCTCTTTGAGCTGGGTTCCGCTGCCCTAGGCCTGTGGAGCGGGCGCCGGACGAGCCGGGAGCGGAAGCAGCTGCTCCGCCGCTGAACTTTTTGTCGTACAGCTTTGAAAGACAGCTCTCCCGTTCGGGGGAGCTATCTTTTTTGCAGGTACTTTAATGCATTAGTGCGGAGTATTGACGGGGCTGGGAAAAGAGGGTAAACTCTGACATAGATTTTCAAACAAGGGGGTTTGCAAGATCGTGAAAGAGAGAAAGTTTTGCCTCACGCCTGGGCTTCGTGCTCATCTCCGCGGGATGTGCCATCGGCCTGGGAAACGTGTGGCGCTTCCCGTACATCACAGGGAAGTACGGTGGGGCGGCCTTTGTGCTGATCTACCTGCTGTTTCTGCTGATTCTTGGCCTGCCGGTGATGGTCATGGAGTTCTCTGTGGGCCGGGCTAGCCAGAGGGGGATCGCCCAATCCTTCCAAACGCTGGAACCCAAGGGAAGCAAGTGGCACTGGTACAGCTGGTTCGGCATCGCGGGCAACTACCTGCTGATGATGTTCTACACCTCGGTGGCCGGCTGGCTGGTGCTTTACTGCATCAAAATGGCCAAGGGCGACTTCGCCGGTCTGGACACCGATGGAGTGGCTAGCCAGTTCAGCCAGCTCATGGGCCAGCCGGGCCTGATGACGCTGTTTATGGTCATAGTGGTGCTGGGATGTATGCTGGTTTGTTCCAGAGGTCTGCGCAACGGCGTGGAAAAGGTCAACAAGGTCATGATGATATGCCTGCTGGCAGTGATGGTTTTGTTGGCGGTGCGCTCCGTCACGCTGGACGGGGCGGGGGAGGGCCTTGCCTTCTACCTGAAGCCCAATTTCCATAATCTGATGTACGATGAAGCGGGCAACTTCATCCTGGGCGAAGCCATCTATGCCGCTATGGGCCAGGCGTTTTTTACCCTGTCCCTGGGCATCGGCGCCCTGGCTATCTTCGGCAGCTACATCGGCAAGGAGCACCGCCTTATGGGCGAAGCGGTCCGGGTGGGCGTGCTGGACACCTGCGTGGCCTTTACCGCCGGACTCATTATTTTCCCGGCCTGCTTTGCTTTCGGCGTAGCCCCGGACAGCGGCCCCAACCTCATTTTTATCACCCTGCCCAATGTGTTCAACGCTATGCCCGGCGGACAGCTGTGGGGGGCGCTGTTCTTCGTGTTCATGTCCTTTGCCGCTCTGTCCACCGTCATTGCCGTGTTTGAGAACATCATCTGCTTTGCCATGGAGAAGTGGGGGTGGAGCCGGAAAAAGTCCACCCTGGTGAACACGGCGCTCATCTTACTGTTGTCCTTGCCCTGTGTGCTAGGGTTCAACCTATGGTCCGCCGTCCAGCCGCTGGGAGAGGGTAGTACCATCATGGATTTGGAGGACTTCCTTATCAGCGATAACCTGCTGCCCCTGGGTTCTTTGGTGTATCTACTGTTCTGTGTCAGCAGACGGGGCTGGGGCTGGAAAAACTTTCTGGCAGAGGCCAACGCCGGGCAAGGCCTGCGCTTTCCGGAGAAGGTACGCTTCTATGTCACGTGGATTCTGCCCTTCATTGTGCTTATCATCTTCGTGGTGGGCTACTGGAACCGGTTCTTTGCCTGAACGATTCGAGAAAAAGCGTCCGGACCATCCGCAGGAAGCGGATGG
>URQA01000041.1 GCA_900549885.1 uncultured Eubacteriales bacterium | reverse complement strand
CAGATACAGCCCGCCGGACAGCGCGCCTGCCGCCGCGCCGGTGCCCACCCCCGCCAGCAACAGCAGCGCCATGTTGTCCACCCCTGCGCAGGCCAGCATGATGACCACTGTGGAGGACAGGATGATGATGCTGCTCACCGAAAAGTCGAACCGGCCAGAGTGAAGGTTGATGGACACGGCAAAGGCCACCAGTGACAGATAGGCCAAGCCATATGTAAAGGTAGACACGGACAGTCCGTTGATGAACAGCCCTGTGTTGAAGGCCGCGCACAGGATGTTTGCCGCGATGAAGCAGACCACCGGGATGACTAGGATACCTGCCACGCGTTTGAGTATGTTCTTGCCCATAGTGTGTATTCCCCTTTCACAGCATTGCGCCGGGTGTTCGGCTCCGTCACCAGGGCCCGCCGGCGGAACCCAGCGGCGGGCTCTGGTCATGAAGCCGGTCGCCTGTCCGCCCGGGCTGACCCGGGCGGACAGGAAAAGCTCCTCTGTTGTCAGTTGAAATCCGTGTTGGGTATGCCGGTCTCATATTCGACCATAGCAGCCATCATGCCGCCTACGCGGTAGGCATGCTGCTCGGCGCCGAACATGATGGAACCGCCGAAGATGGCAAAGTCAGTGTATCCCGCGTCAATGTAGTACTTGGCCAGACGGTAACCAGCCTCTGCCTCGTTATACTTCCCGGGGCCAACAGCGCCCAGATAGCTGTCCAGGGTTTCCATGTCCATCAGGTCATCCTCCTCAGGCTGGGCAGCGAACTGGACATACTTCATGCTGTGGCTGTTGCAGGCCTCTGCCTGGTCATAGGTGGAGCCGGAGGACAAGGACACGACGGCATCAAAGCCGGCGGCGGCCCAGGTGTCGATCTGGTTGACCTCGTTCGTGGCGTTCCCCTCAGTGGACTCGGAGAAGGTGACGGAGAAACCCATGGCCTCAGCCAGTTCAGTGAGGTAGCCCTCATAGGCCAGGGCCTCGTCAGAGGTCACGTCGTTGCGTAGGATGCCGATCTGATATTCCTTGGACAAGGTGGTCACAGGCTCGCCGCTGTAAGCTTGTTTGGTCTCCAGGACCTTATCCCACTGGGCGTTTGCCACAGCGCCCATGAAGGTATCATAATCCGCGTTCATCAGGGCCGAGATCACCCCGGCGTTGTAGGCGTAGTTTCCAGCAGTGTCCTCCGCCAACACCTCATTGAGCTCCTCCACCGAGTGGACGATAGCGTGGCTCATGGTGACAGCAGGGGCGTTCCCATCGGCGTCCGTGAGGGGATTCCCTTCCAGATCCCGGAGGATCAGGGCAATGGCCGGGCCGATCATGGAAGGATAGGAGCCGGAGCAGAAGTCATATACGCCGCCGGCCAGCAGATCGCTAAATTCAGGGGTGAGGGAGTCGATACCGCCTACGCGGATGTCAGTCTCCTCTGCGGTGCGGGCCAAGCCTCCGAAGTTGAAGGCGAACTGGGATGAACCGGCCATCAGCATGACCTGTGCTCCGGAGTTGACCATCTGAGTCAGGGAGCCAAACCAGGCCTCATTGAAGTCATAGCCTTGGGCATAGCCAGTGATAGTGAAGATCTCGGAGTCCAGGCCGTTCAGGTCCAGGGTGGTATCCGCACGGAGCTGCTCGGCGATATCGGCATAGGTGGTCTTTCCCTTGTAATTGGTGTTATAAGCGGGCTCCTGGACGGGCTCAGACTCGCCTCCGTCAGGCTCTTGGGATACCTCGCTGCTCTGACTCGGGGGCGTGGACTCGGTGTTGTCCTCATTGTTGCCGCAGGCGGCCAGGCTGAGGCTCATGGCCAGTGCCAGGCCCATGGCAAGCATCCGCTTCAGGTAAGTACGCTTTTTCATATTGTCCTCCTCATTTCATTTTTAGTGTATTATCATCAAAGCGTTTCGCTTCGACAATCGCGGTTATCTAGGGAGCAGCTTGGTGCGGTAACTCAGCGACAACAGGGTCACCACCGTCAGGAAAAGCACCGCCTTTACCACCTGGGTCACGGCAGACCCAGTGTTGGTGTCCAACAGCAGGAGGGTCATAAACTGGTCCAAGAAAGCCATAGAGAAGCCGCCGATGAAAGCCGCCAGGGCTTTGGTACGGGGGCCGCCGGAGATGGCCATGCCGCCGAACACAATGGCGATGAGCATGTTCATACCCACTCCGCCGCCGGAGGATGTGGATACAGATACGTCCTGCAGGATGGTAAAATAGGCGGCCAAGCCCACCCCCACGCCGGCCACAGTGAAGGAAAAAATCGTGATTCCCATGGGTGCGATACCGGTCAGCCGGGCGCAGACAGGGTTGCCGCCGATGAATTTCTGGCGGCGGCCCATCTTCATATAATCAAACAGGAACGCGCATAATAGCACAAAGATCACCAGCATAGCCAGCTGGAACCACATATTCCCAATCACCTGATAGTATACGTTATCCGGATTGCTCGGCCGGGACAACCGGGTATCAATGCCGTTGGCGTCTACATTGGATATAATGAGGGTGGCTAGGGCGGTAAATACGCTCATCATGGCAATGGTCATGACGAACACCGGGAGATTGAATACCGATGCCAGCGACGCATTGATCAACGAGAGCACCACGCACACCGCGATGCATACGGCCAGCATCAGGATAAGGCTGCCCGTGGCATTATATACCGTGGCACCCACGGCTGCTGAGACCAGCATATTGGCGCCCAGGGACAGGTCAAAAGAGCCAATCGCAAAGATAAAGGACGCCCCCGTAGCCAAAAAGCCAATAATCATGGCCCGCTTGATCACGACGATGAGGTTGGTGTCGATCTCATAGCCTTTCACGATACAAACGGCAAAAAAGAGCGCCGCCAGCACCGCCGTGCCCACCAGGGGGATAAAGTTGGTCAGGCGCTTCATCAGCAGAGCCTGCCGGAGCTTGCGCTGCTGATAGTTCTCTGTGTTCATCCTGCCGTCTTGCTTTACAGTTTCCATGTCTACCCCCCCCTTAAATCATGTATTTGATGATCTCGTGGTCGCTCAGGTCGGCGCTGCGGGCAAATTCTTTGGTGATATGTCCGTCCTTCATGATGATCAGCCGGTCTGACATCCCCATCAGCTCAGACATCTCCTCCGAGATCATGATAATGGTCTTGCCCTGCTTCTTCATCTGATACATCATTTGGTACATCGATTGCTTTACACCCACATCGATCCCACGAGTAGGACAGTCCAGAATGAGAATCTGGGAGTCACACCCCAGCCACTTTCCAAAGACCACCTTCTGCTTATTGCCGCCGGACAGCTGGGAAACCTCCTGGTCGATGGAGAAGCACTTGATCTGCATGGTATCCCGCTGCCGTTCTACGTAGGTTTTTTCTCTCCGATATGTAATAAGGAAATTTTTGATGGCGAATCGGTCCAGCCCGGCGATGGCGATATTATCCCGGATCGAGGTCTGTGTGTTCAGCGACTCCACATCTCGGTCCTTGGCCACATATCCAATCCCTCGTTTCATCGCGAAGGCGGGATTGACCACCGGCTCGCCCTCTTCCTTTCGGGTGTAGACCAAGACCATCCCCCGCGCCGGCTTTATATCGCCGAAAAGCACCTTTCCTACTGTGTGCATCCCGCAGTGGGACAGGCCGCCAATACCCAAAATCTCTCCCTCATGGGCCTGGAGGCTGAAATCCACCATCTGGTCCCCCAAGTCGGCATTCCGGATTTCCAGCACCACCTTATCCCCATGGCTCCCATCCCAGTCGCCCCGGTAATAATCGCCCTGCATCTCGCGGCCGATCATGGAGGCGCGGATGGCGTCGTCGTCATATTCCGCCTTCTCAAAGGTCCGGATGATATGTCCGTCTCTCAGAACCGTGAGGGTGTCGCACCGCTCCTTGATCTCATCCAAGTCATGAGAGATAAATACCACCGCCCGGTCACTCTTCCGCATCCGGTCCATCAGGTCGTAAATGATGTCGCGGCCCTTCTGGGACAGGGCGGTGGTGGTCTCGTCCACCACCAGCACCTCCGGCTCTTGCATCCACACCTTGGCTACCTCTACCAGCTTACGGTCCTGCATATCAAGGGTGTCCGTCCTGGCCCGGGCGTCGATGTGGGATGCACCAATGTCGTCCAGCGCCTTCTGCGCCGCCCTCATCATAGCCGAACCGTTGATAAATCCCCAGCGGCTCCCATTCTTTTTGCGGAAGGAGGCAAAGCGGTCTGCCTGACACAGGAACATATTCTCTGCCACCGTGATCTCGGGCACAGTGCCTGTCTCCTGGACGATCATACCCACTCCCCGGGTGGCTGCCCACTCCATGGAACGGGGCTTCCAGGGCTGTCCCTTGTAGAACATCTCACCGGAGTCCGCCGGCTGCATCCCGGAAAAGATAGACGTCACGGTGGATTTCCCAGACCCGTTCTCCCCGATCAAGCCCCGGACCTCGCCCCGCTTTACCAACAAGTCCACTCTGTCCAGCGCTACCACGGGGCCAAACACCTTCGTGATGCCCCTGCATTCCAAAATGACTTCATGCCTCGCCGTCTGTTCCATGCGCGCACCCCTTTACTAAAAAAGCAGAGCCTTCTCCTGTATTCTTTCAAATCATTTGTATTTTTCAACATATAACTGTCATATTTTATTTTTATAACCAAAATACAAAGCTTTCAAGAATTTTCCTTCCTGTTCACGTTTTATTATATAGGCTAAAATACATAAAAATCAACGAGACTCCTTATGCTTTTATTATTAAATTTTTGGAGCCTTTCCATTTCTTTTTACGTTTTCCCTTCTGTTTTTCTTAAAAAATGAAAGGTGTCATTGACAAAGCCAACAAAATACGTTACTCTTACTCCAGGTGAACTATATGAATGATACATATTTTCTCTTTGATTTCCCGCCAAGCGTTCCCTTCCAAGTGCAGCTCACCCAGATCACAGACATCCATAAGCACTGGCATCCCACAGTGGAGCTGATCTTTGTCCTGAAGGGAACTGCCACCGTCCAGGTCCTGGGGGAGACCAGCCGCCTACGGGCAGGGGACCTGCTGCTGGTCAACAGCAACCATATCCACGAGTTGTCCAGCCAAGACAACTGTCCGGCCTTGATCGTGCATCTGGATCTGCACAAATTTGACCTGTCCCTTACAGATGCAGACCAGCTCTATTTCCTGTGCAACTCCAGCAAAGACGAGGACAAAGGGCGGTATGACGACCTGCGCAGCCTAATCGCTCTGATGGTGGAGCGCAACACCGCACAGCCTCAGGATGCCGCCGCCTTGTATGACAACAAATCCTTCGCTTACAGCATGCTCAAGGAACTCACTCAGAAATTCCAGGTGTCCCGTACCGACTTCACGGGCGCACAGGACAAATATCTGGAGCGGATGAACGAGATCGTTCGCTACATTGACGAGCACTATCGGGAGGACCTAAGCCTTGTCCAGCTGGCCAATGCCGTCCATCTGTCTCCGCCTTATCTCTCATCTCTGTTCTCCCGTTATCTGGACACGACCTTTTCTGACTACTACAACAGCGTGCGTCTGAGCCATGCGGTCAGCGACTTGACTTCCACGGATGATCCCATCGATACCGTGGCGCTGAATAACGGCTACGCCAATGCCCAGTCTTTTGGCCGCGCCTTCAAAGCCAAATACAACGCCCTCCCCAGCGTCTACCGCAAGACCCACAGAAAAGCAGACCACCTGGGCACAGGAAGGGATCGCCGGACCAATTATATCAGCAATCTGCCAGACAACAGCGGTTTTGACATCTCTGCGCTCTCACGATACCTTCCCAATCGCGACCACATCTGCGTCCCCACCCCCGCCAAGGACCCGATCCAGATCCAATGCAGCTGGGACAGCATCTGCGGTCATCTGGATGATCGGTATCGAAAACTGGTGGGGATCGGCAGCGCCAAAGAGATTCTTTACAGTGAGGTACAGGAGCAATTAAAGGATGTCCAGCGGCAGATCGGGTTCGAATACATCAAATTCCACGGACTGCTGTCCGATGATATGATGGTTGTCACCCGCACCGAAACAGGAGAGCTGGCTTTCAACTTCAGAACGATCGACATAGTCTTTGATTTTCTGTTCTCGATTCGCTTGAAGCCCGTGCTCCAGCTGTCCTTTATGCCCATTGAACTGGCCTTGGACCGGCAGAAAATCATTTTCAACAACAAATATAATACCTCGCAGCCTGCCGATCTCTGCGAATGGCTTGCGCTAATCAACGCATTTTTCCGTCATATCATCGCACGCTACGGTCTCCGGACTGTGGAGGACCTTCCTGTGCTCTTGTGGAACAACGCGGATTCCTCCATCGAGATGTTCGGTATGCAGGACGACCTGGCGTTCTTCCGCATGTATCGGGAAACCTACCTGACGATCAAAGCGATTAGCCCCCGCATCCAGGTGGGAGCGCCTCCTATGACCTTCATGCATCAAGAGAGCATCGAGTGGGCACGCCGTTTCTTTCGCTGGGAGTTGGAACAGGGAGTATCTCCGGACTTTTTTTGCGCCCAGTGCTACAGCGTGGTATGGCAGCCCGCTCAAATCAAGATCGATCTCCATTCTTGGCAGCCAGACCATCTTGTCACCCCTGCCCCCGGCGGTTCCCAACTGCCGTTGATGGCCGGCATCCCGCTGTCCACCGACCCGGATTACCTGGAACAGTTCCATCAGTTCCTAAGCCGGTTCCAGGAGGAAGTCGGCCTGGGGCACCTGCCGCTTTGGATCACAGAGTGGAACCTGAGCGTTTCCCATTCCAATTTGATCAACGACACGCTGTTTGCCGGCTGTTATGTAATCAAAAATATCCTGGAACACAGCAGCCGTTTTGCCTGTCTGGGATATTGGGCCGTCTCCGACTTCATCGAAGAGCAGCCCCTCTCTGATGATATCTTTCATGGGGGGCTTGGCCTACTGACCGTCAACGGCATCCGCAAGCCCCAGTTCCTCGCTTATCAATCGCTTCGGCAGCTCTGTCCAGCCGTCTTGGCCCAAGGCAGGGGATATATCGTCACCCGCTCACAGAACTGCGTTTCCATCCTTTTGTACAACTACGAGCATTTCAGCGATATCTTTGCCAATAACAAAAGCCTCAATGTCAACAAAACCACCCGGTATACCCCCTTCTCCGAACAGCGCCGCCAGCCCTTCTCGCTCCGGGTGTCCGGCCTTCCCGCCCGGCTTGTGTCCGAGTCGGTGGAATTCATTGTCAACCGGGAACACGGCAGTGCCTTTGATTACTGGGTCAAAATGGGAGCTCCCGATGGAGGCAGGATCCCCTCCCTAGACCAATACCGGCTGGAACACCTGAAGGCCAGCGCTCACCCCCTGGTTCGGTCTATCGCCCCCAAGATCTCCCATGGCGTACTAGAGTACGACGCAGTGCTGGAGCCCTTGGAATTCCGCCTGATACAAATCAATTTCTGCGACAAGTGAGAAAGGAGAATTATCATGCAGCCTGACCTTTTGGACATCTTTGCCTCGTATACCAGTTGGAAATATAACGAGGACACCTGGATCATTAACTTTATGGACGGCTCCCAGAATATGTATCTGCTGGAGGGGGATGAGAAGGCCCTGCTCATCGACACCGGCTGGGGCTCCGGCACCCTGCGCCCCTACGTGGAGCGGCTCACCCAAAAGCCCGTCCAGGTCATCCTCACCCACGGCCACTTGGACCACTCCGGCAGCTGCGGCGAGTGGTCCTGCGCCATGATGCTTCCAGGCGCGGACAGCGACCTGCTCACCCTGGCTAAAGGCCCATTTGACGTATCCAAGCTGCCCTACCCTGACTTCGTCCACCAATATGTGGAGGATGGCCAGGTGCTAGACCTGGGAAACCGCCCCATCCAGCTGCTGGATATCTCTGCCCACTCCAACGGCTCTCTGGCCCTGTTGGACCGCCGGAACGGGTTTCTCTTTGTGGGCGATGAAGCGGAGAGCGCCCAGGTGCTCATGTATGAGACTTACCCACACCCGGAACGCCCGCCCTTTGCGCTGGATCAGCGACTGCGAGCCCACCGGGAGAACATGCTCCGGTTAAAGGGCCTGGCCGGCCAGTGGAACACAATTTTCCCTGCCCACAACGGCGCTCCCATCGCCCACTCCTATCTGGACGACTATATCGCCCTGGTAGAGCGCATCTACGACGGCTCCGCCGTCATCGAGGACAAGCTCAACCACGTCCATGCCGAGGCCGGCGATCCGGAGCACCGCCTGTGCCGCGTACGCTGGAATAAGGCCTCCTTCTTCGTGGTCAAGGACGACCTGATGGAATTGTGGGGAACCAGCCTGTCCTGACCCGCCTTCCCCGTATTACCGACCGCCAGGGGCGCCGTGCGCCTTTGGCGGTCTTTTAGGGAGAAACAGAGCGCGCCGCGGAAGCTCGCTTCCGCGGCGCGTCCCGTAAAAGGAGGATGGCACAGGTGGGGGAAACGTGTATTATGGTGACATTTGCGAACGGATGACCACCTGGCCGAGGAAGGGAAACTCAAATTACAAGTCAGGCCTCAACGGTAATTACGACCTGTGCGAAACGAGTCATCGGTCTTTCCACTCCGGCATCCTGAACCTCCAGATTCACCACGAAAATATCGCCCGCCTGAGCATCCTCGGGAACGGTGAACTGGGTAGTCAGGGCATTAGGGGCGGACAGCTTCCACTGAGGTGCGTTGTCCTCGATGGGAGCGCCCTGGTAGGTGCAGGCGCTGGCGGGCACCCACCAGGTGGTGGTGAGGGCGTCACCGTCGGGATCGCCGGCTGCGGCGGTGAGGGTCACGGTCTCACCGGCCTTGGCGGTGACATCCTGGGGCGCGGCGGTGATCACAGGGGCATGGTTGCAAACATCCGCGCTGCCCACGGCCCAGTCGGCCCGAGCGGCCAGATCCTCGAACATGGCCTCTACATAGCGGGTCTCCGAGTTCTTGACCCCTTGGCGCAGACCCAGGTCCACGAAGGACGCCATTCCGAACTGAGCGCAGCACCAGTCATAGGTGTCGTACTCGGAGCGCTGGCCCAGGGGGAAGAAGTCTAGCCCGCCCTCCTGACCGATCATCGGGTTGGCCCAGCCTTCCTTGGCGCACTGCGGCCAGTCGATATAGTTCACCAGGCCATACTGATAGCAGAAGGGTTCGCCGTAGATCACCTGGCCGTCGTTCATCAGCAGGAAGTGCTCCATGAGCCGGCCGTGGTCGAACTTAAAGGCATCGGTAAGCCACTCGGCCTGATAGTAGGGGCGCAGGGCCTCGGGAGCGTCATAGATGGCAAAGAAGTCGGTGAACCCGCCGAAGCCAGTCCAGTCGCTGTCCTTCAGGCCAGGATAGAGCTCGTCGATCTTGCTGTAGGCACGGCAGTTGTCCTCGCCGTTGCCGCTGATACGGACCTTATCCACCACTTTGGCCTGGATCTCAGGCCACTGCTCAGTCTCATGGTATTCTTCATAGATGCTCACCAAGGCGCGGACAGTGGTGTTGATGCCGCCCCAGTGCTGGATGTACAGAGGACGGGGATCATCGTCCAGGATGCAGGCCCGGATCAGGTCGGAGCCCTCGGTGTCCTCATGGTAATCGCCTTCGAAGGCGATGTTGCCGGTCTTGGTGATGCTCAGCAGGTAATCGGGGGTGGGGTAGTTGGGGTCGTTCTGGCTGAGGTGCTCGTAGTCGGCCCGGTACCACACGTCGATGGCCCGCTCTAGGAAGGTGGGATCGGCAGGGCGCATCTCCTTGGCCTGGCCGGGATTCTCGATGGTGCCGCCGGCCGTGGTGGCCTCGCAGGAGATCTCATAGCCAGGGTACCACAGGTCGATGGCCTCTTGGAGCGTGTGCTCCCCATCACCGGAGAAGTGGAACTTACCGGCGGTCCACACGATGCCCGCTAGGTCATAGTCGTTGGAGAACAACAGACTGAGCAGGATGCCGTTCATGTCATCGATCTCCAGGTCCGTGGTGATGATGACCCGGGGCTGGGTGCTCTTATCCACCTCGGGGGTGGGCACCACGGTGGAGCCGCCCTTGTCGGGCGCGGGCTTCGTCCCTTCATCAGGTGCCGTGGAGCTACCGCCGGGGATGCGTAGCTGCTGACCTACATAGATACTGTTTGGATCGGAGATGACATCCCGGTTGGCCTCGTAGATCTCCTTCCACCGGTCCGCCGAACCCAGATACCTCTGGGCCAGCGAAGACAGGCTGTCACCCGCTACCACCGTGTGGGTGGCGGGGGCGGCGCTGGCCACTGTCATGATGGACAGGCAGACCATCATGACGGCCAGCAAACCTGACAACAAACGTTTTTTCATATAGTATTCATCCTTTTTTATTTTGTCTACCTTCAGCCGCCTCATGGGTACAGTCCCTGCAAAAATCACAAAGCCGGGACATTTGCGAGCGGATGACCATATAAGCTGAGGAAGGGAAATCAACCTGCATTTTCCGCATTCATTGCGGCGAACAAATTATCCTCATGATGATAACGCATAGTGCTTTCATCCAGGTCAAAGACCATGATGCCATCGCCATCGTTCGTCCATTCCGACCAGTCCAGCCCGTTTGCGCTGGGATCGCCCGTCCAGGCGAAAGCAGCCAAAGCACCGGCCATCTCATCAGAGATGCGGTTGAATGTGGCCTCATCACCGTTAACCCAACCGGGAATCATCTCTACATTGTGGAACCAAAGAGGAACATCGCCAGCAGTATGGATCGGTACAATCCCGTCAAACATGGGATACGGGGCAGCCTGGATGTACTGATAGACAATACCGCCATAGCTCTCCATAGCCTCTGCAAGAGGCATCGCAGACATACCAGCAGCGCGATTGTTGATATAAAGCACTTCACCGATCTCGTGTCCAGGATACGCTTCCTTAAATGCGGCTATAACCGAGGCGGCCTTGTCAGCATCTCCGCCATAATTCTGTGTCAGGCGTTCCAGCACATCGGCCTCAGTGATGTTGGGCAGCAAAGCGCTCTCAACGGCATTTCTGTTGGCTGTCATAGCCGGAATGATCAGGTTGCCAAAGTTGGTAGAGAACTCGCCCAGGACGTTTCCGCACATCAGCGGGATGTCCTTGGACATCTCATAGGTGCCGGTAGGATAGTAATCCCCATCTACCACAGGGCCGTAGTTCACTCCCGCTTCAGTGCAGGCATTGTACAGCACTTCATAGTCAATAGTCTCAATATCCTTGATGTTCTCAGCGGTGATCCCCAAGATATCCAGGACCTTTTCAGTTTCAGCTTGGGCCTGCTCGGTGGTGCGGGTGACCTTGGCCGATCCGCCGGACATGGCGACCGCCTTGTGGAACAGGCCACGGGCGGCGGGCATACCCATCAGAGTGGTGACTTTCGTGCCGCCACCGGACTGTCCGACAATGGTAACATTGTCAGGATCGCCGCCAAAGTTGGCGATATTGTCCTGGA
Source organism: uncultured Eubacteriales bacterium (assembly GCA_900549885.1). Taxonomy (GTDB): domain Bacteria; phylum Bacillota; class Clostridia; order Oscillospirales; family Oscillospiraceae; genus Enterenecus. Next base: position 6,213 of record URQA01000041.1, on the reverse strand, counting down.
CCCATTCTAATGCGAACACGATGTCAGCCATACCCACATTGCCAGAGTACTTGTACTCCTCGCCGTAAGCAGACAGGTCAAGGAAGCCCAGAGCATTAAGGCGGTGGTTGATGGACACAAAGACTACATCGCCATAAGCGGCCAGGTTTCCACCGTCATAGAAGGTCTTTTCCATAGAGCCGCCAGTGGTCATACCACCGCCATGGAGCCAGACAACAACGGGTTTTTTCTCCGTTCCATTCAGGTTGGCCGTCATGACATTCAAGTTGAGCATGGTGTCCTCATTTTCAACCATCTCTTCCGAATAAGTAAACGCATCAAACATTTCCATCGTGGTCTTGTTCTGCGGCGCTACTTCACCATGCATCATGCAGGGCTTGATATTCGTCCAGGAATCCGCCGCTTCCGGCATATGGAATCGATCTGCCTTGGCATAGGGAATTCCATAAAAGTAACTTACGCCCCCCATCGTGTAGCCCATGATATCGCCGGAAGTGACGCTTGCGAACGCAAGAGAAGTTGCTTTTTCCTCAGCGCCAGTGCTCAGCTCCACCTGATTTTTAGCCGTGTTCCATTCTACGTCCATGCCCAGCGCTTCAGAGATGGCCCGGACCGGGAGATAGGTGGTACCATCGATGTAGATGGGGTCTACCTGCTTGCCGTTGACATCTTCCAGGGAGAGATCTTTCCCGTCTAAGGTAACCGAAATGGACGGGTCCGCATTGGCCTGGATCGAGTAGACGGCGACAGCGCTGCCCATCGCGCCTATCGCAATCGCCAGAGCCATCAAAATCGACAAAATCCGTTTTTTCATTATTTTGCTTCCTCCTCTTTTCTGTGTGGCCAGAACTCACACCGAGCGAGCTCCTTCCTTAGATCAAAAAGCACGAAATTGGAGCTGTTTCACGGCCCGTTGTGCACATATTATACAACGCAGTTTGTGAAAGAGGCTATCGCCAAATCTGAGTTGGATTTTCAAAAATCGGTCATGGTCGTCAGGGCTCCTCCGGACAGCGGAAGGTGGAGTACCGCCGCCGGTATTCTGAAGGGGAACTGCCGGTGGCCAGCCGAAACGTACTGGAAAAGTGGGACAGGCGGTCAAATCCGGCCAGCTCCGCGATTTCTCCCATTGGGTCGTCCGTGCTGCGCAACAGGCGCTTGGCCATCTCGATGCGCAGTTCTCGGATCAGGGCGGTGTAATTCTTGCCAGTATACGCCTTGATCTGTTTGCCCAGGTAGCTGGGGTCATAGTGGAACAGGGCGGCGGTCTCGTTCAGGGTCGTGGTTCGGTAGTTATCCTGGAGATACTTGAGCACCGCCAGCATGGGGGCCGTCCCGCCGGACGTAGTCTGCCAGCTGTACCGGGTATACTGTCCCCCACACCGGCGCAAAACGGTGGCAAAAAAGATCTCAATGTAGCTGGCGCAAACCGACTGGTAGTACTCCTCCCTAGCATAAAATTCATGGAAGATATTGCGCAGGAGAGTGCGAATATACCCTCCGGGGGCCAGAAAGAATACCAAGCAGCCGGATCCGACCCCCTCCAGGCCGGAGCGGAAGAAGTCGGACAGGATATTGTCTTGGCGCAGCAGCTGGTGGAGGGTGTTTTCCACCGTCTGCTCGGCCAGAGGGATGTAGATGGTGTGGCATCCCGGCCCTGCCACGATGTCGTGGGTCAGGTGGGGGCTGATGATGCCCAGGGCTCCCTCAGGCAAGGTCTGGCAGGAGTTCTCCTGGAACAGCTGGAGGGAGCCTTGGAGATTGTAGAACAGCTCGAAGCAGTCGTGTCGATGCAGCCCCAGCGCCTGGTCCTGGGCCAGCTTGGACGGCACGGTATCCAACCCCAGCAGCTGCTCGGCGGCCTTGGCCCCCGACGTACCGTGCTGGAAGGCCGGGTAGAATATATCCATACTAACTGGGATCTGTTCGATGCGGCGGTAGAAGCCGTCTAGGTCCTCCAGGTCCCAATCCAGGAAGGAAACCGTCGGCAGTTCCTCCCCTCGCTGGACCGCTCCGGAACGCCAGAGTTCGCTGGCCGCATCGAAAAAGCTGTAAGTTTTGTTGCTGGCCCGGGCGTGCTCAGTCAGCTTCTGCTGGACCTGTCCCCAGCGCAAATATTCTTTCAACCGCCTCAACTCCCCCATTTCTTTTTTTATATTTTAAGGGCATACTTAGACAAAAACAACATCATTTCTTGTGAAAAATGTTGTTTTTCTCTTTTTGATTTCCAGATTTTTCGTAAATAGCAAACGATTGCCCTGAAAATATTTTGTTTTTTCAGCTGGAATGCCCCCCATTGTGGTCTGGGGACATGTTTTTTACAAAACCTCTAATCCGCCCACAGCCGGTCCTGCCTGGACGCAGGCTTCGGCCTCCCCTTCCGGTGGCCTGCTGCCAAAAGCGCACCTCAACAAAAACGGCGCCGTGGGGGTATGCCCGCGGCGCCGCTGTTCTTTATTCTTCCGTTTTTACGCTCACATTTCCTCCCTGCTGACGGAAAAAACATAGCGGGTGGTGTGGTCATACCGCTCCCCCGCTCTCAAAATACAGGATGGAAACCGAGGCTGGTTGGGGGAGTCTGGGAAGAACTGCGTCTCCAGGCAAAAGGCATGGCGGGGACCGTACACTGTGCCCCCCTTGCCGGGACGGCCCTGCTCGATGAAATTGGCCGTGTAGAATTGAATGCCGGGCAGAGTGGTCTCCGTGCTCATGACAACGCCTGTCCTGGATGAGCGGGCCCAAGCCGCAGGCCGCAGGGTACCCGGCTCCCCCTCCACCACGTAGTTGTGGTCATAACCTCCGGCCTGGCGCAGTTGGGCAAAATCATCCTCGATGTGAGTACCGATAGCAGTTGGGGCGCGCAGGTCCATGGGGGTGCCCTCCACCGGCTCCACCGTGCCCAGGGGGATGCTGGTCCCATCGGTGGGGGTATAGCCCTGGGCGTGGATGCAGATTTCCTGGTCCAGCACCGGGCCGGAGGCATGCCCGGCCAGGTTAAAGTAGCTGTGGTTGGTGAGGCTGCAGGGGGTGTCCTTGTCGGATACGGCCTCATAGCGCAGCTCCAAGGCGGAGCCGTCCAGACGGTAGGTCACCCGGGCCGTCAGCGTCCCTGGGTACCCCTCCTCTCCGTCTGGGCTGGTAAGGGAGAGCACCGCCCGGTCGTCTGTCAGCTCCTCCACCTGCCACCCCCGGTGGGAAAAGCCCACCAGCCCCCCGTGGAGGTGGTTGGGCCCATCGTTCACCGCCAGGGTGTATTCTTTCCCGTTCAGGGAAAAGCGCCCCCTGGCGATGCGGTTGGCAAACCGGCCGACCACCGCACCCAGGTAGCCGCCATAGGTCAGATAGTCCTCCTGGGCGTCATAGCCCAGCACCACGTCCACCCGGCTTCCATTCCGACCGGGCACCTCCAGGGTACGCAGGGTGGCTCCCAGGGTCAAAAGCTCACAGCGCAGTGTGCCGTTGTCCAGGATCAGCAGTTCCACCGGCTGGCCGCCGGGGGTTGTTCCAAAGGGACGGCGGGAAGGTTGTGTCATAGCAAAAGCCTCCGTTTCCATTTATTTTCCCCAGTCTATCAGACTTCCTGGAAAAAGGCAAAGAAAAGCGTCTTTTTCCCTTGCCTAAGTTGCGCCCATATGGTATTTTATTTTTAGTAAAATTTGGAGGGATTTGCATGGCAACCTTAAAGGAGCTGGCGGACCGCACCGGGTATTCTCCCGCCACCATTTCCCGCATTTTAAACGGAGACCCCTCCCTGTCCGTGTCGGAGGAGGCCCGGCGGAAGGTGTTGGAGGAGGCGGGCCGGTTAAACTACACCGCCACCCGCAGCCGCCGGGGCCGCACTCTAAAAGGCCTGCTCCGGGTGGGGGTGGCGGAGATGCTCTCCCCGGCACAGCAGCTGGACGACCCCTACTACCTCTACCTCAGCGGCTTTGTCCGTCAGGGCTGCCTGGACCGGAAGTACACCTGCCTGCCTTTGGAACAGCGGGGAGAGGGCTTCGCCTCTCCCGAGGGAGCAGCCCTGGACGGCATCGTAGCCATCGGCCTGTTCTCCCCTGCCCAAATCGAGGCCATAGCCGCCCTCACCCCCAACGTGGTCTTTCTGGACTCCTCCCCCTGGGAGAGCCGGTTTGACTCGGTGACGCTGGGCTATGAGCTGGGCATCTCTCTGGCGTTGGAACACCTGACTGGCCTGGGCCACCAGCGCATCGGCTTCATAGGCCCGGCCTACAAGCTGGACGACCGGCGCCAGCCGGCCCCCGAGGTGCGGCGGTCGCTCTTTATCCGGCTGATGGAGGGTCCGGGGCTGCTGGACCGCAGGCTGCTGCTGGACTGTCCCATGGATGCGGAGGCCGCCGCCCGGGCCGTGGAGGAATTTCTGCGCTCCGGCATCCCCCTGCCCACCGCTTTTCTCTGCGCCAATGAGGACAGCGCCATTGGGGCCCTCCGGGCCCTGCACCATGCAGAGATCTCCGTCCCCGGTCAGGTGTCGGTGGTGTCCTTCAACGACACCCCCCGTTCCGCCCTGGTGGACCCACCCCTCACCTCGGTGTCTACTCACGTAGATGAGATGGCCCGCACCGCCCTGCGCCTGCTAGTGGAACGGGCTGCTCTGCCTGGCAAGCAGCCGGTGCGCGCCATCCCCCTAAAGGTAGTGGTCCCCCCCTCTCTGACGGTACGGGAGAGCAGCGGCCCCGCCCCGGCCCGGTAAATATGCACAGAGGGCGCTCTCCGCGCCTGTGCACAGCGCCGAAGTTTTTCGGCTGTGCTATCTGCCTATTGAATTTTTACTAAAAATTAAATATACTAGCCGTGACACTGAAGAACGAGGTGATCCCCATGAGCTCCTGCGAGACCTTACTGGCATCCCTGCGCTCCGGCACCCGTGACCAGACACTGGCCGGCCTGTATGCCCTGGACGGCTCGGCGGACAGCCTGGACCGGGCCAGAGAGCGGGCCATCCGGGTGGCGGAGGGCTTTCAAACCGCCTTTGACCCGGACGGCCAAGCGGACGCGGCCCTGTTCAGCGGTCCCGGCCGCACTGAGATCGGCGGCAACCACACCGACCATCAGCACGGTCATGTGCTGTGTGGCAGCGTGGACCTGGATATGCTCGCCTGCGCCGCTCCCAACGGGCTAAATGTCATCCGCATCCTCTCCGAGGGCTATCCCGCTCTGGAGGTAGGGCTGGACGAGCTGCTCCCCCACGTGGAGGAGCGCAACACCTCCGCAGCCCTTGTGCGGGGAGTGGCGGCCAAAATCCAGGAACAGGGCTATTCTCCCGCAGGATTTGACGCATACATCGCCTCCGATGTGCTCTCCGGCTCCGGGCTGTCCTCCTCCGCCGCCTACGAGGTGCTGATCGGAAACATCCTCAACCGCTTCTGCTGCGGCGGGGCTCTCTCTCCGGTGGACATCGCCAAGATCGGCCAGTATGCGGAGAACGTCTACTTTGGCAAGCCCTGCGGCCTGATGGACCAGATGGGCTCGTCGGTAGGAGGTGCGGTGGCCATCGACTTTTCCGATCCCGCCGACCCCGTAGTGCGGCAGGTGGGGTACGACTTCTCCCAGTCCGGCCATGCCCTGTGCATTGTGGACACCGGCTCCTGCCACGCCGACCTGACCGACGACTACGCCGACATCACTCGGGAAATGGGGGCAGTGGCCGCCCACTTCGGCCGTCAGGTACTCCGGGATGTGCCGGAGGCAGACTTCCGCGCCGCCATACCGGAGCTGCGGAGGGAGTGCGGCGACCGGGCTGTGCTCCGAGCTCTGCACTTCTACGCCGACGACCGCAAGGCGTTGGATGAGGCGGACGCACTGGAGGCGAGGGACTTTAACCGGTTCCTGGCGCTGGTCAACGCCTCGGGGCTGTCCTCCGCCCTGCACCTGCAGAACACCTGGTCTGTCGCCGACCCCCGGCAGCAGGCCATCCCTCTGGCCCTGGCCATCGGGCGGGAGCTGCTGGAGGGCACTGGGTCCATCCGGGTCCACGGAGGAGGCTTTGCCGGCACCATCCAAGCCTTTGTCCCCGAGGAAAAGTTGGCCTCCTTCCAAACTGGCATGGAAAAACTTCTGGGGGCAGGTCGGTGCCACATCCTCCACATCCGCCCCCAGGGCGGCTGTGTGGTGTTGGACTGATCCCATCATTTTGCTGAGAGGAAAGGAAGGTCATACTCATGGCGATCTTAGTGCTGGGCGGGGCCGGGTATATCG
>URQA01000040.1 GCA_900549885.1 uncultured Eubacteriales bacterium | reverse complement strand
CCGCGGAAGGCACCATCGAGTGCAAGTTCTGGGGTCTGGGCGGCGACGGCACCGTGGGCGCCAACAAGAACTCCATCAAGATCATCGGCGACCACACTGACAAGTACGTCCAAGCGTACTTCCAGTACGACTCCAAGAAGACCGGCGGTGTGACCATCAGCCACCTGCGTTTCGGCGACCAGGCCATTCGCGCCCCCTACTATATCAATAAGGCCGACTTTGTGGCCTGCCATGTGCCCAGCTATATCACCAAGGGCTTCCCCATCGTGCGGGACGTGAAGCCCGGCGGCACCTTCCTCATCAACTGCCAGTGGAGCTTTGAGGAGCTGGAGCACCATTTGGATGCCGCCTCCAAGCGGTATATCGCCCAGAACAACATTCAACTGTACACCATCAACGCCATTGACCTGGCCATTGAGATCGGCATGGGTAAGCGGACGAATACCATTCTCCAGTCCGCCTTCTTCACCCTGGCCAATGTCATGCCCCAGGCCGAGGCCATCCAGTATATGAAGGACGCAGCCACCGCATCCTACCTGAAGAAGGGCCAGGACATCGTGGACATGAACCACAAGGCCATCGACCTGGGTGCCACCGCCTTCACCAAGGTGGAGGTTCCCGCCTCCTGGGCCAACGCCGAGGACAAGGCCGCCGCTGAGGCGCTGGAAGGCAATAAGGAATTGGTGGAGATGGTGGAGGAGATCCTGGTGCCCGTGGACAAGATGGATGGCGACAGCCTGCCCGTGTCCAAGTTCGTCCCCCATGTGGATGGCACCTTCTGCCAGGGCGCTTCCGCCTATGAGAAGCGTGGCGTGGCTGTGTCCGTTCCCGCCTGGGATCCCGAAACCTGCATCCAGTGTAACCAGTGTTCTTATGTCTGTCCCCACGCCACCATCCGTCCCTTCGCCCTCACAGAGGAGGAGGCGGCAGCTGCTCCCGCCGCGGCCCAGATTGTGGACATCAAGGCTGGCAAGGGCAAGGGCGTTTATAAGTATACCCTGGCGGTCAGCCCCATGGACTGCATGGGTTGTTCCGTCTGTGTGGGCATCTGCCCCACCAAGAGTCTGACCATGGTGCCTCTGGAGCAGGAGGCCCCCAAGCAGGTGGTCTTCGACTATATGGTCAAGGAAGTCGCCCCCAAGGCCGACATGCAGGGCATTACCTCCATCAAAGACAGCCAGTTCAAGCAGCCGCTGCTGGAGTTCTCTGGCTCCTGTGCCGGCTGTGCCGAAACCAGCTATGCCCGCCTCGTCACCCAGGTGTGCGGTGACCGGATGTATATTTCCAACGCCACCGGCTGTTCCTCCATCTGGGGCGGACCGGCGGCCACCAGCCCCTACACCGTCAACAAGGCAGGAAAGGGTCCCGCCTGGGCGAACTCTCTGTTTGAGGACAACGCCGAGCACGGCCTGGGTCTGCTGTTGGGCCAGAAGACCATCCGCGAGCGGTTGGCGGACAAGACCCGTGCACTTTTGAACGTACCCCATACGGCGCCTGAGGTGAAGGAAGCCGCCCAGGCTTGGCTGGACACCATGGGCGACGGCGTGGCCAACGCCGAGGCCACCAAGAACTATGTGGCGGCTCTGGAAGAGGCCCTGATGACGGTGGATGCCTGCCTGGCCTTCGTCAACAGCGACGAGGGCAAAGCCAAGTTCGGCGATGCCGCCGAGGGCTTCAAGGCCCATATGGAGAGCCTGAAGGCCGCTGGTGCCGTCTACTGTGACTGTGACGCCTGCAAGCTGGCCAAGGAGATCTTGGATGAGAAGGACTACCTCAGCAAGAAGTCCGTGTGGATCTTCGGCGGCGACGGCTGGGCCTATGATATCGGTTATGGCGGACTGGACCATGTCATCGCCTCCGGCGAGGACGTGAACATCTTCGTGTTTGATACCGAGGTGTACTCCAATACCGGCGGACAGGCGTCCAAGGCCACCAACATCGGCGCTGTGGCTCAGTTTGCCGCTGCCGGTAAGGTCATGGGCAAGAAGAGCCTGAGCGAGATCGCCATGCAGTACGGCTATGTCTATGTGGCCCAGGTGGCCATGGGAGCCAATCCCAACCAAACCCTCACCGCGATCCGCGAGGCTGAGGCTTATCCCGGCCCCTCCCTTATCATCGGCTACGCCCCCTGTGAGATGCACTCCATCAAGGGTGGCATGGCCAACTGCCAGGTAGAGATGAAGAAGGCCGTGGCCTGCGGCTACTGGAACTTGTTCCGGTACAACCCGATGCTGAAGGAGCAGGGCAAGAACCCCTTCATCCTGGACTCCAAGGCCCCCGCCGGCGGCTACCGGGAGTTCCTGATGAACGAGGCCCGCTATTCCTCCCTTACCCGGTCTTTCCCCGAGCGGGCGGAGACCCTGTTCGAGGCCAATGAGAAGGCCGCTATGGAGCGCTGGGAGCACCTGCAGAAGCTCATCGCCCTGTACGAGCAGTAAGCAGGCAGAAGGCATAGCGTTAGACAGAGTATGCCCCGCCGGGGAATTCCCCGGCGGGGCGCTTTTAAGAATCGGGCAGAAGGGATTGTCGATATGGAAGCAATTTATTCATCCGCTGACCTTGCGTTTTTAGACTCCAGCCTGAAGGAGCTTCAGCAGCGGGTTCAGTCGCTGCTGCGGAAGAACGGCGCCCCCCTGCAACGGCAGGGATTGGCCAATCTGCTGGACGAGGTGCAGCAGGCCGGCCGTGCCCTGGCGGCGGGGGAGGGACAGGACGGATTTGCGGTCAAGGACCTGGAGATTTTCTATTATGCGGTCCACGCCCAGCGCCGGAGAGTCGACCAGTTTTTGGACACTGCCGTCTGTCCTGCGGATAAGCGCAACGATCTGGTGTCCGCCGCGTCGGCGGTAAACGCCCTGCTGCGCAAGCTCCGGGCAGACCTGGAGGCAAAGGGGGGCAGCGTGTCGGCTGCTGTGAAGCGGGGAGCGTCAGGAGCGTAGCGGCATAGACAGGCGGAGCTTTGGCAGAGGAAAGAGGGAAACCCTTGCTGTGCGCCGCAGGCCGCAGCGGATTGAAAGGCGGCCGGTTCCGCTTAGAACCGGCCGCCTTTTTCGCGCATTTTGTCTCTGAGAGAAAAACAGTTGAAAGAGGGACATAATTCTCGTATAATAAAATAATACTTGATTTTGTACGGACAAAACTTGTAATTTGTTATAGAAACAATTTGGTTTTATGTACCCTTGTGATAGGAGGCGCCTGGAATGAAGCGATACCGTCTTGCTAGTTGGATCATGGGACTGGCCCTGATTCTGACGCTGGGAGCTGTGCCGGTGCTAGCCGCAGAAGAAAATGGCGGCATTTCCCCGGGCGATGTCATCGCCGGAGAGGCTGCCTCAAAGGTACCGGTCACAGGCATCAGCCTGAGTCCTACCTCGCTTACTTTGAATGTAGGCAGCAGCGCTGTTCTGACGGCTCAGGTCCATCCCGTCAACGCCTCGGAACAGACAGTGACTTGGGCTTCCAGCGATGAGCGGGTGGCTGCAGTGGACGGCAGCGGTATGGTCACAGCTGTAGGGGCCGGGCAGACGGTGATAACGGCCTCCGTTGCAAAAAGCGGCTTCACAGCGTCCTGTGTTGTGGTGGTGAAGCAGTCTGGCTCATCTGCGGACACTTACCCCCCAGTGGTGAAAAAGACAGAGGGCGGCACCACCACAGTATTTCCGTCAGAACCCACCGAGGGGAGCATTGTGACCATTTCCGCAGTTCCCAATGTGGGGTATGAAGTAGCGGAGGTTTCGGCCGTGGACCAGAGCGGCCGAGCGGTTTCCGTGCGCCGGCATCAAGACGGGACATGGGCCTTTAAGCAGCCCGGCAGCCGGGTGACAGTGTCCGTAGACTTCCGGCGCAAGCCTTGGGTCAGTCCATTCCCGGATGTGAAGAAAAGCGATTGGTTTTATGACAGTGTGGCTCTGGCGTGTCAGGAGGGGCTGATGAACGGGACTGGGCAGGGCTTTGACCCAGACGGGACCGTCACCCGGGGAACGCTGATGACCATTCTGGCTCGGATGGACGGGGTGGATACCGCCGGAGGCAGAACCTGGTATGAAAAGGGAATGGCTTGGGCAGTGTCCGCGGGGGTATCGGATGGGGCAAATCCGGAGGGCGTGATTACCCGGGAGCAGGCGGCAGTGATGCTGTACCGTTATGCAGGGTCGCCAGCAGTGTCTGGAGATGGGCTGTCCCAATTCCCGGACGGCGATCAAGTGGCCCATTGGGCCAGCCGCGGTATGCGCTGGGCGGTGGAAGAAGATCTGTTCCAGGGCGGGGACCAGGGATTGGACCCGCAGGGCAGAACCACCCGGGCGGAGTTGGCGGCCATTCTGAGCCGTTTTATAACCTTGAGCTAACGATAGGGACGAGCAGCGGCAGCCCCGCCGGACTTTCCGGCGGGGCTATCTTTTATGTGCAAACGCGGGTTGAAATCAAAACATTCACTTGGGCTGCAAAAAATTTGCCCCTGTCGCTGCCGGAAATATCCAGGGCTGTCGCAGACAGCGAGAACGAAATGGAAGAATAGATGAGAGAAACCACGATGCCAAAGCGGATGGATCGGATTTTGGACCGGCGAAGGAAGCAACATCCTGTTTTTTTGTTTTTTTCAGATTTTTGACGATGCTGGTATTGGATGAAAAACCAGACGAAACAGACAGGAATTGTGGGTTGCTTTCTCCGATAGAGCGTGGTAACCTTGCCACTGTCGAGCCCAGGGCGGCGCCCCTGGGACCGGCCCCTGGGCGACCAGAGGCAATATCACGTTCCGATTAGGAGGAAGCAACGTACATGAAAAACAGAATATTGTCCACCGTTTTGGCCTTTGCTATGGTGCTGGCGATGATCCCCTCGGCCTTTGCCGAGTCTGTCAGTGAGCCGGATAAGGCCGCGCAGATCAACGGCGAGCAGTATGACACGCTGACCCAGGCTATTGAGGCCGCCGAGGACGGCGACACCATCACCCTGCTGAAGGATGTCACCGGCTTCACCAATGAGGAGCTGACCGGGAATAAAAACATCCCCGTATTCCTCATCAACAAGGACATCACCCTGGATGGCAACGGCCATAAACTGGTGGCCGGGACCTTCACCACGACCCGCAACCCCATCATTGGCGTGGAGAACGATGGTGAGGGCAGCGGCGCCAAGGTGACCATCCGCGATCTGACCATCGTAGGCAACGCCGACACTGGCCACGGCATCAACGTCTGGAGCCAGGCGACCGGCGAAGGCCGCCCCACCCTCACTTTGGAGCAGGTGACCATTCAGAACTGCGGAACGGCCGCTATTGTGGTGAACAACGCCGTGGTCACCGCCGCTGATCTGACTACCAGCGGCAACGCCTGGGGTGCGATCAATGTGGACGATGCAGAGAGCATGTTCACCCTGACCAGCGGCGAGCTGAACGAGGCTTCTCAGATCTGGACGGAGGCCCAGCCTTCCGGCAGCGAGCCTGAGAACATCCAGGTGCCCGAGAGCTGGCAGTACGTAGTGATGAACAAGGACAACGGCGAGGGCCAGTCCGACGTGAAGTATCACCTGACCACCGATCCCGTTAAGCTGGGCGAGGCCCACAACGAGACGACCAATACCGTCTATGACAAGGCAGCCCGCGCTCTGGAAGGCGCTGAGAACGGCCAGACCGTCAGCCTGATCCGCAGCGCCCGCCTGCTGGAAGGGGCCACCGTGAAAGAGGGCGTCCGCCTGGTGGTCCGGGAGAACGTCACTTTGACCGGCGACCTGACCAACAACGGCACAGTGGAGAACAACGGCGCCATCGCCGGTACCGTGGAGGGCTCCGGAAGCGTAGAGGGCTCCGGCGAGCTGCTGGCCGTCATCACCTTTGAGGTCACTCCCGAGGAGGCTGTAGTTACCGTATACGACAGCAGCAGTGACAAGGTGGAGGCCGCCTATGACAAGAGCTACAACCTGGCCGACGGCTCCTACACCTATGAGGTGTCCGCCAATGGCTATGTGACCAAGAGCGGCTCCTTTGAGGTGTCCGGCGCGGCCCAGACCATTGAGGTGGAGCTGGACAAGGAGCAGGGGCCTGTGGAGCCCGGTAACCCCGAGTACACCATCACGGTGAACGGCACTGAGGGTGGTTCCGTGATCGCTGACGCCGATAAGGCCGCCCAGGGCGAGACGGTGAAGCTCACTGTCCAGGCCCAGGAGGGCTATGAGCTGGAGAGCATCGCCGTGACCGGCCCTGCCGGAGCGGTAGAGCTGATGAATCAGGGCGAGGGCGTGTATGCCTTCACCATGCCTGCCGGTAATGTCACTGTGTCCGCCCACTTTGTGAAGAGCGGTGACGAGCCTGTTTGGAGCAATCCCTATGGCGATGTGAGCGAGGATGCCTGGTACTTTGACGCTGTGGAGTATGTCTCCCAGGCCGGACTGATGAAGGGGATTGCTGAGGGCACCTTTGCCCCCGGCATCCAGGGCAGCCGCGGCATGTTCGCCACCATCCTGGCCCGCCTGGCTGGAGTGGACACCGAGAACGGTGCTACCTGGTATGAGAAGGGAATGGCGTGGGCCGTGGAGCAGAACATCTCCGATGGCACCGCCCCCGAGGGCGGCATCACCCGGGAGCAGGCGGTGACCATGCTGTACCGCTACGCCGGTTCCCCCGCTGTCAGCGGTGACCATCTGGCTGATTTTGCCGATGCAGGCGCAGTATCCGACTGGGCTCTGGCCGCCATGAACTGGGCGGTATCTGTGGGGCTCATCGAGGGCGGAGACGCCGGCCTGGCCCCTCAGAACGGCGCCACTCGAGTGGAGCTGGCCGCTATGTTTGCCCGCTTTGACGCAATCAAGAATGCCTGATCTCTAGGCGAAATAAAACACCGTGGAAGCACCTGGCTTCCACGGTGTTTTTTCGTTGCTCAGGATAAAACATAGGCGTCCCGGAGCAGCCCGGCAGCCCGGTCTAAATCTTCTTCGGTGAGTCCGGCGTACCCTAACACCAGGGTGGAGGGGATAGGGGGGACAGCGTGGCAGTATTGGCTCAGTGGATGGACTCGGACGGACCGGGCCGCCGCCCGGTCCACCAGCTCCTGCTCCGTCAGCCGGGGCAGGGTAAACAGGAAGTGGAGCCCTGCCTGTTCTCCTGTGAGCTGCGCCCCGGGGATAGCGGACAGGGCCTGGGTGAGCCGGGCACATTTTTTCCGGTACAGGGCCCCGGCCCGGCGCAGATGCCGAGCGTACAGCCCCTGGACCAGAAAACGGCGCAGGGCCTCCTGTTCGAACCGGGAGACGGTGGAGGCGGCCAGGGGAAATTCCCGCCGGTACCGCTCCAGCAGGGTGGGAGGGAGAATGAGATAGGCCACCCGGATGGCAGGGGCGATGGACCGGGAGAAGGTGCCGAGGTAGATGACCCGGCCCCGGCGGTCCACTCCCTGCATGGCGGGGATAGGGCGGGAGGTGTGGCGAAACTCGCTGTCGTAGTCGTCCTCGATGAGATAGCGGTCCGGCCCAGCATAGGCCCACTGGAGCAGACGGCTGCGCCGTCCGGCAGGCATGGTTACCCCAAGGGGAAACTGGTGGGAGGGGGTAACATAGGCCAGACGTGCGCCAGAGCGGTCTAGGGCGTCCGGGTCCATCCCCTCCGCGTCCACCGGGATGGGGACTACCTGCCGTTGGTGGTGAAGGGCAGTGGCATAAGCCGCGGGGTAGCCAGGGTCCTCCAGAGCGATGTCCCGTTGGTCCGGCAGGAGTTGGAGCACCAGGGACAGCAGGTAGTCCGCTCCCGCCCCTACGATAACCTGGTCCGGGCGGCAGCGCACCCCACGGTACTGAGCTAGAAAATCCGCCAATGCTTCCCTCAGGGGCAGATCCCCCTGGGGATGACCCCGCTGTAAAAGCTCCGGGTTCTGGTACACCGCTTCCTTCGTGATACGGGCCCAGGAGGCGAAGGGGAACACAGAAGTGTCCACCGCGCCGGTGGAGAAGGAGTAATCCCAGGGGGAGGAGGAAAGGGACTCCACCTCCCGAGCAGGCAGGGCGTGGGCAGCGGGGTCTGTGGCCAGAGGGACTACCTGCGCGGCCACATAGCCGCTCCGGGGCCGCGGAATCACGTAGCCCTCCGCAGCCAGCAGGGAGTAGGCTGCCTCCACGGTGCTCATGCTCACCCCCAGGGCAGCGCACAGCTGCCGCTTGGAGGGCAGCTTTTCCCCCGGGGCGACATGGCCAGACTGGATGGCGGCGGAGATATGGCGGTAGAGCTGTTCGTACAGGGGAGTATCCCCGGTAAAGACAGGCATGGGAAAGGTGGCGTTCATGAGCACTCCTCCAAACTGACCTTGTAAAAAAGTATTAAACTGGATATAGCAATGATGTCAGATGTGAGTATAATAGCATTAAAGCAAAGAGCCGTCAAGGGAGGCGGCAAGAGGGAGACGAGTATGATGAACGCATCAAAACAACATGAGGCCTTGGTAAAGCTGTGTACAGCAGCCTTGATGACGGCCATCGTCTTTGCGGGTAACTATCTTCGCATTACCATGCCGGTGGCGGTGGGTGGTGTGACCGCTTTTACGCTGGCCAATATTCTGTGCGCCCTATCCGGGCTGCTGCTGGGTCCCTGGTGGGGCTTTCTGTCTGCCGGACTGGGCTCCTTCCTGTATGACTTGACCAATCCCAACTATGTGGCGGAGGCCCCTATTACCCTAGTCACCAAGGGAATGTATGGCCTGGTAGCTGGACTGGTGTTCTACTTCGTCTTTGTCCGCCTGCTAAACCGGGGGCGGGACAGCTACCCCGCCTTGGTGGCATCCACAGCCTGTGCGGCGGTAGGCTATCTATTGGCCTATTCCTTCAAAAATTTTTTCTATAACGGAATGTTCATCGAGGGCTATACCACTGCGGCCCAGTGCTGGGCGGTGGTGGCGGCCAAGCTGCCCGCCACGGTGGTCAACGGCGCACTGGCAGTTATATTTGCCCCCATCCTGGGGGTGGCCCTGCAAAAGGCCCTGCGGGCGGCCCATCTGGACCAAGTGCTGGCATAATCAGGTTCGGTTTAAAGAATCAGCCCTCCGGCCATTGGCCGGAGGGCTGATTTGGTCAGCTGTCTGCCCGGTGGAACAGGCTGTTCCACCATTCTAGAAGCTTAAATTTCAGCACATATTGCTCATCGTTGCTGGTGATGAGGGCAATCTGTCCGTCAGAAAAACCAGACAGGGCCGCAGTCTCCTCTACGGTCTCACTTACGCTGGCCAGGCACAGGGGCGGGAACACCACGCACCACCAGTTGCGGCCCTCACCCGCTCCAATGACCACCCGCAGGGCCCTGTAGGTGCCGGCGGGCAGGGCAAAGTCCTCGTATTCCCGGGTAGGGAACCAGCAGTCCTCCAAGCTGACGGCTACGGGATAGGAGTAGCCCTCGTAGGCCACCACTGCAGCCCCTGCGTCCGCCAGTTTCTGGAGATGAGCGGAGAGGACTTGTTCCGCCTGACTCTGGTCGGACACACCTTCCAGGAGGGGAGCTGCCGCAGAGAGTACTGCGTCCCGGACCTGGAGCTTCAGAGCCTGGTCAGCATCGCTGTCTGAATTGGCGATGACATGCAGGCGGACCACCTGGCCGGCCAGGGCGGACTGGCTGCCCGCGGCCCACACCCCGGTGACCAAGGTGAGGGAGAAGGCCAGAAGCAGGGCGCATTCCCAGAGGCGAAGAGTCTTGGAAGTCATAAAAACACCGTCCTATGTAGATTTGTCTACATTGTGGACGGTGTTTTTGCGATTTATACCGTTTGACAGAGAAAAACATCCTGGTAGCTGCCGCGGAGCTGCTCAAAGGCGGCTCGAGCGGCGGAAGGGTGGTCAAACAGTCCGAACACGGTGGGACCGCTGCCTGTCATGGAGGCACCCAGGGCGCCGCAGTCGATGAGAGCAGCCTTGATGGCACCGATTTCGTTTTGACGGCGGGGTTCCAGCACATCCTCAAACACGTTGTACATCCGACGGGCCACCTCCACCAGATCCCCGGCCCGGAGGGCAGTGAGCAGCCCAACAGTATCCGGGCGGCGGGCGATCTTGCGCACATCCACCCGGCTGAACAGCTGAGGGGTGGAGATGGGGAAGGGGGGCTTGCACACCACAATATGGCAAGGGGGTAATGGGGGAAGGGGAGTGAGCGTCTCTCCCCGGCCTTCCGCCAGGGCGGTGCCTCCCAGCACGCAGTAGGGCACGTCGGAGCCGACGTTCTGGCCAATCTCTGCCAGACGGCCAGGGGTCAGGCCAGTGCCCGCCAGAGCGTCCATGGCCCGGAGGACGGCGGCGGCGTCCGAACTGCCCCCCGCCATCCCCGCGCATACAGGGATGCGTTTGCGGATGGCAATGTCCACCTGGAGGGCACTGCCGGTGGCCTCCCGGAAGGCCTGCGCGGCTATCTGAGCCAAATTGCGCCCATCGCTGGGCAGATAGCTCAATGTGGTGGACATGCTCCCTGTCCCCTGGGCAGGAGTGATCTCCAGATCGTCTGCCAAGTCAATGGACTGCATGACCATCTGCAGGTCATGGTAGCCGTCATCCCGGCGCCGGAGGATATCCAGGGTGAGATTCAGTTTGGCGTAGGCTTTCGTCTGCATGGCGCACCGATCCTTTCATTCAATGAGACAAGGCTGGCTTCCTGAGACGAAGAATCCAAAAGCCTCGCAGAGTTTGCACCCGCAGGGAACCCGGGAAATCAAAATGTTGGACGAAATGAATTCGCTTTGCTCCAAGGGGTTCGCCGCTGGTAAAAAACGCTTGTGCGTGCCACCCGGTGCGGGGCAGGAAGGGGGTCAAATTGGTTTCAGCTGCGGCGCGAACGTGGACAAAACACGCCTCAGCCCGCAAGTGTGCCGACCCGTGCTTTGGGGCGACACACGCTGCGGTGGGCTGTAATCTTTCAGAGAGAAAACGCAGTTTTTCGTGAAGGTTAGTCTCTGATTTTGCGGGCCTCGAGATAGAAGCGCTTGTCATGGGCGTGGCCCATGGAGAAGGTCTTGCGGGGAAGCGCCCCTCGGCGGATAACTGCGGGGAACAGCTGGTTTTTCTCCAGACCGGGCAGAAGGAAAGCGATGTTCTCCGGCCGCATCCCCAGATCCCGGGCCACACTGTCCCCGTGGATGTAGTCCACCCGGCCGGGGTTATGGGAGAGGTAGTGATCCAAAAACAGCTGGAGCGCCCCCACAGGCAGCGGGTCGGCAGAGAAGGGCAGGGTGATCCAGCCAGCCCCGTCGGCGTGGATAAACTGGATGAGATGACCTTCCCCTTTGCCCAGGCGGGCACCGGGATAGGCGGCGACCAGCCCATCCAAGAGCGCTTGGGGATCGGTATGAAACACCACCCGGTGGATCGGCTCAAAGTCAAGGGCATCATCGTGTAGGTTGACCAGCTCACACAGGGCGAACCGGGCGGGCAAATCCGCCCACCGCTCCGGCGCGGTCAGTCGTTTCTGCCGCTCGTAGCACTCCTTGGCAGTGGCCAGGGAGTGGTTGCCATCTCCCACGGCAAAGAGCATCACCGGCTCGTCCGGGCCATACCGGGCGTGGAAGGCGTCCGGGTTGGCCAGGGCGGACATGGCTGCGGCCACCTGGCCGAGTTGTCCATCGGAGAGTTTCCAACCGGCGATATGGCCGCCCCGTTCCATTAGGTCGAAGTCATACAGCGGCTCCATCTGCTCCCTCTGCCCAGCCAGGGGCTCGATGAGGGTGCGGCCGGGATCGTCGCACAGCAACATGACATGGGGCAGCTCGATGGGGGCGTTCTTCCGCACTGCAACCCGGGGTGGGATGCGGGACAGTACCACTCCTTCCGTGGCCCGGACGGGGGCGGGGGAGCCGGGCTCGTAGTCATACTGCTCCAGATCCACCATGCCCACAAGCCCCCGGCGGACCCTGCCGTTGTCCAAGGTGCGTTCCACATAGACCATGGCATGGGGCAGCAGGGCGAAGCGATCCTCCCGGAGGTAGTGGGTCATGGTGTTGTTCACATCCATGATGTCTGTCTCCACGTGAGGACCGTCCAGACTGCTCTCCGGCAGGATGAGCCGCAGGGCGGAGGGGGCGCGGCCCACCCGTTCCTCCACCCGCTGCCAATA
Source organism: uncultured Eubacteriales bacterium (assembly GCA_900549885.1). GTDB lineage: Bacteria > Bacillota > Clostridia > Oscillospirales > Oscillospiraceae > Enterenecus. The sequence goes on along the minus strand of URQA01000040.1, from coordinate 6,621 downwards.
TTCGGGCTGGGAGGTGTACTGGTCGCAGGCCACCACTGACCACAGGGACAGGTCGCAGTTCTGGGGCAGCAGGATGTCCGCCGGGCGGAAGGGAAGGTGGGAAAAATCGTGTTCCATAAGGAAAACTCCTTTGACAAGGGCGGCTGCCCTTGACTCGTTTCAGGGACGCAGTCCTTGGGCAAATTTAGGTCATGGCCCGCCGGATGGCGGCAAGCAGGTCGTTGAACTCCTCGTAGGCGGGCACTTCCGGATGGTCGGCCTTGATCTGGTCGGTGCTCTTGAACAAAAAGCCCGCCTTACTGGCCTGGATCATGGCCAGATCGTTGTAGCTGTCCCCGGCGGCGATGGTGTCGTAGCCCATAGATTGCAGGGCCCTCACCGTGGTGAGCTTAGACTGGGGGCAGCGCATCCGGTAGCCGGAGATGGTTCCGTCTGGGGCTACCTCCAGGGTGTTGCAGAAAATGGTGGGCCAGCCCAGCTTTTCCATCAAGGGCTTGGCGAACTGCTCGAAGGTGTCGCTGAGGATGATGGCCTGAGTCTCCCGGCGCAGCGCATCCAGAAACTCCTTGGCTCCGGGCAATGGATCGATGCCGGCGATGACCGCCTGGATCTCCTTCAGGCCCAGGCCGTGCTCCCGGAGGATGTCCAGCCGGTAGCGCATGAGCTTGTCGTAGTCCGGCTCATCCCGGGTGGTGCGGCGCAGTTCTGGGATGCCGCTGGCCTGGGCAAAAGCGATCCAGATCTCCGGAACCAGCACACCCTCCATATCCAGACAGGTGATATACATAGCGTTCTCCCTCTCGGTTTTATTTATGATGGGGACGGGAAATTTAGAGCAGGCAGTTACAGTTCGCCTCTGGCCTGCTTCTTCCGCAGGTTAGTCAGGAAGTTGTCCATCCGGGTCAGGGCCTCGGCCAGATCCTTCATGGAGGCGGCGTAGCAGCAGCGCACGAAGCCCTCCCCGCCGGGGCCGAAGGCAGTGCCGGAGATGACAGCGACCTTCTCTTCCAACAGGAACCGTTCACAGAACTCATCGGAGGACAGGCCGCTGGATCTGATGCAAGGAAATACGTAGAAAGCGCCCTTGGGCTCAAAGCACTCCAGGCCGATGCGCCGCAGGCCTTCCACCAGATAGCGGCGGCGGCCGTCGTACTCGTCCCGCATCTTCTCAATGTCGTGGTCGCCGTTGCGCATGGCCTCGATGGCGGCATACTGGCTGGTGGTGGGGGCAGACATGATACCGAACTGGTGGAGCTTGGTCATCTGGCCGATGACCGGGGCGGGGCCGGCCAAATAACCCAGACGCCAACCAGTCATGGAATAGGCCTTAGAAAAGCCGTTGACCACGATGGTGCGCTCGTACATGTCGGGCAGGTTGGCCATGGACACATGGCGCTGTCCGCCGTAGGTCAGCTCGGCGTAAATCTCGTCGGAGATGACCATAATATCGGTGCCCCGGAGCACTTCTGCCAGAGCCTCCAGATCGGCCCTCTCCATAATGCCTCCCGTGGGGTTGGAGGGGAAGGGGAGCACCAGGGCTTTGGTTTTGTCGGTGATGGCGCTTCTCAGCTCGTCGGCGGTGAGGCGGAACTCATTCTCCGCCTTCATCTCCAGATAGACGGGCGTGCCGCCGGCCATCTCCACCAGGGGTCCGTAGCACACAAAGGAAGGAACGGGGACGATGACCTCATCCCCGGGGTTGACCAGACAGCGGATCGCCAGATCGATGCCCTCGCTGCCCCCTACGGTGACCAGGATCTGGTCGGCGAAGTGGTAGTGCAGGCCGAAGCGGCGGGCCAGATAGCTGGCAATCTCCCGGCGCAGCTCGGCAAGGCCCGCGTTGCTGGTGTATTTGGTGAAGCCTTTCTCCAGCGAGTAGATGCCCGCATCACGGATGTGCCAGGGAGTGGGGAAATCAGGCTCCCCGATGCCCAAGGAGATGGCGTCCTTCATCTCCTCCAAAATATCGAAAAAGCGGCGGATGCCGGAGGGCTTCACATCCTGGATCCGCCGAGACAGGATCTGTTCATAATTCATACGAAGATGTACTCCCTTTCCTGCTCCTCACGCTTTTCAAAAATGAGGTGCTTTTCTTTGTATTTTTTCAAGATAAAGTGGGTGGCGGTGCCTGTGACATCCTCCAGGGGAGCCAGACGCTGGCCCACGAACTGGGCCACCTCTTTCAGCGTACGGCCCGAGATGATGACCGTCAGGTCGAAGGCGCCGCTCATGAGATAGACGGACTCCACCTCGTCATACTGGTAGATGCGCTCGGCCACCCGGTCAAAGCCCTCGCCCCGCTGGGGAGTGACCTTGACCTCTATGAGGGCGGTGACGGACTCCCGGTCAGTTCGGTCCCAGTCTACGATGGCCTTGTAGCCCAGGATTACCTTGTCCTCCTCGTATTTCTTGATTGCCGCTGCCACATCTGCCTCGGGCATATTTGCCAGGGATGCCAGTTGGGCATGGGTCAGGGTACAATCGTCTTCCAGCAGCTGTAACAGCTTTTTCATGAAATCTCCTCCTTACTGATTGGCTGGGAGCGTGGGTAGAACATATTCATTATACACTTTAGCGGGGTAAAAGGCAATCTTTTTTCCAGATGTAGAAGATTCCCTCGAAATTCATAATGCCTTGCCAGGAATACAGGGCAATCTTTGTGAAAAATGCGGTAGCTTTTCAGAAGGTGGAGTGATAAAATACGTCTGCGTATATCGTTAAGATAACAGTATGACTTGCCGCGCGAAACCCTGCTGGAAAGGCATGGGCCGTTCGCCGCTGTTGCCTACGCCGCTTTCGCTGTGATTTGACAGCATGAAGGCACAGGCTTGACGGACGAAAAGTCACTGTGTGTTCTTTGGCCGGCAACGGCCTGACTGGACTGTGGTATTCCCCAAGGGTCTCTGCCGCGGCGGCCTGTTTTCCGGCTGCCGCATGGGATCCTGGATTTCCCATCACCGCAAGAGGAGGGTATATTATGGAGTACGAGGCGCTGATTAACCGCATTTTGGAGGCGGAGCAGACCGCTCGGGAGATTACCCGGGAGGCCCATGAAAAGCAGGCGCATATGGAGGAAAGCTTGAAACAGGAAGAGGCCAGGATCAAGGCCGATTACCTGGCGCGGGCAGACCAGCGGCTGGAGCAGCTACGCCAGGAAATCGAGCAGGAAAAGGCCAACGCTCTGGCCGCTCAGGACGCCCGCTTTGCCGACGCGCGCGCCAAGCTGGAGCGGGCGTATAGCCGGTACGGTGACAACTGGGTGGACACCCTGTTCCGCCAGGCGGTGGGGATGACGCCGTGAGCGCCGGATATGAGGCCCTGGCCACCAAGGTCAAAGCGATGTATGGCAAGCGCCTGAGATATGCCGACTATGTCCGGCTGGCCCGGATGGCTTCGGTGAGCGAGATCTATGCGGATCTGCGCCAGCACCCGGTCTGGGGTCCGGCGGTGGCCCGGCTGGATGAGACGGGAAAGTTTGGGCGCGCCCGGCTGGAGGCGTCCCTCCGGGAGCAGGTGCGGGAGGAATATATGCGCCTAGCCGCCTTTATTCCAAGGGAGGACCAGGCGTTAATGGATTTCCCGATCATCCGCTCGGAGCTGGATGGGATTTTGTTTACGCTCACCCGTCTGCAGGCGGGCCGGATCAAAGAGGTAGAGCCGCTGCCCACCCGGTTTATCCTGCACTCCAAGACCGACGCAAAGGCGCTGCCCTTGTGTACGGATTACGACGGCCTGTTGGATGCCGCCCGGAACAGCATTTACTACGACGCGTTGGTGAGCCTCCGCCCGGCGGAGGGCGGCCTGCCTAACTATACGGTGGCGGAGTCCATGTTGGTGTCAGTGTATTACAGCCATATGTTCAAGCTGATGGCCAAACGCTACACGGGGGATGCCCGCAAGACCCTCCAAAGCGACTTGGGGGTGCAGATCGACCTGCTCAATATCACCCACATTCTGCGCTTGAAACGTTTTTTCCCACAGGAGGACAATTTCCTTACCATCCTGTTTCCGTTTTATCACAAGCTCAAGCGGGAACAAGTGCGCGCCATGTGCGCCGCCGATGGTGTGGACGGGGTGCTGGCCCTGGTGGCAGAGACCCCGTATGCCCGGGTATTTCAGGGAGTGGAGCTGTCGGATTTGGACCAGCGCTACCGGGAGATGCTCTTCCGCATGAGCCGGCGGCATCTGATGCTGGGCAAGCCCTCGATCTACAGCGCCGTGGCCTTCCTGAACCTGCGGGAGCTGGAGCTGAAAGAACTGGTGACCGTCATTGAGACGGTGAAATACCAAGCTGAATACGACGACCGTTTTGCCGCTATCCTAGGCCAATGAGCAAGTCGGTGAAAAACGGCAGCGAGACCAAAACAGGAGAACATCCTGCGGCGGCGAGTGAAGAAGAGAAAGGGGGACCCCACCATTGGCAGTGCAACGGATGAAATTCGTAACGCTGGCCGCGCCGGTGGAACAGTTTGACCAGGTGGCGCTGCGCTGTGTTATTGACCAACAGTTCCACCCAGAAAACGCCCAGCAGGTGATGCGGCAGGTGCGGCACCTGCGGCCATTAGCGGGCAGCAACCAATATACTGCGCCTCTGCGGCAGGCGGACGGTCTGCTGGACCGGCTGAAGTTGGAGGCGGAATACCGCCCGGTGCAGGGAGAGCTGACCTTGGACCAGGCAAAGGAGTACCTGGACGGGCTGGACAGTACGCTTGGTAGTCTAGAACGCCGGATTGCGGACTTGCGCCAGGAGATTGCCAACGACACCTCGGAACGAGAACAGCTGGAAAAGCTCTCAGGCCTGGATTTAGACCTGGCTCAGCTCAAGCAGATGGACTTTCTCCGCTTCCGGTATGGCTATCTGCCGCGGGAGACCTATGATAACTTTCAGGATGCGCTCAATGGCCGGGAGGATCTGTTCTTCTTCCCCACAAGGACGGAGGAAGAATTGATTTACGGATTCTATTTCACCACCCGTCAGGATAAGGAAAAGGTAGACACTCTGTTCAACTCTCTGCATTTCGTCCGCCTGGAGCTGGAGCCCGATGCGGCGGGGACCGCCGACCAGGCCATTGATATGCTGCGTCACGAGGCGGAGGATGACGAGAAGAAGGTCGGTAATCTGGAGCGGGAGATCAGTCAACTGGCCCAACAGGAGAGCGGTCAACTGCTGGCCGTGCGCTCTTGGCTGCGCTGCCGGGAGCAGGTGTGTGATCTGCGCCGGTATGCGGCCCAGTCCAAGAGTACATTCTACCTGCTGGGATGGGTGCCAGAGCAGGACCTGCCTGCTCTGGCGGAGCGGTTCCGAGAGTTCCCGGACCTGTCTGTGGTGACGGACGACCCGGGAGAGGAGCTTCCCGCCAAGCCGCCCACCAAGCTGAAAAACGGAGTGCTGGCCCGGATTTTTGAGCCATTTTTGAAGATGTACGGACTGCCCGGCTATGATGAGATCGACCCGTCGCTGTTCATGGCCATCACCTACTGCCTGTTCTTCGGCATCATGTTTGGCGATGTGGGGCAAGGAATCGGGTTGTTTGTCATCGGTCTGGCCTTGGCCCGGTTCAAGAAAATGTGGCTGGGGAAGATCATCGCCTGCTGCGGTGTGGCGTCCACGGTATTCGGTTTTGTATATGGCTCGGTATTCGGCTTTGAGGATATCCTCCCCGGCTTCAAGATTCTGGAGGGGAATAACGTGGTGCTGCTGCTGGTGGCCTCTCTGGCCATGGGCGTGGTGATGCTGGCCTTTGTGATGGTGGTCAATATCATCAATGGCGTGCGCCAGCGGGATTTCGACAAGATCTTCTTCGGCCCAAACGGGGCGGCGGGTATGGTGTTCTACTTGGGCCTGATCATCGCTGCGGTGGTCACCCTGGCCACTGGCTTCAGCCTGTTCCGGGTGTGGTATGTGCTGCCGGTGCTGGTGCTGCCCTTGGTGCTCATCCTCCTGCGGGAGCCGCTGTCCAAGCTGGCCGCGGGAGACCCCCATTGGAAGCCGGAGTCAGTGGGCGGCCTGCTGGTGTCCGGGTTCTTTGAGCTGTTTGAGACGCTGCTGTCCTTCCTGACCAACACTCTGTCCTTCCTGCGGGTAGGGGCCTACGCCATCACCCATGTGTCCCTGATGCTGGTCATCCGGACCATGGCCGGAGCCAACCTGAATCCCATTGTGCTGGTGCTGGGCAATCTGTTTGTCATGGGCTTTGAGGGCTTGTTGGTGGGCATCCAGGTACTCCGTCTGGAATTTTATGAGCTGTTCGGCCGGTTCTACGAGTCCTCCGGCCGAGAATATAGCCCCAAGGTCATTGACTATTCCGCCAAAAGTGTGTAAATGTAGAATTGGAGGTCATTCTGTATGAAAATCGTGCTGTTTATCCTTGGTTCTCTCCTGGTATTTCTGCCCTTGGTCACCATTGCGGTGCGCCGACTCACCGGCGCCTCCGCCCGCCATGCTCTGATGGGCAATATCGCCATGTTCTGCGGCCTGTTTCTCATCACCGCCGTGTGCGGCTTTGGCGGGGCCGCTTCCGCCGCTGCTCCTGAGACAGCCGCCGCAGCTTCCAGCGGTATGGCCGAGGGCCTGAAGTACATCGCCGCCGCCTTGGCCGTGGGCCTGTCCGGCATCGGCGG
>URQA01000039.1 GCA_900549885.1 uncultured Eubacteriales bacterium | reverse complement strand
GGGGCAGGAGAAGCCTGCCGATCAGGCAGAGGATGAGATTGCAGTGGAGCCGGAAGAGGATGAAGTCCTGTCCATCTCGATTGAAGAGTAATCCAAAAGCAAATCAAAGCTGGGGGGCGCCTGCGGGCGCCTCCCATTTTTTAAAAACAAAATGCAAGAAATAAAAGTGGACTTGCAAAAAAAGCCGAATGGTAGTATAATATCCATGTATGTTTTTTGGGGGGATGGCCCCTGAAAAGGAGCAGGAGGAATTCCGATTGCTGAATACCACGCTGTGTTATTTGGAAAACGACCGGGGTGAGTACTTGATGCTCCACCGGATTAAAAAGAAACACGACATCAACCAAGACAAATGGATCGGGGTGGGAGGCAAATTTGAAGGGGAGGAGAGCCCCGACGAATGCCTGCTCCGGGAGGTACAGGAAGAAACCGGATTAACCTTGACGGATTACCACTTCCGCGGCGTGGTCACGTTTCTGTTTGACGGGGGAGAAGGGGAGTATATGTACCTGTTCACCGCCACGGGCTGGACCGGAGAACTGACCAGGGACTGCGTCGAAGGCAACCTGGAGTGGGTCCCCAAGGAGCGGGTGCGGGACCTGCCCATCTGGGAGGGGGATCAGATTTTCTTTCGCCTGCTGGCGGAGAATGCCCCGGCGTTTCTGCTTACCCTGCAGTATCGGGGCGACCGACTGGTCCGGGCCGTGTTGAATGGCCGAGCGGTCCAGCTTTCATAACCAAATGTTATAAAAGAAGGTAGGAATGGATATATCACGCCGGACGCCTAGGGATTTGCCTGAGCAGTCCGGCGGACAAATGTGGCGATGGAGGTTGATCACATGACAAAGTTTTCTGAGATGAAGTATGAGCGCCCTGACCTGGATGGGGTCAAGGCTCAGTTGTCCAGCCTGACCCGGCGGCTGAAGGAGGCGGGCAGCTACGACGAGGCCCGCGCGGTGTTTCTGGAGAGGGAACAGGCGGCCAAGCACCTGTCCACCATGACCAACCTGGCTCATATCCGCCACTCCATCGACACCCGGGACGCCTTCTATGACGGGGAGATGAAGTTCTGGAACGCCGCTCTGCCTGAGCTGCAAGAGTACGAGCAGGCCTGGACCCAGGCCATGCTGGACAGCCCCTACCGGACAGACTTCTCTGCGGAGTACGGCGATTTGATGTTCGTCAACGCCGAGATCGCGCTGAAAACCTTCTCCCCTGAGATCATCCCCCAACTCCAGCAGGAGAATGAGCTGACCCAGGAGTATGAAAAACTGCTGGCCTCCGCCCAGATTCCCTTTGAGGGCAAGGTATACACCCTGTCCCAGCTCACTCCCTTCAAAAACGATCCGGACGACGGCCGCCGTTTGGCCGCTTGGAAGGCGGAGGGCCAGTGGTACAAGGACAACCAGGACAAGATGGACGCGATCTATGACCAGCTGGTCCACCTGCGGGACGAAATGGGCCGCAAGCTGGGTTACGAGGGCTACACCACCTTGGGCTACTACCGCATGGGCCGCAACTGCTATACCAAGGAGGACGTGGAGCGCTTCCGCGCCGCAGTGGTCAAATATCTGGTGCCCGTGGCCGACCAGGTCTACCGCAGGCAGGCTCAGCGCCTGGGCAAAGAGTACCCCATGAGCTTTGCCGACAACCAGCTGGAGTTCCGCTCCGGCAACCCCAGGCCCCAGGGTACGCCGAACGATATTCTGGCCCAGGGCAAGAAGTTTTACGACGAGCTTTCCCCTGAGACCAGCGTGTTTTTCAACACCATGCTGGATGGGGAGCTGCTGGATGTGCTGTCCACCGAGGGCAAGCAGTCCGGCGGCTACTGTACCTCCATTGCCGACTACGGTGTACCCTTCATCTTTGCCAACTTCAACGGGACCCAGCACGATGTGGAGGTGGTCACCCACGAGGCGGGACACGCTTTCGCCGCCTGGACCAACCGGGACCGGGTGCCCATGGAATACGTTTGGCCGTCCATGGAGGGCTGCGAGGTCCACTCCATGTCCATGGAGTTTTTTGCCGAGCCTTGGACGGATGGCTTCTTCGGACCGGACGCAAAAAAATTCCTGTACAGCCACCTATCCGGCGCCCTGACCTTCATTCCCTACGGCACTCTGGTGGACCACTTCCAGCATGAGGTGTACGCCAACCCGGACATGACCCCTGCCCAGCGCCACGCCGTGTGGAAGGAGCTGCTGGGGGTGTATATGCCCTGGATGCGCCTGGACGGGGATATCCCCTTCTACAGTGAGGGCCAGGGCTGGCAGCGGCAGCACCATATCTACTCCAGCCCCTTCTATTATATTGACTACTGCCTGGCCCAGACCGTGTCCCTCCAGTTCTGGGCCATGATCCAGACTGACCGGAAGAACGCTTGGGAACACTATATGGCCTATACCCGCCAGGGCGGCAGCCGGGTGTTCACCGAGCTGCTGAAAAACGCCGGGCTGGAGTCCCCCTTTGACGAGAACTGCCTGCGGGGCGTGTGCCAGGCGGCCAGCGCCTGCCTGGACAGCTTCGACCTGACGGGAATCATTTGATATGGCAGAGGAGAAAAAACGCCGGGGCCGCCGGGCTTATTTGGAGGACTTTCAAAAGACCGCTACTGGGGAGTACGTCTACACCGGAAAGCTGCATTACTATGAGACGCAAGGCCTGGAGCGCAGGCAGGCCTTGCTCCGGCTGTGGCTGCTGACGGGGGCCATAGCGGCAGCTGTGGTGGTGTCAGGCTGCGTACCTGCCGCGGGAATGAGCAATACCTTTTATGTCTTGCTGCCCTATGCGGGGGCTCTGCTGTCTGCCGCATCGGTGGTTTGGCTTATGTGCCGCCTGGCTGCCGGAGGGGACCCTCTGCGCCACTACGTTTATACCGCTACCGTGGCCCAGATGCGGGTACGGGGGAGACTGGTATTGATTTTTTCCGCTCTTACCCTGGTAGGGGAAGTGGTCCATCTGATCCTTGATGGAGTGGGGACGCTTTTACCGGGAACGCTGGTGTTCCTCGCTTGTCAGTTGATTTGCTTGGCTGCCGCATTAGCGTGGGAAAGTTTCGTGAAAAAACTGAACTGGTCAAATTGACGGCAGAAAAACCAGAAATTTGTACTATATTGCCACACATTGAAATTGACACGATGGGAAAAAACAGATACAATATTTATTATTAAAATCACTTATTGGATGGACAAGTGAGCGCCGTAGACGGACTGACCAAACAGGGGCATGCCCCTGTTTGCGGCTTGCTGAGCAAGCCGATGACGCTATGAACTCCGGGCGACGCGCCCGTTTGGTTCAAATATGAAATAGGAGGATATCCGAAACATGAAAAACGCAAAGAAACTGCTTGCGCTGCTTCTTGCTCTTGCCATGTGCGTGGGTGTCCTGGCCAGCTGTTCCAACAATGCTGACCAGAACAGCAGCGCCCCTGTGACCGAGAGCAATCAGCCCAGCGCCGAGCCGGCCAATGACACCTTGGTGATCGCCGAGGACGGCATGGACGGCAAGTTCTCCCCCTTCTTCTACACCGCTGTGCCCGATGAGACGGTGGTCAACCTGACCCAGCTTACCCTGCTGGGCACCGACCGCAACGGCGCCATCGTGGAAAAGGGCATTGAGGGCGAAACCCGTGAGTATAACGGCACCGACTATACTTACACCGGCATCGCCGACCTGGAGACCGTGGTCAACGACGACAACACCGTGGATTACAACATCACCCTGAAAGAAGGCGTGCTGTTCTCCGACGGCCATGAGATGAACATTGACGACGTGATCTTCTCTATGTACGTTCTGTCCGACCCCACCTATGACGGTTCTTCCACCTTCTTCTCTCTGCCCATTGAAGGAATGGAGGCTTACCGTTCCGGTATGAGCGTCATGTATGAAGTGATTGCGAATGCTGGCCGGGACAATACCGATTTCACCTACTGGACCGAGGAACAGCAGACCCAGTTCTGGTCCGAGGTGGATGCTGTGATTGAGCCTTGGATTCAGGAGATCGTAGATTACTGTGTGGCTGCTGGTGTAGTAGCTGAGGGAGCCACCATTGCTGAGGCCGCCGCTCAGTGGGGATATGCCGACTTGGCTGCCGACGCCACTGCTGTGGACTTCTTCAACGCCATCATTGCCAAGTATCCCACTTTTGTAGAAGCCGTGCAGACCGAGAGCGCCGGCTCCAACTTCTTTGAGATGATGGAGAGCTTTAACTCCCTGTGGAGCACTGGTGTTGAGACCGGCGAGTCCGCTCCCAATATCTCCGGCATCGAGCGTACTGGCGACTACTCCATGACCGTGCATATGACCCAGGTGGACGCCACCGCCCTGCTGCAGTTCACCCTGGTGGTTGCCCCCATGCATTACTATGGCGATGAGAGCCTGTACGACTATGACAACAACTCCTTCGGCTTTACCAAGGGTGATCTGTCTGTCGTTCGTGAAGTGACCGGTTCTCCCATGGGCGCCGGCCCCTATGTGTTCAACAGCTATGAGAACGGCGTAGTATCCCTGACTGCCAACCCCAACTATTGGAAGGGCGAGCCCAAGATCGCCCACATCAACGTCCAGTTTACCGCTGAGGCCGACAAGATTTCCGGCGTGTCCTCCGGCACCCTGGATATTGCCACTCCCTCCTTCGATCTGGACAAGGTGGATGAGATCACCTCCATCAATGGCACCGAGGATTTTGACGGCCCCGTGATCACCATCCGCACCACTCAGTACCTGGGCTATGGCTACATCGGTATGAACGCCGATAACATCAGCGTGGGCGGCGATCCTGGGTCTGAGCAGTCTAAGGACCTGCGCAAGGCCATCGCCACCGTGCTGTCCGTCTACCGTGACGTGGTGATCGACTCCTACTACGGCGAGTATGCCACGGTCATCAACTACCCCATCTCCAACACCTCCTGGGCCGCTCCCCAGGTCACGGACGAGGGCTATCAGGTGGCTTTCTCCGTGGACGTGAATGGCAATCCCATCTACACCGACGGCATGACGGACGACGAGAAGTACGCCGCCGCCAAGGAGGCCGCTCTGGGCTACTTTGAGGCCGCTGGCTACACCGTGGAGAACGGTAAGATCACTGCCGCTCCTGAGGGCGCTAAGATGGAGTATGAGATTGTGGTTCCCGGTGGCGGTATTGGTGATCACCCCAACTTTATGATTATCTCCATGGCCAAGGACGCCCTGGCTGAGATCGGCTTCAATCTGATCATCAATGACGTGTCCGACGGCACCGTCACCATTGGCAACAATCTCAACGCCGGTACGGCCGAGCTGTGGACTATGGCTTGGTCCGCTACTCCCGATCCCGACATGACCCAGATTTACTACTCCGACGTGGCCAACGGCGGCGCCAATGCCGGCGGCAGCTCTCACTACTATGGCATCAAGGATGAGAACTTGGACAACCTGATCATGGAGGCCCGCGCTTCTCTGGACCAGACCTACCGCAAGGTTCTGTACAAGGAGTGCTTGGACATCATCGCTGACTGGGCCTGCGAGATCCCCTGCTATCAGCGTGTGGACTGCACCGTGTTCTCTTCTGAGCGCGTCAATACCAGCACTATCACCCCGGACATGACTCCGTTCTGGGGCTGGATCAACGAGGTTGAGCTGCTGGAGTTGAACTAAGCCGTTATTGACGGTTTGGATATGCGGAACATCATCACATGACGTAACGGGCTGCACCGCGGCGCCGCCGCGGTGCAGCCCAACTTGCATATGAGCCGGCTGCTTCAACCCGGCTTTCCAGTCTGAAACGGCCGGCTGATATGCAGGCTTCCTGTGAGCCGGATGTGTATTTTATTAACCAGCCTGCCCCGCGGCCCTGCGTCGTTGAGGGAACTGCTGGAAACGGAGGGGAGATCCTATGCGAAATTATATCATCAAACGGCTGCTGCTCAGCGTAGTGATCCTGTTTTTTGTCTGTTTCATCATCTACGTTTTGATGCGCTGCCTACCCGCCTCCTACGTGGAGAACATGGCTATGCAGCTCAGCCAGAAGCCTGGGTCTAAGTCCTATGACGAGTGGCTAGCCCAGCTCAATGCCCAGTACCATCTGGATATGCACCTGATCCCCGGCTATTTTATGCAGCTGTGGGAGATGCTCCGGGGCAACTTTGGCGACAGCTGGAAGTTTACTGCGCCGGTCATCGACGTGTTTGCCGGCTGTATCGGCGTGTCCTTTGTGATGGGCGCCATCTCTCTAGTGCTGCAGCTGATCATCGCTATCCCCCTGGGCATCATTGCCGCGACCAAGCAGTACTCCAAGGCAGACTATGCCATCAGCGTATTTGCCTTAGCAGGTATCTCGTTGCCAACGTTCTTCTTTGCCACCCTACTCAAGCTGGTGTTTTCAGTAAAGTTGGGATGGTTTGACTTGGTGGGCCTGACCGGACGAGATTTCTACCAACTGGATGCCTTTGGGCAGTTCTTGGATATGGCCCACCATCTGGTGCTGCCTGTCATCACGCTGACGGTGATTTCTGTGGGTTCGCTGATGCGCTATACCCGCACCAACATGTTGGAAGTGCTCAATGCGGACTATATCCGCACAGCCCGGGCCAAGGGTCTGAGTGAGCATAAGGTGATCTATCACCACGCCTTCCGGAACACGCTGATCCCACTGGTGACCATCGTGGGCGGCTCTCTGCCGGGCCTGTTCTCCGGCGCCCTGATTACGGAGACGCTGTTTTCCATTCCCGGCGTGGGCTACACCTCTTATCAGGCCATGGTGGGCGGGGATATCCCCTTCTCCATGTTCTATCTGACGTTCCTGGCGATTCTGACCCTGCTGAGCAATCTGATTGCGGATGTGCTCTACGCGGTGGTGGACCCCCGCGTGCGCATTGCGTAACAGAAAGGAGGGCGACGAAATGAGAGACAATATGGATGATCTGAAGGATAAGAATGTATTAAACGCCAACGGCCGCCCCCTACGGACCCAGGATGTGCCCGGCGCGGCCAGCCGGCAGCATGCGGAGCGGCTGCTGGAAGAGGGCCGTGACGGGGGAGCCAACCCGGCCAATCAGGATAACGAATACTCCCTGAACGACGACCGCCGGGTTAAGGTGCTTTCCCCCGGCGCGCTGGTGGCCAAGCGGTTCTTCCGCAACCGGCTGGCCATTGTGGGACTGTCTATTTTGGTAGTGATGTTCCTGTTCTCCTTCCTGGGCGGCTGGATCAGCCCCTATGGCGAGGATGAGCTGTTTTACACGGAGACTTATCAGAACAAGGAATATGTGGGCATTACGGAGAATACCGAGTACCGCTATCTCAAGCTTACCGACGAGTATTCCACGCTGCTCCAGGCCAAGACCGTGCTGGCCATTGGCCAGGGCGGTGGCACCATTGAAAATGACGGCAAGAGCTACGATGTGGTGCAGGAAGGCGACGGGCTCTTCTCTGTATACAGCGGTACCACAGTTATCGGTGCGGCCTATCTGGACATCGTCAGCGCCGAGGATTCCAGCGTGACCTTCTCTGCGGATTTCCAGTACAATGCCTTGCTGGCTTATGCCAACGGCGGAGGCACTTTCACCTCCGAGGGACAGACTTATACGGTGGACAGCGATGGACTGATTCAGCAGAACGGCCAATCTGTAGCGGTGGCCAGCCGTTATGTGGTCCAGTCCAGAACGGCTGGTCTGGTGATTTCCAATGCATTCCGAGAGGCCCTGATCGAAGCGGTGGAGAGCGACGCAGCAGAGTTCACCTTTACCGATGACAACGGCCAGTCCAGTGATTATACGCTGAACTACGACCCGGCCACTGGCATTTGGTCCTGTAACCAGGAGACCCTGACCCGGGTGCTGGACACCTATGCCGATCCCAGCGCCCAGCACCTGCTGGGCACCGACCGCAACGGGATGGATATGCTCACCCGCCTGATGTACGGCGGACGGGTATCCCTGGTCATTGGATTCATCGTGGTGATTATTTCCGGCGTACTGGGCATCATCCTGGGCGGTATTTCAGGATATTTCGGCAAATGGGTGGACAACCTGATCATGCGTATCGTGGATATATTCTACTGCATCCCCTCCATGCCGGTCATTATCATCCTGGGTGCGGCCATGGACGGCATGCGGGTGGACCCCCAAATCCGAATGTTCTATCTGATGCTGATTTTGGGCTTCTTGGGCTGGCCGTCCATCGCCCGTATGGTCCGTGGCCAGATTCTCTCCCTGCGGGAGCAGGAATTCATGACCGCTACCGAGGCCTGCGGCATCAGCGTTTCCCGCCGGATCTTCCGGCATCTGATTCCCAATGTCATCCCCCAGCTGATCGTCATTTGCACCATGAGCCTTGGCTCCACGATTATTACCGAGTCCACGCTGTCCTTCCTGGGCCTGGGCGTTAAGTTCCCCTTCGCGTCCTGGGGTAATATCATCAATGACGTTTCCAATTCCTATGTGCTGACCCAGTATTGGTTCGTCTGGATTCCTGCGGGTGTGTGCCTGATGCTGACGGTGCTGGCCTTCAACTTTGTGGGCGACGGCCTGCGGGATGCCTTTGATCCCAAGATGAAACGGTAAGGAGGAGAGAGTATGGCAAAGAAAAAATCGGAAGGCTACCTCTCCGCCAGGGAGTCCCGGCGGATCTCCAAGGAAAACCGTCGGATCACCAACGCCTTTGAAAAGCAGCGCAAGCGCAAGAATGTCCCGGAATCGGAATATCTCACCCAGATGCGGGACCCCAACAACGCGGTGGAATTTGATAATCTGCACACCTATTTCTTCACCGACGCGGGTACGGTCAAGAGCGTGGACGGCGTCACCTTTGATATCCCCATCGGCAAAACGGTGGGCGTGGTGGGCGAATCGGGCTGTGGCAAGTCTGTCACCAGCCTGTCCCTGATGCAGCTGCTCCAGCGCCCCCAAGGCCAGATCGTGGAAGGGGCAATCCGCTTAAATCTGGGGGACAAGGCATACGATATCACCAAGACCCCCGCCGAGCAGATGCAGCATCTCCGAGGCAATTTTATCTCCATGATCTTTCAAGAACCGATGACCGCCCTCAATCCGGTGTTCCGCATCGGCGACCAGCTGGACGAGGTCATCGCCCTTCATGACGGCGAGGGTAAGAGCAAGGAGGACATCAAAGCCCGCTCCATCCACCTGCTGGAGATGGTGGGGATCGCCAACAGCAAGGGCGTGTACCGGATGTACCCTCACGAGCTGTCCGGCGGCATGCGCCAGCGGGTTATGATCGCCATGGCCCTGGCCTGCAATCCCAAGCTGATTATCGCGGACGAGCCCACCACCGCCCTGGATGTGACCATCCAGGCCCAGGTGCTGGATCTGTTGCGCAGTTTAAAGGATCAGATCAATTCCTCCATCATGTTCATCACCCACGACCTGGGCGTGATCGCCGAGATGGCCGACTATGTGGTGGTTATGTACGCCGGCCGCATTGTGGAAAAAGGCACGGTGCAGGAGATTTTTGCACACCCCGCCCACCCCTATACCATCGGCCTGATGGCGTCCAAGCCCGTGGTGGGCAAGCAGGTGGATAAGCTGTACGCCATCCCCGGCAAGGTTCCAAACCCCATCAATATGCCGGATTACTGCTACTTCAAGGACCGCTGCGAGATGTGCGTAGAGGGCTGCTCGGGCGATTACCCCGGCGAGGTCAGCCTCAGCCCCACTCACAAGGTAAGCTGCTACCGCTACTATGACGGGAAGCGGCCCGATCTGGAAGAGATCGTTGAGGAAGAGATGTCCGGCGGTGCGGACAACGGAAAGGCGGGTGAATAAGGATGCCCCATTGGAAAGCAGGCAAGACGGACGACCAGGTGCTGGACGACCTGAAGGAAACTCAGAGGCAGGCCGCCGGTGATTTTGCCAAGGATCAGGCCCAGAGTAAGGGCGTCAAAGAAAACAAAAAATCCGCCCTTGTCATCGAAAACGATTTTACTCCCGTGGAGTATGATCCCCAGTATATCCTGATGGTCAACCACCTGAAAAAGTACTTCCCCATCAAGGGCGGCATGGTGTCCAAGACAGTGGGGTGGGTGAAAGCCGTAGACGGCGTCACTTTCAACCTCAAGCGGGGCACCACCATGGGCTTAGTGGGCGAGTCGGGCTGCGGCAAGACAACTACCGGCCGTACCATTCTGCGCCTGTCCGGAGACAAGACTGGCGGTCAGGTCCTCTTTAACGGCCAGGAGATTTACGATCTGTCCCACAAAGAAATGCGCGCCATGCGCACCAAGATGCAGATTATCTTTCAGGACCCGTTTTCCTCCCTGTCTCCCCGGTTGCCTGTGGGCGAGATCATCGGAGAGGCGGTGCGGGAGCACGATTTAGTGCCCAAGGATCAATTTGAGGATTATATTGACCAGGTTATGGATAACTGCGGCCTTCAGCCTTTCCACAAGGACCGCTATCCCCACGAGTTCTCCGGCGGCCAGCGGCAGCGCATCTGCATTGCCCGGGCCCTGGCTCTGAACCCGGAATTTGTGGTGTGCGATGAACCAGTGTCCGCCTTGGACGTATCCATCCAAGCACAGATCATCAACCTGCTCAAAGAGCTTCAGGAAAAGTACAAGCTGACCTACCTGTTCATTTCCCACGACCTGTCTGTGGTGGAGCATATCTCGGACACGGTGGGCGTCATGTACCTGGGGAATCTGGTGGAGTACGGCTCCACGGCGGATATCTTCCGCAATCCCCTCCACCCCTACACCGAGGCGTTGTTCTCCGCCATCCCGGTGCCCGATCCCACGGCCAAGATGAACCGCATCGTGCTGGAGGGGTCCATTCCGTCCCCGGCCAATCCTCCATCCGGGTGCAAGTTCCACACCCGCTGTGCCCATTGCACCCAGCGCTGCAAGGAGGAGGCTCCGGTCCAGCGCGAGGTGGAGCCTGGTCATTTTGTGGTCTGCCACCTCTACGACAAGTAAGCCATGGCCCGCCGCAAAAAGACCTATGACGATGATGACGGCCGGACGATCGCGGATATGAGCGGGGTGTCTTCCCAGCCGTTGTTGATTCCGGGCCGACCCGTTGGACCAAAGAAGCAGGAGCATGTCCCAGAAGAGCCGGAGCGGGACGAGCGGCCCTGGGAGAAGAACCAGGATCTGATGTCCAAGGAGGACCGGCGGCTGTATATCCTGGGCGCGCTGAAGGCAGCGCTGCTCATTGCCTTGGCATTTATTGTGGGGCTGGGTGCCTTCATTGCTTTGCTGATTTGGCTGTGGTCCTGAGAAAAGAATCTTTGCAAAACCGCCGTGTTTTCACGGCGGTTTTCTCTTTCCTTATGGGGAAACTTATGATATGATATTGTTCATGAAAGGGCGAACGGAGAGAAGGCTGAATTCTCCCTGCCGGACAGTCAGGAGGCGAAGTCCTATGACCCAGCAAGAGCAGCTCCAGCAGTGGCTGGACGAAAGCAGCAGTATTGTCTTTTTCGGCGGCGCGGGGGTGTCCACGGAGTCGGGTATTCCGGATTTCCGCAGCGTGGACGGGCTGTACCACCAGCACTATGACCAGCCGCCGGAGACGATTTTGAGCCACACCTATTTTATGGCCCACCCAGAGGGCTTTTTTCAGTTCTACCGGGAAAAAATGCTCTGCTTGGACGCTCAGCCCAACGCCGCCCACCGCAAGCTGGCCGAGCTGGAGCGGGCGGGCAGGCTTAAGGCGGTGGTCACGCAGAACATCGACGGACTGCATCAGAAGGCGGGCAGCCGGACGGTGTATGAGCTCCACGGTTCGGTGCTGCGGAACTACTGCATGAAGTGCCGCCAGTTTTACGGAGCGGACTTCATGGTGGAGGCCCGGGGCGTGCCCCGCTGCCCGGTGTGCGGCGGCATCGTCAAGCCGGATGTGGTACTCTATGAAGAGCAGCTGGATCAGGAGACCCTGGAGGCCTCCGTGCTGGCTATCTCCCGTGCGGACATGCTCATCGTGGGGGGAACCTCTTTGGTGGTGTATCCGGCGGCGGGACTGATCAACTATTACCGGGGGGACAAGCTGGTGCTCATCAACCGGGATGCCACCCCCTATGACCGCCGCGCCGACTTGGTCATTCACGACGCCATTGGAAAGGTGCTGGGAGGAATCAAGACATGAATGGACAGCAGCAAATGCCCCGCTGGCAGCAGGTGCTTGTCGCGGCCGGCAAGGCGGTAGCCTATTTAGCCGTATTTTTGGGCTGGCAGATGGTCGTCTACACGGTATACAGCACCTCCATCGCCATGGAGCTGATGATGCAAGGGCTGTACGATCAGCTAGCGACCCAGATCTACTGGCTCTTGCTGTCCAAGGTATCGGAAATTTCCTTGATTTCCGGCTTGCTGACTCTGGGCACGCTGACTCTGGCGTTTAAGCTGCGCCGTCGCTCCCCCTTGGGGGAAGTCTGGCTTCGAAGGGCACCGGGGGCGGTGCTGGGCTGGGGGGCCGGACTGGCCTTCTGCCTGTACTGGCTGGTGACCCTAGTGCTGGCCTATCTGCCGGAGAGTTGGACGAGTAGCTACGTTGACGCCTCCGCTAGTTTAGAGGAGGTGAGCGTGATGGCCTTTTTGTCCACTGCCCTTGTGGCTCCGGTGGTGGAGGAAGTCGTGTTTCGGGGCCTCATCTACACCAGACTTCAGCGGGCTATGGATGCCCGGTGGGCGGTGGTGGTTTCTGCGGCGGTGTTCGGCGCTTGTCACGGGGAGCTTGTCTGGTTTTGCTACGCCTTTGTGCTGGGACTGATTTTTGCCCAATTGACCCGGCACACCGGATCCATCCTGCCTTCCATGGTGATGCATGTAGTGTTCAATGCCACCGGCCAGCTGGTGAGCTTGGTATTTCCCGAGGGCATTGGGATCGCCGTGTTTTTGGTTATTCTGCTGCTGGCCACGGGGGGAACCGCTTTCTGCGCGATCCAGGTGCGCGCCGCAGTGATTCAGATGCCCCGGTCTGGTGCCCAACCGGAGCCGGCTAAGGCTCCGGAAGGGCACCGCACTCCGGCCCGGCCCGTCCAGGCTCAGCGGCCCACAGGAGAGCCTAGGGAAGAGGCGCCCCGTTCCCCCCGGACGCAGGGCGCAGCCTGGGATGAGGACTCCGGCCCAAACCACAGATTTCCCCCCGGCGTTGTGTGAAAATATGTTCTATGAAAAGGGAGACGGAAGCGACCGTCTCCTTTTTACAATAACAATTTATTGAAAAACAATAAAAAATAATTGACAAACAATTGATGCTGTGTTATCTTACCTTCAGAAGGAAAAGGAGGGATGCGCCGTGGAGCGTACCAAGGTGCAGAAGCTGGCCCAAGTGCTGCGGGTGCTGGTGATCGTGGTGTTCGTGTGCAACATCGTGGCACTGGTTTTTGTGCCGGGGGCTGTGGCATTGTTCCAAGATGGCGGATATGAAACGATTTCAAAAGTCATCATGGGTGCGTTGGATTTGCCTGGATACGAAGGAGTAGGCTTAAAATCAGTTCCTCTGTTTTTCGTTATGGCTGTCTGGTATGTATGGATGGATGCCTATACCGCTGTCCTCACCCTGTTCCTCTGGGCCTGCGGAATCTGCACCGCTATCATTCTGTGGCAGGGAAAGCGGGTGCTGGACACCATCATGAAGGGGGAGCCCTTCACCTTGGCCAATGCCGCCAACCTCAGGCGGGCGGCAGTGTGCTGTTTCATCATCTCCGGGGCGGCCCTGGCCCGGACCGTTTGGGGCATTGTGTACTACTGTTCCATCGGACCGGTTTTGACCTACAATGCCCTGTTCGTACCAGTTTTCCTGCTGGCCGGGCTGCTGTGTATGGTCATGTCCGCCCTGTTCCGCCAGGCGGCGGAGCTAAAGGCGGACAACGATCTGACCATCTGAGGGGGCGGGGACATGGCGATTGTAGTCAATCTGGATGTGATGATGGCCAGGCGGAAGATGTCCCTCAATGAACTGTCCCAGCGGGTGGACATTACCCTGGCCAACCTGTCCATTTTGAAGAACAACAAAGCCCGGGCGGTGCGCTTCACCACCCTGGAGGCCATCTGCAAGGCCTTGGACTGCCAGCCGGGGGATATTCTGGAATATGTCCCCGATGAAGAAGCGCACGCATAGGGACATTGGAACTGCAAAGAGCAGGGGCCTGGACATAGGGCGGTTTGCTCCGTGACCACCCTCAGGTCATGGGGGTGGTTTTTTGCGCCCTTTTTCAAAAGGGGGGAGCGGATGAAACGGTTGAAAAAGGCGGGCTGGGCGGCTGTGATCCTGGCTGCCGTGGGATTGCTGGCCTATTCGATATGGGACTTCTGGTGGGAGAACCTGGCCGGGATAGAGCGGCTGGAGCTGGACCTGTCCGGCGGAACGGTGGTGTCGGAGCTGGATACCCACGGCGGCTTCCAAGGCGACGGGGATACCTTTGTGGTGATGACCTTTCCGCAGACGGATCGGCCAGCGTTGGAACGTGAGATGACCGGGCCGTATTGGCACCCCCTGCCCCTGACAGACAACCTGGCCAGGGTGACCTACAATCTGGCGCTGGGGGAGGACGGGGAACCTTTTTTTCCAGAGGTGGACCAGGGCTGCTACTATTTCCGGGACCGCCACGGTGAGAGCCAGGACCCGACAGATGAGAGCGGGCTGTTCAACCGGGGATCCTGGAACTTCACCCTGGCCATCTACGATAGCCAGACTGGGACCCTATACTACTATGAATTGGATACCTGACAGGAGGGACAAAGCATGAAAAAATGGACGATGCTGATGATGGGGATGGCCCTGGCACTATTGCTGGCCGGGTGCGGGTATTTTTTTAGCGACAACGGCGCACAGGCGGATTTGGTGTTCGTCAACGGCTCGGACGCCCAGATCGCCAGCGTGGTGGTCTATGATAGTTATGGTGGTTCTTTTCTGCAGGGCTGCCAGAACGCCGACGGCAGCCCCATAGACCGGGGAGACAGCTTTGGCTTTGAGGTGGACGGCTACCCGGTGACCGTCGTTGCTTGCAGCAGCCTGAACGGACAGGGCGCACCCCTGGCCACCTGCACGGTCGAGGAAGCCCCTGCGGAGGGGGAGCGGTGGTATGTGGCCGCCCGGGACAGCGGGGGAGACATCAGGCTGGAGATCGGCACACAGTGGCCGGAGGACGCGGGATGAACGGCGGATATATCTGGGCGTTCCTGTGGGTGCCGCTGGCCTTGCTGGTGGGGATGGCTCTGGCTTGTCTCATCCGCCTGGCCAGGGAACGGCGAAAAGGGCTGCTGACCGTCACAGTGGCAGTGGGGATGTGTGCGGCCGTCCTCTTTGGCGGGGACTGGCTGCTGGCGGGCCAGGGGATGACCTGGCGGACGGCTCCGCTGAATGTGCTGTGCGCCCTCACCTGGGCTTTCGGCCTGGCTGCCGGGGTGCTGACGGTGCGGTATCTGCCCCGGCTGGTCCCGCACCTGGCCGTCTGGGCCCAGGCAGCGGCCCTTTACTGCCTCATCAGTGTGATGCTCTTTGGCTCCTTTTTGGGGTTGCTGTGGGCGGCCTTCGCCCAGGCCGGGCTCAGGGAGCGGGTGGGGAGCTACGAGGGGCAGAGGGTGGTCCAGGTGGACATGACGTGGGGGGAAGGGCGCTCCTATCACCTCTATTCCTACCACGGGCCGCTGGTCCGGGGCAGCGAGATTCTAGCGTCCAGCCAAGAGCCCTTTTTTGTCGCCAGAGCAGAGACGGTCGCCCCATAGCAGGAGGATATATCTGTAAAGGAAAAATGGCTGACGGCATATAGCCGTCAGCCATTTTGACGTTCACTCGAACAGGGCCAGATACCGCCGGAAGATGGCGCCCCCGTCCACCGCGTCCGGCCGGGCGTAGTCGCCGGTCATCCGCTCCGGGTGGAACTGCACGGAGATCAGGGGGAAGCTGGAGTGCTCCACTGCCTCCACAATGCCCGCCTCCGACCACAGCACCGGGGACAGACCGCCCCCCAGCTGGTCCACCGCCTGGTGGTGGGAGCTGTTCACCGGGAACACCGTGCCGTAGGTCTGGCGATACCAGCTGTCCGGCGCACTGTAAACGGTATGTACTTTATCGCCTTCATGGTCCGGAGTGCGGCGGTGGAAGCGGCACAGATCGTCCCCGATGTGCTGGGTCAGGGTGCCCCCCAGTCCCACGTTGATGACTTGATGGCCCCGGCAGATACCCAGCACCGGCTTGCCCAGGGCCAGAAAGGCCCCCAACAGCTCCAGCTCCGCCATGTCACGGTCGTAGTCGATGTCCTGGGAACCCTGATCCTCCGCCGCGAACAGGTGGGGGGCGATATCCCCACCGCCGGACAGGAGCAGCCCGTCGTAGTCCAGGGAGACCTGGGGACAGTAAGCCACCGTGGGCAGGCCTCCGGCGGCCAGGATGGCGGCGGTATACTTGGCGCAGGGGTCATCACGCTCACTGGAGATCAGGATCTTAGGCTTCATGGGCGGCTTCTCCTTTCAGATAGTCCAAGGCGAACTGAGCGTACAGGGCCGCACCCCGGGGCAGGGCGTCCTCGTCAATGCGAAAACATTCATTGTGGTGGGGATAAATAGCGTTTATCTCCGGATTGCCCCCGCCCAGAAAACAGAATAAGGTGGGTACATGCTGGCTGTAATAGGCAAAGTCCTCTGACACCATCAGAGGGGCCAGGTGGCCCAGTCCCTGGGGGCCGTATAGCTTTCGTGCGGCCTGCCGGCCGGTCTCCACCAGATGCGGGTCATGGTTGACCACCGCCGGGGCCAGACTGTGCCAGTGGAGCTGGGCGGTGCAGCCATAGGGGAGGCAGGCGGCGGAGAACAGGGCTTCCAGATCGCCCTGGAGCCGGGCGCGGAGCGCCTCGTCGAAGCACCGGGCGGTGCCGGACAGGGTGACAGTGTCCGCTAGGATATTGGGCGCTTCACCGCCGTGGATGGAGCCGATGGTGACGACCAAAGGCTGGAATACGTCGTGCCGCCGGGCCACATAACCTTGAAGGGCGGTGACCGCGGCAGCAGCCGCAGCGATTCCATCGCAGCCCAGATGGGGAGAGGCCCCGTGGGCGGCAGTTCCGTGGACCACCAGCTCAAAATTATCGCAGGCAGCCATGCGGGGACCCGCTTCCACGCTGATGAGAGGGGCGGTCAAGCCGCTCCAGATATGTATGCCGAAAGCGGCATCCACCCCATCCAGGCAACCTTGGGAGATGAAATATTCCGCTCCATGGGAGGTTTCCTCTGCGGCTTGGAACAGCAGTCGGACCGTACCTGGCAGTTCTTCCCGGTGCTCCAGCAGAAGTCTTGCCGCTCCCAGCAGCATGGCGGCATGGCAGTCGTGGCCGCAGGCATGCATGGCGCCGTTTTGAGCGGCATAGGGCAGGCCGGTGTTCTCCCGAATGGGAAGGGCATCAATGTCAGCCCGGAGCAGAACGGTTTTCCCAGGGAATGATCCAGCGATGACACCTATAAGGCCAGTGTGGCCAGGAAAGCGGATGACAGGAATGCCCAAGCGGTCCAACTCTTCCGCAAGGGCTTGGGTCGTCTGGACTTCTTGAAGGCTGAGCTCAGGATATTGGTGAAGGCGCCGCCGCCAGGATTGGATGTAGTCCCGCAAGCCCAGCGCCGTTTGGGCAAGATTCATAGACAGGCTCCTTTCGCAAGGATGGTGTAGAAATCAAGTATACGGCGATTGGGAAGAAATTGCAATGTCTCATTGACTTTTTGAGAAAAATAGGGTATCTTATTAGGAGACCAAGGGTCGGGGGGCATTAGTTGCGGTTTTACAGCTTGATGTGCAGCGTTACCCAGGTGGCGTGTAACTAAGCTAGCGTGAAATTATGCTTTTTTTGCCTAAAACTGAATATTTTTGTTATGGAGACGTATCGAAGTGGTTGTAACGAGCTTGACTCGAAATCAAGTTGTCCGCAAGGGCACGTGGGTTCGAATCCCACCGTCTCCGCCACTTGAAAACACTATTGACAGCTGAACCTCATAAGGTTTGGACATCAATGGTGTTTTTTGCTTTCCTTGATTTACAAGGAAATTAGGACTCCAAGGGGCGCGCTTCTTTTTCACACATTCTTGAAAAAAATCGAATTTAAGATGTAAAGCAATGAAAACGATCAATCTGATGATGGACATATACTACAACGGCGTAGGTATTTTAAGGAAATTTCCCCCTAAAGAAATGGAAAATGCGATCCAAGAGCATTTAGAAGAGTGGGAACGAACCAAAGCAAAAACGGCTTAATCTCAAAACTATATAGCCAACAAGCGACATCACATTAAACATTAAAATACAAAAGCTTTGGGGCACTGTTCTTACGGAGAGTGCTCCAAGGATGGCCTTTTATTATGAACGGAACGACTAAAATTGACATTTCCTCTCGTAGACGAAAACGCACTCAACGCCGACCTTCTGGCCGATGGCGCTGATGCGCCGTAAGTTCGCAGGTCCGTAGGACCGAAGAATTGCGGAGGGAGGGCTTTGCCCGACCGAGCATTGAAATGCCAAGGGGAGGAGGCCGCAAAGCGGCCGAAACCCCAAAAGAAAGACATGACTTTTTGGTCATGTCTTTCTTTTGAAAGGGGCGGTTAAAACGTACTTTTTTGTGCACGAAAAAATACCGTGAAGCGCCAGAATCAAATCGAAGCCCAGCACAGTGGGGGCGATTTGGAGAGGGGCGCAAGGGAGAGAGCAGATCACGTCTTTTTGCCGCGGGCATAAAAAACGTCGGAGCAAAGCGAACTTTGCTCCGACGTGGTACGGGTAGTGGGAGTCGAACCCACACGGTTGCCCA